>NZ_JBEWSZ010000001.1:1501393-1801672 GCF_040537815.1 Mesorhizobium shangrilense
CCATGAAGCGATCGTCAACCGCACCAACGCCGATCTTGCCAATGGCCTCGGCAATCTGGCGCAGCGTTCGCTGTCGATGATCGCCAAGAACTGCGGCGGCGTGGTGCCGAAGCGCGGCGACCTGACGGAGGCCGACAAGGCGATCCTGGATCAGGCGGTGGCCGCTCTTGCCATGGCGCGCAAGGCAATGTCGGAGCAGGGCATCCATCTGGCCCTGGCAGCAATCTTCAACGTCGTGGCGGACGCTGATCGCTACTTCGCTTCGCAGGAGCCATGGGCGCTGAAGAAAACCGATCCGGCGCGGATGGAGACGGTGCTGTGGACGACCGCCGAAGTCGTCCGCCGTGTGGCGCTGTTGTGCCAGCCCTTCATTCCGGGATCGGCCAGGAAGCTGCTGGACCTGCTAGCGGTGGCGATGGAAAGCCGCGACTTTGTTCATGTCCACGCGGACCATGCGCTGGTTCCCGGCGCTGCTTTGCCTTTGCCGGAAGGCGTGTTTCCGCGTTATGTCGAACAGCCGGACGCGAACGCCTGATGCTTGTCGACAGCCACTGCCATCTGGATTTTCCAGATTTCACTGAGGAGCGGGCGGCCATCGTCGCCCGCGCCAAAGCAGCCGGTGTCGGCCGCATGGTGACGATCTCGACCCGCGTAAAGCGTTTCCAGCAAATACTTGAAATCGCTGAGACTTTCGACGAAGTCTATTGCTCTGTCGGCACCCATCCGCACAATGCCGCCGAAGAGCTGGACGTGACGAAGGACGATCTCGTGCGCCTGTCCGCCCATCCGAAGGTGGTGGCGA
Organism: Mesorhizobium shangrilense; assembly: GCF_040537815.1. Classification (NCBI taxonomy): domain Bacteria; kingdom Pseudomonadati; phylum Pseudomonadota; class Alphaproteobacteria; order Hyphomicrobiales; family Phyllobacteriaceae; genus Mesorhizobium; species Mesorhizobium shangrilense. Next base: position 1,502,196 of record NZ_JBEWSZ010000001.1, read on the forward strand.
TCGGCGAGGCCGGGCTCGACTATTTCTACGACAAAGCGCCGCGCGATGCGCAAGCGCAGGGCTTTCGCGCCCATATCGCCGCAGCGCGAGAGACCGGGCTGCCGCTGGTCATTCATTCCCGCGACGCCGACGACGACATGGCTGGCATCCTCACGGACGAAACAGGGAAGGGCGCCTTCCCCTTCATCCTGCATTGTTTTTCGTCGGGACGCAGGCTGGCCGAAGTGGGCGTCGCGCTCGGCGGCTACATTTCCTTCTCGGGCATCCTGACCTTCAAGAATTCGGCCGAGCTCCGCGCCATTGCCGCTGATGTGCCGCATGACCGCCTGCTGGTGGAAACCGACGCGCCATATCTCGCACCGATACCGTTCCGCGGCAAACGCAACGAACCCGCCTATGTCGCGCATACGGCCAAGGTGCTGGCGGAAACCATCGGGATCACCGAGACGGAGATCGCAACTGCCACGACGGACAATTTCTTCCGGCTGTTCCGCAAAATGCCGCGCCCGGACGTGCGGGTCGCCTGAAGCATGACCGACCGGCTGCGCCTCACCGTTCTCGGCTGCGGCTCGTCGCCCGGCACGCCGCGCATCACCGGCGACTGGGGCAATTGCGATCCGGCGAACCCCAGGAACCGGCGCATGCGCACCGCCGCGCTCGTCGAGCGGATTGCGGCGAATGGTGGCAGGACCACGGTCGTCATCGACACCGGGCCTGACTTTCGCGAACAGATGCTGCTGGCGTCCGTCAGGCGCATCGATGGTGTCGTCTACACCCATCCGCATGCAGACCACATCCACGGCATCGACGATTTGCGCGGCTTCGTGCTCGACCAGCGCGAGCGGATCAACGTCCATGCCGACCAAGCCACCATGCTGAGGTTGCGAGAAGCGTTCGGATATTGCTTCCAGACACCGCAAGGCAGTTCCTATCCGCCCATCGTCACGCCGCATCTCATCGACCATGGCAGGCCGGTGACCATTGAAGGAGAGGGCGGTGCCCTCACCCTCGAACCGCTGCCTCAAATCCATGGCGATATCATATCGCTGGGATTTCGCATTGGCGGGCTGGCCTACTGCCCCGACATCAGCGACTTCCCGGAGACCACCGCCGAGCGGCTGGAGGGCCTTGAGGTGCTCGTCATCGACGCGCTGCAGTACAAGACGCATCCAAGCCATCTGTCGCTCGACCAGGCGCTTGGCTGGATCGAACGACTGGCACCCAGACGCTCCGTTCTGACGCATATGCATGTGCCGCTCGACTATGCCACGGTCATGGCCGAGACGCCGGCCAACGTCGAGCCGGCCTTTGACGGCATGATCATTGAAATTCCTTTTGAATCAATGTGATGGGAATAACTGTTCATGGCTGGCAGCATTGATCGTGTGACCCAGGCGGCGGCTGACGCCGGCCTCGACATCGAGATCAAGCGCATGGGTGCCTCGACGCGCACGGCCGAAGAAGCTGCGATGCAATGCGGCTGCACGGTGGCACAGATCGTCAAATCATTGATTTTCCAGGGAGAAAACAGCGGAAAGCTGTTTCTGTTCCTGGTGTCCGGCAGCAACCAGCTCGATCTTGCCAAGGCCGCGGCATTGACCAATGAGCCGCTCAAGCGCGCCGATCCAAGACACATCCGCGACGAAACCGGCTTTGCCATTGGCGGCGTCGCGCCCATCGGGCACCTGATTGTGATGCCGGCATTCGCCGATGAAGTCCTGCTGGGCTTCGATCGCATCTGGGCTGCTGCCGGTGCGCATGATGCGGTGTTTGCCGCCGAGCCGTATGCAATGATCAACGCCGCGAAGGCTGTGGTAGCGGACCTGTCGGCCTGAGGGATGGCGCATAGATGCGCTGCTTCTGATGATATCGGCCGCAACGCCATCAGGATCAAGCTGCTGACATTTCTACAGAATTTCGACCAGCCGCCATATCGGTTAGTTCCATAATCTATCTTATGCGACTTTTTCCTGTAGGCGCAAAGTTAAAGTGTCCCACTTCTGAAAAGTAGGAATGTCGCTTCCGCTTTGCTGAATGCCATTCTCCCCGGCACCGATAGCGAGGGAGACTGTAGGTGGGATTGGTGTTGATGAGCGAACGCGAGCTGCAACGCATAGAGGTTGTCGCATTTCTAACTTGCTGGCGCTGCTGACAGTCACCGAGGCGATGCGGACCGCCCCGCTAGTCAAGCACGACCACTGCCTCCACCTCGACGAGCATGGGGTCAATTGCAAGCTTGGGAACGGGAACCAGCGTCTGCGCCGGCAGCGCCTCGCCGAACATTTCCTTGACGTTCCTGACCAACACCTCAAGCTTGGACATATCGTGATCGACCACGAAGACCGTGAGTTTGGCGACCTGATCCGGCTTGGCACCAAGCGCATCGAGGGCGGTGCGCAAATTTGCGTAGGCCTGCTCGACCTGGACAGCGAAGTCGGGCGACAAGGCGCCTGTGCTATCTTGGCCGCCCTGCCCGGAGATATAGGCCACCCGGGTTTCGCGGGGCGTGATCACCACCGTGCTGTAGCCATTCGGCGACGGGTCGTAGAGGTTCTGTGGATTGACGATGGTCAGCTTGCGATCATTCTCATTCGCCGTCGTCGCAGTGGGAACTCCCATGGTCATGGTGACTAGTCCTCCGATAAGCAGATGCTTGATTGAGCGAGACATGATTTTCTCGTGGCTCTGCTGACGGCGAGCAACGTACGCTCGCGGCCGGCATGATCGAATTCTGGCCCGTACCATAAGATGACTCGTACGATGCACGAGTCATCTTATGGTACATGGTACGAGTCAACCAGCCGGCATCGACATTCCTGACGCTGCCTGCCAAAATCCGAGGTTCCGACCACCGAGTAAGACGAATGGCAGCCAAAGGTAGCGGCGCGCGAGGCAAACGATCTCAACGGGCAAGTGGATCGCTCCAGCCCGGGAAGGAGTTATCCGGTGAACCGCCTCTCTCTCGGCAACGTATCGTGGCCGGCGCGGTAGAACTGCTGGACGCTCAAGGGGTCGATGGATTGACGATGCGTCGGCTGGCTGATCGACTTGGCTCGGGCGTGATGAGCCTATATTGGCATGTCGACAACAAAGAGGATGTCTTTGATCTGGCGCTCGATTCGGTGCTCGAATATCGCGAACCGCCGCAAATGGTTGCGTCTCAAGACTGGCGCGGAAAAGTCGTGTATCTGCTCGAGGACTGGCGCGCCAGCATGCTGCGCCATCCTTGGTCGGTATCGCTGTTGCCGCGCCGCGCACTCGGCCCGAACATGCTCAGTCGGCTGGAACTGCTAAGCAAGACCTTGTCCGGGGCCGGCGTAGCGGCCGCGGATATGAACGTCGCGATATGGTCGCTCTGGACCTATGTGATGGGCGCCACCATCACCAGGGCGAGCTTCGACCTTTCGGACGACGACAGGGCCGCCGCGCAGCAGCGCCTTACACGCCTCAGCGAACACTACGCGACGATCGAACGCTCCCGGCTGCTGTTGGATGATGATTGGGATGGTATTTTCCGGAAAGGCCTCGGCTTCCTGCTGGATGGCCTCTCCCCACGATAAAGTCCGCCTGGCGCCTCTATAGAGGCCACGCATCAAAGGGTCCGCGCCATCACCCGTGCTGCGTCTGCCGCAGGCGGATCTGGTAAGCCAGAATATGCTTTGCCGCCGGCGCGATCAGCATCAGGCCCGGCTTGTCGAGAAATTCGCCGTCGAAATCCACCGGGCTTGCAATGCCGTGCCAAGGTTCGATGCAAAGGAATGGCGCGCCACCGGGCTTGGACCAGATGCCCAGTTCCTGAAATCCGTGCCACGACATCTCGATGGCCGGACCGACCTCAGCGGCGTAGCGCACGCTAGCGCTTTCTCGCCGATCCAGAATGACGGCGTCGTCGACAAACAGCTGCTCGGAAAGCTCGAGGATATTGCCCTCAACAGGCGTCGGCTGCGGTGCTGCCAGCAGCAGACCATCCTTCAGGCGGCGGATTGGAGCGCGCTCGGCTTCGGCAAAGGTCAGCCTGTAGTCCGTCTTGGCCAGGTCCGGCCGCAGCGGCCAATTGAACGCAGGATGGGCGCCGATCGATGCCGGCAGGGTCTCGTCGCCGGTGTTGGTGATCTCGAAGCGTATGGAAAGGTCTCCATCCGCCACCAAATAGTTGATCGCCAGACGGAAGGCGAACGGATAGTGCGACCGGGTGTCGGCATCGTCGGTGAGAACCAGCGTGCAGGATCTCGGCCCCCTCTCCGCCCATTCAAACTGCCTGTCACGGGCAAAACCGTGCTGCGTCATCGGATAGGTTCGGCCGCGATGATGCAATTGGTCGCCCTTCAGCCGGCCAACGATGGGAAACAGCACCGGCGAATGGCGCCTCCACTCCGGTCCTGCCTGCCACAGGAGTTCGAGCCCCTCCGCGCTTCGCAGGGAAACAAGCTCCGCTCCCTGTGCGACTATGGTCGCCGAAATGCCGTCACCGTGAAGCGTCTGGCTGTCCTGTCCCACATGTCCTCGCTGGGTCGGTCGATTGGGTTCCGCAAGAGGACCAAGGTTAGCAAAAGCCTCGCCGGACTCAAAGCTAGTCGCGCCGCCACGGCCAAACACCAACGATGATGGAACAACATTCGCGCGCTTTCAGCTTGGGACCGTTGAAAGCACTGGTGAACGGCAACCAATTTTCGTATCACTCCGCCGCGCCAACGGAACCATGCCAATGTTCGAAGACCTGCAGCAAGCCCCCGCCGACAAGATCCTCGCCCTGATCGGGCTCTATCGCGCCGATCCGCGCCCCGACAAGGTCGATCTCGGCGTCGGCGTCTACAAGGATCGCGATGGCAAGACGCCAGTGATGCGCGCCGTGCGCGAGGCTGAAAAGCGTCTGCTGCAGAGCCAGGATACAAAGACCTATCTCGGCCTCGCTGGCGACACCGCCTTCAACACGGCGATGGCCAAATTGTCCTTTGGCCCGGCAGCCGATTTGACGCGCATTCGCGCGGCGCAGGCGCCAGGTGGCTCCGGTGCGCTGCGCCTGGTGGCGGAACTGCTCAAGCGGACACGTTCCGACGCGACCGTCTGGCTGTCGGACCCGACATGGCCGAACCACTTGCCGGTGATGCGCGCCGCCGGCCTGCAGATCCGCGACTATCCATATTTCGACGCCACCTCGGGCGCCGTTCGCTTCGACGACATGCTGGCGGCGCTGCGGACCGCAAAGAGCGGCGATGTGGTGCTGCTGCATGGCTGCTGCCACAACCCGACGGGCGCCAACCTGAGCGAAGCGCAATGGGCTGAGGTTGCTGAGTTGCTGCTTGAGCGCGGCCTGCTGCCCTTTGTCGATATCGCCTATCAGGGTTTTGGCGAAGGACTGGACGCCGATGCGGCCGGCTTGCGGATTTTGGCTGCGAAGGTTCCTGAAATGGTCGTCGCCTCCAGCTGCTCGAAGAACTTTGCCGTCTACCGCGACCGTGTTGGCGCGGCCATGGTCATGGCCAAGGACAGCGCCCAGGCGGATGTTGCGATGAGCCAGATGCTTTCGGCGGCGCGCGCGATGTATTCGATGCCGCCGGACCACGGTGCAGCCGCCGTGCGCATCGTGCTCGAAGACACCACATTGCGCGCCGACTGGGAGGCGGAACTCGAAGAGATGCGCCTGCGCATGCTCAGGCTGCGGGTCGCATTCGCCGACGCGTTGCGGCGTCAGTCCAATTCCGACCGTTTCGATTTCGTCGCGAGCCATCGCGGCATGTTTTCCCGGCTGGGTCTTTCCGAAGCCCAGGTCGAGCGGTTGCGTACCGAGCACGGCGTCTACATGGTCGGCGACAGCCGCATCAATGTGGCGGGCCTGCCGGAAGACGGCATGGATGCGCTCGCCAAGGCGATCGTGTCCGTGCTGGATTAAGGCCAACTGTGGACAAGGCCCCCTCGCCGGCTGACAGCGTTGGCCGTGCGACGGGCCGCAGGATAGCATTCCGCGTATGAAGCCATCGGAAGACATCTCCCGGCTGATCGAGATCATGGCGGCGCTGCGCGCGCCGAAGACCGGCTGCCCGTGGGATATCGAGCAGGACTTCTCGACCATCGCGCCCTACACGATCGAGGAAGCCTACGAAGTGGCCGATGCCATAGCGCGCGGCGATCTCGACGATTTGCGCGACGAACTCGGCGATCTCCTGCTGCAGGTCGTCTACCACGCGCAAATGGCCGAGGAAGCAGGCGAGTTCGCCTTCGGCGACGTAGTCCAGGCGATCACGACCAAGATGATCCGCCGCCATCCGCATGTCTTCGGCGATGAGGAAGCCCGCAATGCCGGCATGGCCAAGGGCATGTGGGAAAAGATCAAGTCCGAGGAGAAGGCCGAGAAGCGAAGCGCCCGCCTCGCCCGTGGGCTTGATCCCGAAGACAACGGCAAGGGCTTTCTGGACAGCGTGCCCGTCGCCCTGCCCGCGCTGACCCGGGCGCTGAAGCTTCAGGAGAAGGCCGCCCGCGTCGGATTCGACTGGAGCGAGGCAGCCCCCATCCTCGACAAGATCGAGGAAGAGATCGGCGAATTGCGCGAAGCGCTGACCAAGGGCGACACGGCGTCGATCAAGGATGAGTTCGGCGACATGCTGTTTGCCGTCGTCAATCTCGGTCGACACCTCAAGGTCGATTCCGAAGCCGCACTCAGCGGCACCAACGAAAAATTCCGCTCGCGCTTCCACTATGTCGAACAGGCGGTGGAGGCATCGGGCAGCACACTGGAAAAGGCTGGTCTGGATGAGATGGAAACGCTCTGGCAGCAAGCCAAGAGGGCGAAATAACCGCCCCTATCCGTGCGCGAAATAACCGCCCTTACCCGTTGTTCTTGCGAAGCAATCGGCTTTCGATCTCTTCGCGGGCGCTTTGCGTGGCCTGCAGCGATATGGTCACGCTGCCATCATCATTGTCAGCCCTCGAGACAACGTCCCCGTTGCGATACAGCCAGTCGACGAGGCCGAACTGCGCCGGCTCGATCGTAACCGTCAACGACTGAAGCTCACCGGACATCCTTGTCTCGATGATCGCCTTGAGCGCGTCGATCCCCTCGCCGGTGATAGCCGAGATGGCAATCGGTGGTGCCTTGTTGCCGTCGGGGCCATCAGCAAGCAGCCGGGTCCGGTTGCCTTCATCGAGCTGGTCGATCTTGTTCCACACTTCGATGACGCGCTTGGTGTCGCCGGCATCCACGCCGAGATCGGCGAGGATACGCTCGACATCCTCGGCCTGCGCGGCAGTATCGGGGTCGGAAATGTCGCGCAGATGGATGACGAGATCCGCCTCGACCACCTCCTCCAGCGTTGCCCGGAAGGCCGCGATCAGATGCGTCGGCAGGTCGGAGATGAAGCCCACCGTGTCGGACAGGATGATCGGCGTGCCATGCGGCAGGCGCACGCGACGCAATGTCGGATCAAGCGTGGCGAACAGCATGTCCTCCGCCAGGACGTCCGCTCCCGTCAGCCTGTTGAACAGCGTCGACTTGCCAGCGTTTGTGTAGCCGACGATGGCGACCACCGGGAAAGGCACCTTCTTGCGCTTGGCACGGTGGAGGTCGCGCGTACGCCGCACCGTTTCCAGCTCGTGCTTCAGCTTGATGATCTTTTCCTGCAACTGCCGCCGGTCGGATTCGATCTGCGTTTCACCGGGGCCGCCGAGGAAGCCGGCGCCGCCGCGCTGCCGTTCAAGGTGGGTCCAGCTGCGCACGAGCCGGCCCTTCTGGTAATTCAGATGGGCCAACTCGACCTGCAGCGTGCCTTCCTTGGTTCGCGCACGCTCACCGAAAATCTCGAGGATAAGCCCGGTGCGGTCCAGCACCTTGGCGTTCAATTCCTTCTCGAGATTGCGCTGCTGCACCGGGGTCAGCGGATGGTCGACGATGACCAGTTCGGCGTGGCCTTCCTTGACGATCTCGGCGAACTCCGCGACCTTGCCACTGCCAAGCAAGGTCGCCGGACGCGGATCGTTGACGGTCACAACCGCGGTATGGATGGGGTCAAGGTTGATGGCGCGGGCAAGGCCGACCGCCTCGTCGCGGCGGGCGTCGGCCGAACGCGTCAGTCGAGGGCGATTTTTTTCATCGTCGCTGCGCGGCTGGCGGGTAAGCACAGGCACAATGACAACGGCCCGGGTCGGACCTTTGTCTTCCGTCCCCGGCTGTGCTGATTTTCCACGAACGCCGCGGTCCGCGTCTTTCTCACGAGCCAATCAGGCGCCCTGGCTTTCCTCGCCATCGAACATCTGAACCGGCTGGCTCGGCATGATCGTGGAAATGGCGTGCTTGTAGACGAGCTGGGAGTGACCGTCCCGGCGCAACAGAACGCAGAAATTGTCGAATGAGGTGACCACGCCGGTCAGCTTCACGCCGTTGATGAGAAAGATGGTGAGCGGGTTCTTGCTCTTGCGAACTGAATTCAGGAACAGGTCCTGAAGGTTTTGCGATCGTTCCGCCATTGTTCTTGTCTTTCGCCGATCCCCTTCGGTTTGCAAGCCAATGCGCCAAATTAACCGGCCCATGTCAAGCGCGCAAACACCGTCTTGTCGTCAGGAACGACAAGCAGAACGAGATATATTGATGTTCATTCCACCTGTGCGGTTATCAGGCTGGACTTTTTTCCGCAATGTCAAAAAATGCCTGCCGCAACGAAAGTGTTATTGAGCCGGGATGGCCGTTGGCGACTGGATCGCCATCGATCGCCACAATCGGCATGGCAATCGTGGTCGCGGAGCTGAGGAAGGCCTCACGTGCGGCCTTGGCCTCGGCAACCGAAAACCCCCGCTCCTCGACCTTCAGCCCGAGCTTGGCGGCAACATCGAAAAGCGTGGTGCGGGTGATGCCCCGCAAAATGCCGTGCTCGGCCGGCCGTGTCACCAAAACGCCATCCCTGGTGACGATCCACGCATTGGACGACCCGCCTTCCTTGACGTTGCCGTCGACATCGACGAACCATGCCTCCTGGGCGCCGGCTTCCTTGGCCTTCTGCTTGGCCAGCACATTGGGCAACAATCCGACACTCTTGATGTCGACCCGGTCCCAACGATTCTCCGGTACGGTGATGACCCTGATGCCGCTCTCGGCACGCTTCGCGTTCGCTGCGGGATCGGCCTTCTTCGCCGTAATCACCAGTGACGGTTTCGTGCCGTCGACAGGGAAAACGAAATCCCGGCTGGCAACGCCGCGCGTCACCTGGACATAGACCAAGCCATTCACGACATGGTTGCGGTTGACCACCTCGCGCAGGAGGAGCGGCAACACGCCCCGGCTCACCGGCCAGTCGATCGACAATTCGGTCAGCGAACGGTTCAGCCGGGCAAGATGACGAGGCATATCGACGACAAAGCCCCGTGCAACCTCGCAGACCTCATAGACACCGTCGGCGAACTGATAGCCGCGATCCTCGATGTGCACCGAAGCGTCGGCGTGAGCGACGTAGCGCCCGTTCACATAGGCTATGCGCGACATGGGTCCACCCCTGCAAGAATTCTCGGGCTTTCTTAGGCGATTCCGCCGCTGCCGTAACCGACAATTGCGTAGGCCACGGCAAGCGGAACGACAGACGGGATCAGACGCCGAGCGACTTCAGCTTGCGATGAAGGGCGGACCGTTCCATGCCGATGAACTCGGCGGTCTTCGAGATGTTGCCACCAAAGCGATTGATCTGGGCGATCAGGTAATCCTTCTCGAACTGTTCGCGGGCTTCGCGCAACGGCAGCGCCATGATGTGCTGATCCGACTGGTTGGGCGTGCGCGGCATGACATCGCCGATCTCGGACGGCAGAAGGTCGGCGGTGATCGGCGAATCGACATCATCGCCGCGCGCCAGGATCATCAGACGCTCGACATTGTTGCGCAGCTGGCGAACGTTGCCGGGCCAGTTGTGCGCCTGCAGCACGGCAAGCGCATCATCGCCGATGCGGCGTGGCTTGATGCCGGCCTGCCGGGCGATCTGCTTCATGAAATTGTCGACGAGATAGGGGATATCCTCGCGCCGCTCTGCCAACCCCGGCACCATCACCGGAACCACGGCCAGGCGATGGTAGAGATCCTCGCGGAAGCGCCCGTCGGCGATCATCGCCTCGAGGTTCTGCGAGGTCGAGGAAATGATGCGGACATCAACCTTGACCCGCTTGGTGCCCCCTACCCGTTCGAACTGCTGCTCGACCAGCACGCGCAGGATCTTGTTCTGCGTCTCGCGCGGCATGTCGGCCACTTCGTCGATATAGAGAATGCCGCGGTGCGCCTCCTCCAGCGCGCCCACCTTGCGCTCCACACCGTTCGATTCGGTGCCGAACAGCTCGATCTCCATCCGCTCGGGCGTGATGTTGGCGGCGCTGAGCGTGACGAACGGCGCGGTCTTGCGCGCCGACAGCGTGTGGATAGCGCGCGCGGCAAGTTCCTTGCCTGACCCGGAGGGGCCAATGATCATGACGCGGCTGTTGGTCGGAGCGACACGCTCGATGGTCTGGCGCAACTGGCTCATCGCCGACGACATGCCGATCAGGTCGAAGGTCTCGCCACTGCGCTGCTTTAGATCCGAGACTTCGCGCTTCAATTTCGAGGTTTCGAGTGCACGCTCCGCGATCAGAATCAGCCTGTCGGCCTTGAACGGCTTCTCGATGAAGTCATAGGCGCCGCGACGGATGGCCGACACCGCGGTTTCAATATTGCCGTGGCCCGAGATCATCACCACAGGCAGGTTCGGATGCATCGTCTTGATCTCGTCCAGCAACGCCAGACCGTCGAGGCGCGATCCCTGCAGCCAGATGTCGAGGAAAATCAGCCTCGGGGCCCGGTCGGCGATCGCCGCCAGCGCGCTGTCGGCATCGAATGCCGTGCGGGTTTCATGACCTTCGTCGCTCAGGATACCGGCGACAAGTTCACGGATGTCTTCTTCGTCATCGACGATGAGAATGTCAGACGCCATTACCGACCTTTTCAGTTTCTCGTTCGTATTCCGTCCCGCCCTCGCCGCGCGACGAAGGTGCGGTGGCAGCGGCTGGCGGCAGGATGATTGAGACCATCGCGCCGCGTCCATTGTGGAAGTCCGCGGGCGCGTCATTGAGTTCGAGCCTGCCGCCATGGTCCTCCACGATCTTCTTGACGATAGCGAGGCCGAGCCCTGTGCCCTTCTCGCGCGTCGTCATATAGGGCTCCAGCAGCCTTTGACGATTCTCACGCGGCAAACCTTTTCCGTTGTCGATGACGTCGATGCGAATCGCGCCATTCTGACGCCCTGCCTGAATCCGGATTATGCCGTGGTAACCGTCCTCTTCATCAAGTCCGTCTATGGCCTCGGCCGCGTTCTTGATGATGTTGCCGAAAGCCTGCGCCATCAGGCGGCTGTCAAATGTGCCTTTGAGCGGCTCATTGCCGAACACCCTTTCGAAGGTGATGTCCGAACGGCTGACCTCGATCAGGAACGAGGCCTCGCGCAGCGATTCGCGCAGGTCTATCGCCTTCATTTCGGGTTTGGGCATGCGTGCGAATGCCGAGAATTCGTCGACCATGCGGCCGATGTCCTCGACCTGCCGGATGATCGTATCGGTGCATTGGTCGAAAACCTCCCGGTCCTCGGTGATAACCTTGCCGTAGCGGCGCTTGATACGCTCGGCGGAAAGCTGGATCGGCGTCAGCGGATTCTTGATCTCGTGGGCGATGCGACGCGCCACGTCCGCCCACGCGGAAGAGCGCTGGGCCTGAACCAGATCGGTAATGTCGTCGACCGTGACGACATAGGATTTTTCTTCCGCGCCATCGTTGCCGGCCTCGATCGTGATCTGCACGTTGAAGGTACGCTCGGCACCGGTGCGATAGAAGGTCACCTGCTCGCGATAGACGGGTTTTCCCGACTTGCGGCCAATCTCGAAGACGCGGCCGACATGCGGTAGCACGGTGGACAGGTTCTGGCCGAGCGCTGCCGTGGCGGATATGGCCAGCATCGTTTCAGCCGACCGGTTGACGATGGTGACGATGCCATAGGGATCGACGCCGATGACGCCCGCGGTAACGCCTGCAAGCACCGCTTCCGAGAAGCGTCGCCGCTCGTCGATGAGGTCCTTGGCGGACAGGATCTCGTTGCGCTGCGATTTCAGCTCCAACAGCATCTTGTTGAACGTGTCGCCAAGCGATGCGACGTCGCCATCGGAGGGTCGGACGGGAACCGAGACATCGAGATTGCCGGTCGCGACCTCGTCGGCGGCCCCGATCAGCTGACGAATGGGTCGTACCAGCCGGTCGGCAACGGCGATGCCGGTCCAGATGGCGGACAGTATGATGATGAGCGTCAGCGACAGATAGGGAAGTGCGAAGGCCACCTGCGAGGTGCGGCGATTGTCCTCGAGGCCGCGATACTCGTCCGTGTTGGCCTTGACGATCTGTCGCGCCTTGATCACTTCGGGGTCGACGAGGCGTATGGTGTAGAGATAGAGGCCATCGATCTCACGCAGCTTGACGATGGCGCCCATGATGTTGCGCGTCTTCGGCTCGATCAGCACCGGCTTGCCATCGGCAGCGCTCGCTACGGCGCCCTCCGGTGGCTCCGGCATGGCAAAATCGGCGTCGGTCTTGGCACTCATGACAAAGGAGCCATCCGGCTTGATCAGCGCCGCATGCGCCAGCGTCCGGCCAACAGCCTCCTTGTTCATCAGATCGAGAAAGCCGGTCCGATCGAGGCCGAAGAGCGTGCGCGACGCGTCCAGATCGTAGGCCATCGACAGCGTCGTGCCCTGAAGGTTGCGGGCATTTTCCTGCACATAGGCGTCGGCGATCGACAGCGACGAATTGACGATCGTCTTGGTGCGGATTTCAAACCAGCGGTCGAGTCCGATGTCGAGCGTGATCGACGCGATGATCGCCACCATGATGGCGGGAATTGCCGCGACCAGTGCAAACATCGCCACGATGCGCACATGCAGGCGCGAAGCGGCCCTGCCGTGCCGGCGCGCCATGACGATGCGGTGCACCTCGCGCCCCACGAGTGCGATAAGGAACAGGACGAAGGCAGCATTGAGAGCGATCAGCGCCAGCGTCGTCGTCTCGTTCGGGGTGATCGGCGTAGCGCCCACAAGAATGGCGAACGATATGGCCGCCGCGACCAATGCTCCGACGACCGCAATCACGCCCGGCAGCGCCAGCAACCGGCGCCCATCCTTTCGACGGATCTCGCTGAAAAGCGATTCTTTCAGAACTGGTAACTGCAGGGCCATGTCGCCGTCTAAAGCCATTGATTGCGTCGGATGTATGCAACGCATTGTGGCGATTATGCAACAAGTGTGGCCGAGACGGAAATGTTTCGGCGGCCATCCCCTGAAAACGACCTAAACGAGCACATCGCGTGCAGGCATCAGGCCTGCCTCGACGACTTGTAGACGTTGACGCCGAGTTCGCGGATTTTCTTGCGCAGCGTGTTGCGGTTGAGCCCCAAAAGTTCGGCGGCCTTGATCTGGTTGCCGCGGGTTGCCGTCATCGAAGCCAGCACCAGCGGATACTCGACCTCGGACAGAATGCGCTGGTAGAGGCCGGCGGGCGGAAGTTCGCCGGCGAATGAGGCGAAATAGCGCTGTAGGAAATGCTCCACCGCCTGGCCGATGGACAGATCGTCGGGAATGAGGTTGCCGCCACCGGGAACAACCGGCCGCTCGCCGGTCTTCAGCTCCGCCTCGATGATCTCGGCGGAGATTTCGTCCTGCGAATAGAGCGCGGCGAGCCTGCGGACCAGGTTTTCGAGCTCTCGCACATTGCCCGGCCACGGATAGCGCTTCATCAATTCGATGCCACCGGTGGAGATTCGCTTGGTCTGCAGGCCTTCCAAGGCACCAAGCTTGAAGAAATGCCGGACAAGGTCCGGAACGTCTTCGGAGCGCTCGCGCAGCGCCGGCAGCCGCAGCGGCACGACATTCAGGCGATAGAAAAGGTCTTCGCGGAAAAGCCCCTGGTTGATCAGCGTCCGCAGATCCTTGTTGGTGGCGGCAACGATGCGCACATCCGTCTTGATCGGCGTGCGTCCGCCAACGGTCGTGTATTCGCCTTGCTGGAGCACGCGCAACAGGCGCGTCTGCGCTTCCATCGGCATGTCGCCGATCTCGTCGAGGAACAGCGTGCCGCCCTCGGCCTGCTCGAAGCGACCGGTCGATCGGTTCTGCGCGCCGGTGAAGGCGCCTTTCTCATGGCCAAACAGTTCCGACTCGATCAGATCGCGCGGGATCGCCGCCATGTTGATGGCAACGAAGGGGCCGCCACGGCGCCGGCCATATTCGTGCAACGCACGCGCCACCAGCTCCTTGCCGGTGCCGGATTCGCCTGAAATCATAACCGTCAGGTCGGTCTGCATCATACGCGCCAGCATGCGGTAGATGTCCTGCATGGCCGCCGAACGGCCGACCAGCGGCATCGTTTCAGGTTGCTCTTCAGGTCGGGAATCGATTTTGGGACGCCGCGGTTCGGAAAGCGCGCGGTTGACGATGTTGAGAAGCTCGGTGAGATCGAAGGGTTTTGGGAGATACTCGTAGGCGCCGGTTTCAGAGGCGCGAATCGCGGTCATGAAAGTGTTCTGCGCGCTCATGACGATGACCGGCAGCTCCGGTCGCGCCTTCTTGATGCGCGGCAGCATGTCAAAGGCATTCTCGTCCGGCATGACCACATCGGTGATGACCAGATCGCCTTCGCCCGCCGCCACCCAGCGCCACAGGGTCGAGGCGTTGGACGTCACGCGCACATCATGGCCGACGCGCGACAGAGCCTGATTGAGAACGGTGCGGATCGCCGCGTCGTCGTCGGCGACCAGAATATTGCCGCGAACGGTCATTTGCGGTCTCCTTCGCTGTCGTCGTCGTTGCCGAACGGCGTTTCCTTCCAGGCGGGCATCAGGATGCGGAACGTAGTCCCGCGCGGCGTCGAATCGCATTCGATGATGCCGCCATGCTCGCCAACGATCTTGGCGACCAGCGCCAGGCCAAGTCCCGAGCCGTTCGGCTTGGTGGTGATGAAGGGGTCGAACAGGATCGGCAGGATATCCTCTGACACGCCAGAACCGTTGTCCCGGACACAGAACTCAAGCGGCAGTGACACGCGATCCTGGGTTCCTGGAACCGAAACACGAATCCCCGGACGAAAAGCCGTCGACAAGATGATCTCCCCCTGCGGGTCGCTGCCGATGGCCTCTGCAGCATTCTTGACCAGATTCAGGAACACCTGGATCAGTTGATCGCGGTTGGCGAAGACCGGAGGCAATGAAGGATCATACTCCTCCATTATCTTGATTTTCTTGGCAAAACCGTTCTTGGCAATCGCCTTCACGTGATCGAGGACGACGTGGATGTTGACCGGATAGCGGTCGATCGGCCGCTCGTCGGAGAACACTTCCATGCGGTCGACAAGCGACACGATGCGATCGGTTTCGTCGGTGATGAGGCGTGTCAGGGCACGATCCTCGTCCGACGCCGACAGCTCGAGCAACTGGGCGGCGCCCCGGATTCCCGACAACGGGTTCTTGATTTCATGGGCCAGCATAGCGGCCAGACCAGTCACCGAGCGCGCCGCGCCGCGATGCGTCATCTGCCGGTCGATCTTGTCGGCCATCGACCGTTCCTGGAACATCACCACCACGGAGCCGGGAAATTCCGGCACTGGCGCGACATAGAGATCGACCACCTTCTCGATGCCGAGACGCGGCGAGGACACATCGACCCGGTATTCGTTGACCGGGGCGCGGCGCTCGCGCACCTGGTCGACAAGCGTCAGCAGCGGGCTGCCGAAAGGAATGAGTTTGGACAATGTATTGCGGGCGAGCATGTTCGCGCTCGAGCGAAAAAAGTCCTCAGCATCCGCATTGGCGTAGGTTATGAACCCTTCCGCATCGACCATGATCACGGGGCGCCGGATGGTGTTAAGCACGATGTGGGCGGCGTCCGCCATCTCAATGCCCTGCCCTATCGGGGAATTCATGCCGCGCTCCGCAGGCTCAGTTTTTCCGGCGCGCCTGAAAAAACGTCGCGCAGCAAGACGATGACGCGCTCGGGCTCGAATGAGGTGAGAATGGCCTTGCGCTTCTCATCAGTCACACCGACGGCGTGACGGTCGAGATACCAACCGAGATGCTTGCGCGCCTGGCGCAGGCCGCTCTCCGTGCCGTACAGCGCCAGCATGTCCTCGTAGTGGGAAACGACGTAGTCGGCCAAGGCTTGCGCGCTGGCCGGAACACCGGGCGCGACCTGCTCCAGCGCTGCCGCGGCGATGAAGCCTGCCGTCCAGGGCGCGCCATAATGCGCGCGGCCGATCATGATCGCATCGGCGCCGGACTGTTCGAGGATATCAGCGGCCTCTGCTGGCGATGAGACATCGCCATTGGCGACGACCGGGATCGACACGGCGTCCTTGACGCGGGCAATGGCCCGCCAGTCGGCCTTGCCCTGGTAGAACTGGCAGCGCGTGCGGCCGTGCACAGTCACCATCCTGACGCCGGCGTGTTCGGCGCGGCGCGCAAGTGTTGGCGCGTTGAGCGCGCCCTCGTCCCAACCTAAGCGCATCTTGACCGTCACCGGCACGTCGACCGCGCCGATCACGGCTTCGATCAGCGACAGCGCATGGTCGAGATCCAGCATCAATGCCGAACCTGCATAGCCGCCAGTCACCTTCTTGGCCGGGCAGCCCATGTTGATATCGATGATGTCAGCACCCTCGCCCGCGGCGATCCGCGCGCCTTCGGCCATGTGCACTGCTTCGCGACCGGCAAGCTGGACCATGTGCACGGGCAGCCCGGAATGGCGGATGCGCAGGTCGCAGCCGGCTCGCCCCTTGGCCAGTTCGCCACTCGCCACCATCTCGGACACGACCAGGCCGGCCCCGTGCGCATGGGCGCGCTGCCGGAATGCCTCGTCGGTGATTCCCGACATGGGAGCCAGGAACACGCGATTGCGTATTCTGACACCCCCAACGTCCAGCGGCACGGCCAATTTGCTCAACTCAGTCATGCACAAAAACCAAGCATGTTCTATCGATGCACATTCTCTAGCCAGAAGACTGGCAATGTGCAACGCGGAATGACGTCACATTAAGGCGCATTTGGGAAAATTGCTGGCCTTCGGCCTTGGCCGCGACTAGGACCAATCAGCATGACTGACGCAAGTAAAATTCAGGCTTCGGGCGCGGATGGCAAGGTCGCGGTGGTTATCGTCGCCGCCGGCCGCGGTGCACGCGCCGGACAGGCCAATGGACCCAAGCAATATCAAAGCATTGGCGGCAGCGCTGTCATCGCCCGGACACTGGACGTGTTCCTGGCACATCCACGGACCGGCCCCGTCGTTGTCGCCATCCATGCCGACGATCTCGACCTGTTCCAGCAGGCGGCAAGCGGCCATGCCGACAGGATAATGACGGTCATTGGCGGAGCCACAAGGCAGGATTCCGTCCGGCTGGGCCTGCTGGCGCTGAGGAGCCATGCGCCGGGGCAAGTACTCATCCATGACGCGGTCCGGCCGTTCGTCGACGCCGAACTCATAGACCGCACGATTGCCACGATCGGTGAGCGTCAGGGGGCACTGCCCGCCCTGCCGATTGCCGACACGCTGAAACGGGAATCGGCCGCCGGCATGATCGGCGAAACGGTTCCGAGAGCGGGATTGCACGCCGCCCAGACACCGCAGGGGTTTCCGTTCTGGCCGATCCTGGCCGCGCACGAAAAAGCCCATCACCTGGGAAAGAGCGACTTCACCGACGACGCCGCGATTGCCGAATGGGCGCATATTCCCGTCAAGATCGTTCCGGGCTCGCCCGACAATGTCAAACTCACCTGGGCAAGGGACATTGCCATGGCGCACCAGCGACTTTCGGGAGAACGGATGCACTTTCCAGATATCAGGACCGGCAATGGCTATGATGTCCATGCATTCGAGGCCGGCGATCATGTTACTCTGTGCGGCGTCGCCATTCCGCACGACAAGAAGCTCTCCGGTCACTCGGACGCCGATGTCGGCCTCCATGCCTTGACCGACGCATTGCTGGCCACCTGCGGTGCCGGCGACATCGGAACGCATTTCCCGCCATCAGATCCGCAATGGAAGGGTGCTGCGTCACGGATCTTCGTCGAACACGCGGCGAAACTGGTCCGCGAACGCGGCGGGCGCATCGCCAATGCCGATATCACGCTGATCTGCGAAGCGCCGCGGATTGGCCCGCATCGTGAAGCGATGACTGAAACGCTTTCAGGAATGCTGGGCATTTCGCGGGACCGCATTTCGATCAAGGCGACAACCAACGAGAAGCTCGGTTTTGTCGGCCGAGAGGAAGGCATAGCGGCAATCGCCACTGCCAGCGTGGTGTTTCCCGGCGAGGTTCCGGAATGAGCAGCAGCGGTCTTGCGAATGCGTTGTTTCGAGCCTGCCAGCAGCGCGGCATCATGCTGGCGACGGCCGAGAGTTGCACCGGCGGCATGATCGTCGCCGCCATGACGGATATCGCCGGCTCCTCGGCCGTGGTCGATCGCGGCTTCATCACCTATTCGAACGACGCCAAGATGGAAATGCTCGGCGTTTCCGCCGCCACGCTTGAAGCGCATGGCGCGGTTTCGCGCGAAACCGCGATGGAGATGGCAAGCGGCGCCCTGGCCCGCTCGCGGGCCGGATTGACACTTGCGGTCACCGGCGTTGCGGGTCCCGGCGGCGGTTCGGCGGACAAGCCAGTCGGCCTAGTCTGGTTTGGTGTCGCCTTGGCCGGCCAACCCGTCCTCGCCGAATGCGAGTTGTTTGCCGACAATGGCCGTGATTTCATCCGACGCGAAACGGTCAAGCACGCGCTCGAGCTTGGCTTGCAAGCACTTGAGGGTCAAACCGCCGGAGCGGTGCCGTAGATCACGTCCGCGCGCTTCTCGAACGCTTCGGCGAACATGCGGAAGGCGCGGTCGAACATGGTCCCCATGACCGCGCCCAGAATGCGGCTCTTGAACTCATAGTCGATGAAGAAGCGGACATCGCAGCCGCCCTCCGCCGGCTCGAAACGCCAGACATTGGTCAGATATTTGAACGGACCGTCGATGTATTTGACCTCGATGGCCTTCTCATCCGGCTTCAACAGGACCTGCGTGGTGAAGGTTTCGCGGATCGCCTTGTAGCCAACGCTCATGTCCGCCAAGAGAATCGTGCGCCCATCGCGCTCCTTGCGCGAGCGAACCGTCAGCGCCTCGCAAAGCGGCAGGAATTGCGGATAGGTCTCGACATTGGCGACCAGCGCAAACATCTGTTCCGGCGTGTGCGATACCCGGCGGGTTGCTTCGAATTTTGGCATGAAACCAGCGGATTAGGCTGATTTCTTCAGGAATGCTTCCCGCGCCGCGCGCAGCCGGGCGAAGTCGTCGCCGGCATGGTGCGACGAACGCGTCAGCGGGCTGGACGCCACCAGGAGGAAACCCTTGGTCTTGCCGATTGTCTCGAAGGACTTGAACTCCTCCGGCGTGACGAAACGGATCACCGGATGATGCTTCTTCGACGGCTGCAAGTACTGGCCGATGGTCATGAAGTCGACATTGGCCGAGCGCAGGTCGTCCATCAACTGCAGGATTTCGTTCCGCTCTTCGCCGAGGCCAACCATGATGCCGGACTTGGTGAAGATCGAAGGATCGAGCTCCTTCACGCGCTGCAGAAGCCTGATCGAGTGGAAGTAGCGCGCGCCCGGGCGAACCGTCAGATAGTTGGACGGCACGGTTTCCAGATTGTGGTTGAAGACGTCGGGCCTGGCCGCCACCACGATCTCCAGCGCGCCTTCCTTGCGAAGGAAATCGGGCGTCAGGATCTCGATCGTCGTCAAAGGTGTCGCTGCCCTTATGGCGCGGATCACTTCGGCGAAATGCCGGGCGCCGCCGTCGGCGAGATCGTCGCGGTCGACCGAGGTGATGACGACATGGGTTAGCCCCATCTGCTTGACGGCTTGCGCCACGCGAGCCGGTTCATCAGGATCGAGCGCGGTCGGGATGCCGGTGGCGACATTGCAGAACGCACAAGCGCGCGTGCAGATTTCGCCCATGATCATGAAGGTGGCGTGCTTCTTCTCCCAGCACTCGCCGATGTTCGGACAGCCGGCTTCTTCGCACACCGTCACCAGCTTGTGCGACTTCACGATCTCGCGCGTCTCGGCATAGCCCTTCGACACCGGCGCCTTGACGCGGATCCAATCTGGTTTGCGCAGCACCTCCTGGTCGGGCTTGTGGGCCTTCTCCGGATGCCGCAGGCGTGGCGCATTGGCGATGTTGTCGAGGACAGTGACCATTTGAAAACCCGGTTCTTCGCGACCGCCTGTCCGGCGCTCGCCTTTCCATTGTCATCTAAGACTTTTCGGCACAAAGAAAAAGGCCGCCACGGCACAAGCCGCAACGGCCTTTTTCGCATAGCTGGTATTCAAGCCGGTTAACGGCGCACCAAGCGACCGACCCAGATCAGCAGACACGCCCCGATGAAGCCGGTGATCAGATAGGCGATCCAGCCGACGCCGAAGACGCCAATGTTCAGGGCCTGCAGGATGGCATTCAGCACGATAGCGCCGACGATGCCCAGAATGATGTTCATCAAGATGCCGGTGTTGCTCTTCATGAACATTTCGGCGAACCAGCCCGCCAAGCCTCCGATGATGATCGCTGCTATCCAACCGACGCCATTCAAGTGCATATGCCCTCTCCTTGTATGATGGGTGAAAATGCATCCGGAAACGAATTACCCCGCCGTCAAATTCGAGTCTTGCACACTCAATTTATCACGCATTCAGCGCGCGGCCATAGGCGTCAAGCACGCTTTCCTTCATCATCTCCGACAGCGTCGGATGCGGGAAGATGGTGTGCATCAGCTCTTCCTCGGTGGTCTCGAGGTTCATCGCCACGACAAACCCCTGGATCAGCTCGGTCACCTCGGCGCCCACCATATGGGCACCCAGCAACTGCCCGGTCTTCTTGTCGAAGATGGTCTTGACGAGACCCTGATCCTCGCCCAGCGCAATGGCCTTGCCGTTGGCAACGAAGGGGAAGCGGCCGACACGTATGTCCTTGCCTTCGGCCTTTGCCTTGGCCTCCGTCAGGCCGACCGAAGCCACCTGCGGGTTGCAATAAGTGCAGCCGGGAATCTTGAGCTTGTCCATAGGATGGACATTGGGCAGGCCAGCGATCTTCTCGACGCAGATAACCGCTTCATGCTCGGCCTTGTGGGCAAGCATTGGCGGGCCGGCGACGTCGCCGATGGCATAGACGCCGGCAACATTGGTCTTGCCGTAGCTGTCGATGACGATGCAGCCGCGCTCGGTCTTGACGCCAAGCGATTCCAGCCCGAGATTCTCGATGTTGCCCTGCACGCCAACGGCTGAAATCATCCGGTCGGCCGTGATTTTCTCGACCTTGCCGTCCTTCATCTGGACATGAGCGGTGATCGCATTGGCTGATTTCTCGACCTTGGTCACCTTGGCCTCAAGATGGATCTTCATGCCTTGCTTCTCGAACTGCTTCTTGGCGAAGGCGGAAATCTCGGCGTCCTCCACCGGCATGACGGCGGGCAGCACCTCGACCACCGTCACGTCGACGCCCATGGTGCGGTAGAAGGAGGCGAACTCGATGCCAATAGCGCCAGAGCCCATCACCAGCAGCGACTTCGGCATTTCCGGCGGTACCATGGCCTCGAAATAGGTCCAGATCAACTTGCCGTCCGGCTCGATGCCGGGCAGCGCGCGTGGCCTGGCGCCAGTGGCGATAATGATGTGCTTTGCGGTGTAGGTGCCCTCACCTTTGGTATTCTTGGGCAGCGGCGCTTGCGGCTCCATCGGTTTCTTCGACGTCTTCGAAACGACGATCTCATTGGCCTTGGTCAGCTTGGCCTCGCCCCAGATGACGTCGATCTTGTTCTTCTTCATCAGGAAGCCGACGCCACCGTTCATGCGCTGCGCAATGCCACGCGAACGGTCGACGATCGCCTTCAGATCCGCCTTTATGGTGCCCTCGATCTTCAGGCCATAGTCCTTGAGATGGTCCGAATAGTGCATGATCTCGGCCGAGCGCAGCAACGCCTTGGTCGGGATGCAGCCCCAGTTCGAACAGATGCCCGCCAGATGTTCGCGCTCGACGACGGCCGTCTTCAGGCCCAACTGCGCCGCACGAATGGCGGCGATATAGCCGCCGGGGCCGGAGCCGATGATGATGACGTCGTAGTTCTCAGCCACGGGCTTTCTCCTGGTTCACAATTCCAGCATGACGCGCACGAGCGGCGCGAGGGCTTGACCGATGTTTCGAGTATTTTCAGCATCGAGATGCACACCGTCGAGCGGCGTGGTCTCAGCCACGCTGCCCGCATCGAAGAAGCCGCAGCCGCTCTCATCGGCAAGGTCCGCATAGAGCGGCGCCAACCGGGTGGAAGCGTCATCGCCACCGGCGAACATTTCCTTGAACTCGGCGTTTTCGGTGCGGCTGACCGCTGGCGGTGAAACGATGAGGATTTGCGGCGCCGGCCAGTCAAACGGATAGTCGTGGCCGCGCACGATATTGATCAGGCGTTGGATGCCTTGCTTGGCCGCCACCGGATTGCCGTGGATCCACGGCTTCATGTCGTTGGCGCCAAGCATGATGACGATCAGGTCGATCGGTGCGTGCGTCATCAGGACAGTTGGCAACAGTCTTGCGCCGTTGCGGTCCGCGCCGGCCAGATGATCGTCGAAGGCGGTGGTGCGGCCATTCAAGCCGTCGGCAACAACGTAGACGCCGGCGCCCAACACGGCCTGCAGCACGCTCGGCCAACGGTCGTCCAGAGGATGACGTCCGCCTTCGGCATTGTAGCCCCAGGTCAGCGAATCGCCGTAGCAAAGAACTGTCTTCATGCCGTCTCCCCTCCCCAGACATGTTTGCGCACGCAATTCGGTGGCGCATGAAAAACCGACACCGGCGACGGATTCACCATGCCGCTATTGGCGATGGCGCATCGCTGCACCATCAATCCACCAGTAGAACTGGGAGAGGTTGAAGCGAGAAGGCTGGTGAAGAATTTCCGCACCGCCTTCTTCTTTCCTACACCAGCATGCCCATCGGGTTTTCGATCAGGCGCTTGAAGGCAACGAGCAGTTCAGCGCCAAGCGCGCCATCGACGGCGCGATGGTCGGTCGACAGCGTCACCGACATCACCGTCGCAATCTTGATCTCGCCATTCTTCACCACCGCCCGCTGTTCGCCGGCGCCGACCGCGAGGATTGTCGCATGCGGCGGGTTGATGACGGCGGCAAAGTCCTTGATGCCGAACATGCCGAGGTTGGACACCGCCGTGGTGCCCCCCTGGTACTCTTCCGGCTTCAGCTTGCGGCTTCGGGCACGGCTCGCCAGATCCTTCATCTCGTTGGAGATCACCGACAGCGTCTTCTCGTCCGCCTTGCGGATGATCGGCGTGATCAGCCCACCGGGGATCGACACGGCGACGCCGACATCGGCATGCTTGTGCTTGACCATGGCGGTTTCGGTCCAAGAGGCATTGGCATCCGGCACGGCCTTCAACGCCATGGCCATTGCCTTGATGACCATGTCGTTGACCGACAGCTTGTAGGCGGGAGACTCGCCCTTGTCGGTCTTCTTCGTCGGCGCAGCCGCGTTGAGCTGCGTGCGCAGTGCCAGCAGCGCGTCGAGCTCGCAATCGAGCGTCAGGTAGAAATGCGGAATGGTTGATTTGGCCTCGACCAAGCGGCGCGCGATGGTCTTGCGCATGTTGTCGTGCGGGATGAGGTCATAGGAGCCCTGCTCGAACAGCTTCAGCACCTGGTCGTCCGACATTACCTTCGGCGCGGGTGCGGCCGCAGGCGCCGCGGCCGGTGCTGGCTTGGCTGCAGGCGCGGCCTTGGCGCCGCTACCGGCGATCGCCGCGTCAACGTCGGCCTTGACCACGCGGCCGTGCGGGCCGGTGCCGGTTACCGAAGACACATCGACGCCGGCATCCTTGGCGACCCGGCGTGCGAGCGGTGAGGCAAAAGTGCGCTCACCACCGGCATGACCATTGGCGGCCTGAGCCGGCTCAGCCTTCGCCGGTGTGGGCGCCGCAGCGGCCGCTGCGGGCTTAGGCGCTTCCTTAGGCGTTTCAGCCTTTGGTGATTCCGCCTTCGGAGCCTCTGCCTTGGCCGATGCCGGGTCGCCACCGCCCTTTGCGGCCGCGCCCGCATCCTCGCCTTCGCCGGCCAGGATTGCGATCAGCGCATTGACCTTGACGCCTTCGGTGCCGGCGGGAACGACGAGCTTCGCAACCGTGCCCTCATCAACGGCTTCGACCTCCATCGTCGCCTTGTCGGTTTCGATCTCGGCAATCACGTCGCCCGGCGAAACCTTGTCGCCTTCCTTCACGAGCCACTTGGAGAGATTGCCCTCTTCCATCGTGGGCGAGAGGGCCGGCATGGTGATGTTGATTGGCATTTTTTTCCTCCCGCCCGGTTCAGCGATACGTGACGGCTTTGACCGCCTCGATGACCTCGCCGACATTGGGCAATGCCAGCTTTTCGAGGTTCGCCGCATAGGGCATCGGCACATCCTTGCCGGCAATGGTGATGACCGGCGCATCAAGGAAATCGAAGGCGCGCTGCGAGACCTGATTGGCGATGTGATCGCCGACCGAGCTCTGCGGATACCCCTCTTCCACGACAATCAGCCGGTTGGTCTTCTTGACCGATGCGATGATGGTGTCGAGATCAAGCGGCCGGATGGTCCTGAGGTCGATGATCTCGGCATCGATGCCCATGCCGCGCAATTCCGCCTCGGCCTTGACCGCGTAGGTCATGCCGATGCCGAAGGAGACGATGGTGACGTCCTTGCCGGTCTTGTGGATGCGCGCCTTGCCGATCGGCAGCACGAAATCGTCCAACTTCGGCACGTCGAAGGACTGGCCGTAGAGGATTTCGTTTTCGAGGAAGATGATCGGGTTGGGATCGCGGATCGCGGCCTTCAGCAGGCCCTTGGCGTCGGCTGCCGTGTAGGGCATCACCACTTTGAGGCCCGGAATGTGGCTGTACCAGGCAGCGTAACACTGCGAATGCTGGGCGGCGACGCGGGCGGCGGCACCGTTCGGGCCGCGAAACACGATCGGCGCACCCATCTGTCCGCCGGACATGTAGAGCGTCTTGGCGGCGGAGTTGATGATCTGGTCGATCGCCTGCATGGCGAAGTTGAAGGTCATGAACTCGACGATCGGCCTGAGCCCGGCCATCGCCGCACCGACGCCGACGCCGGCAAAGCCGTGCTCGGTGATCGGCGTGTCGACGACGCGACGCGGACCGAACTCCTGCAGCAGGCCTTGCGTGATCTTGTAGGCGCCCTGGTATTCGGCAACCTCCTCGCCCATGATGAAGACGTCGCCGTCGCGGCGCATTTCCTCGGCCATCGCATCACGCAACGCTTCGCGCACCGTGGTCGAGACCATCTCCGTGCCGGCCGGAATGTCCGGATCAGCAGCGATTTCTGACTTAGGAGCGGCTGCGACCGGTGCAGCGGCCGGCTTGACGGCTTCCGCTTTTCCCTCGGCTGGAGCCTCTGCCTTCGCTGGCGCTTCCGCCTTGGCGGGAGCCGCAGCCTTGCCGACATCGGCGGCACTTTCGCCGTCCTGCAGCAAAACGGCAATCGGTGTGTTGACCTTGACGCCTTCGGTACCCGCGGCAACCAGGATCTTGCCCAGCGTGCCTTCATCGACGGCTTCGACTTCCATCGTCGCCTTGTCTGTTTCAATTTCGGCGATGACATCGCCGGCAACAACCTTGTCGCCCTCGTTCTTCAACCACTTGGAAAGATTGCCCTCTTCCATGGTCGGCGAGAGAGCGGGCATGAGAATTTCGATCGGCATGTCCTTGCCCTCCCGTTACAGTACGATGTCGGTCCAGAGCTCGGACGGATCCGGCTCTGCGTCGTGCTGGGCAAATTCGGCGGCGTCGGCGACGATGTCGCGAACTTCCTTGTCGATGGTCTTCAGTTCGTCCTCATCAGCCCATTTCTTCTCGGTCAGCCGCGCCTTGACCTGCTCGATCGGGTCATGTTCGGAGCGCATCTTCTGCACTTCTTCCTTGGAGCGGTATTTTGCCGGATCGGACATGGAGTGTCCGCGGTAGCGGTAGGTCTGCATTTCGAGGATCAGCGGTCCGTTGCCGGCGCGGCACCATTCGGTGGCGAGATCACCCGCGGCTTTCACGGCGCGCACATCCATGCCGTCAACCTGGATGCCGGGAATCTTGAAGGATGCGCCACGGTGCGAGAAATCGGTCTCGGCCGATGAGCGCGAAACGGACGTGCCCATGGCGTAGCGGTTGTTCTCGATGATGTAGATCACCGGCAGCTTCCACAGCGAGGCCATGTTGAAGCTCTCGTAGACCTGGCCCTGGTTGGCGGCGCCATCGCCGAAATAGGTCAGCGACACATTGTTGTTGTCGCGGTAGCGGTTGGCGAAAGCGAGACCGGTGCCAAGCGACACCTGCGCGCCGACGATGCCGTGGCCGCCGTAAAAATGCTTCTCCTTGGAGAACATGTGCATGGAGCCGCCCTTGCCCCTCGACAGGCCGCCACGGCGTCCGGTCAGCTCGGCCATCACACCGCGCGGCGACAATTCCATCGCCAGCATATGGCCGTGATCGCGATAGGCGGTGATCATCTGATCACCTTCGACCAGCGCCATCTTCATGCCGGTAACGACAGCTTCCTGGCCGATGTAGAGGTGGCAAAAGCCGCCGATGAAGCCCATGCCATAGAGCTGGCCGGCCTTTTCCTCGAAGCGGCGGATCAAGAGCATGTGCCGGTAGGCGGCAAGCTCTTCATCCTTGGTGAATTCGGCAGGCTTGGGCGCTGAAAGCCCTGATTTGCCGTCGGATTTGGATTTGGCAGGCGCTTTTCTGGCGGCGGTGGCCATGCATCACTCCCTGTTGGCGTCTCTTCGCGGACATTAGGGGAGATCAGTTCTCCCCACCGATTTCAGGGAGGCTAACACGCGAGAAACCGTTTCGCCATGCCGAAAATGCATGGCTGACATGCATCTAAGCAGTTAAAAACATTGAAAATATTGGCGATTAACTGGAATTGAGTTATTTATTTGAGTCAGGCAGCATGATGGTAATTTCATCAGCCTGGGAGAGATTCAGCGCCCTGCGCGCCTGCTCATCAAGCATGTCTTTCTCGATGGAACCCTCGTGCAGGAGTTGGACACGGCGTTCGAGCTCGACGCGGCGCGCCTTGATGGCATTGAGCTGCCCCTGAAGGTCGGCGGCCCTCGCTTCCATCTGATATCTCGAATTGATACCGAACTCGCCATGATAGGCGTGGAAGCCAAAATAGGCCACGAACACCACGCACAGCGATGGAATGATCAGCCGGCCGGTGTTTCTCTGTTTATGCTGGCGTGTCCACATCGTCCAAATCCTCTGACATCTCATCTCGCCCGATTGTGCTTAATGGACGGTTACGGACGGCAGGATTTGGCAGTCGCCAGAACGAAAAAGGGCGGGAATGTTCCCGCCCTTTTTCTTCGGATATGGTTCGTATCAGCCCTTGACGATGGACTTGCCGGCGTAGCTCGCCTGCTTGCCGAGCTCTTCCTCGATGCGGATGAGCTGGTTGTACTTGGCCATGCGATCGGAGCGCGAGAGCGAGCCTGTCTTGATCTGTCCGCAATTGGTGGCAACGGCGAGATCGGCAATGGTCGAGTCTTCAGTTTCGCCCGAACGGTGCGACATGACTGCCGTGTAGGCGGCCTTGTGCGCGGTCTCGACGGCGTCGAGCGTTTCCGTCAGTGAGCCGATCTGGTTGACCTTGACCAGGATCGAGTTGGCGACGCCCATGCGGATGCCGTCGCGCAGGCGCGCCGTGTTGGTGACGAACAGGTCATCGCCGACCAGTTGGGTCTTCTTGCCGATCAGGTCGGTCAGGTACTTCCAACCTTCCCAGTCATCCTCGGCAAGGCCGTCCTCGATCGAGATGATCGGATAGTCGGCCGCAAGCTTGGCCAGGTACTTGGCCTGCGCCTTCGGATCGCGTGTTTTCTTCTCGCCCTCATAGACGTAGTTGCCGTCCTTGAAGAACTCCGTCGCCGCGCAATCGAGTCCCAGCGCGATCTCCTCGCCCGGCTTGAAGCCGGCCTTCTCGATCGATTCCATGATGAAGTCGAGCGCGACCGGCGCGCTCTTCAGGTTCGGCGCAAAGCCGCCTTCGTCGCCGACATTGGTGTTGTGGCCGGCATCCTTCAGCTTCTTGCGCAGCGTGTGGAAGATTTCCGAGCCCCAGCGAACGCCTTCGCGCAGCGTCGGCGCGCCGATCGGGAGGATCATGAATTCCTGGAAGTCGATCGGGTTGTCGGCATGCGCGCCGCCATTGATGATGTTCATCATTGGCACCGGCAGGACATGAGCCTTGGTGCCGCCGACATAACGGTAGAGCGGCAGGCCGGCGGCATCGGCGGCGGCCTTGGCCACGGCCAGCGAAACACCGAGGATGGCGTTGGCGCCGAGTCGGCTCTTGTTAGGGGTGCCGTCCAGCTCGATCATGGTCTGGTCGATGTGGATCTGGTTCTCGGCTTCCATGCCGCCGATCGCCTCGAACAGCTCACCGTTCACGGCCTCGACGGCGCGCAGCACGCCCTTGCCAAGGTAGCGGGCGCCGCCGTCGCGCAGTTCGACCGCCTCATGCGCTCCGGTGGAGGCGCCCGACGGTACGGCCGCACGGCCCATCGAGCCGTCTTCGAGTATGACGTCGACCTCGACGGTCGGATTTCCACGGCTGTCCAGGATTTCACGCCCGACAATGTCGATGATGGCAGTCATTGCGATGTCCTCGATTGATCGATTGAAGCGTCGCGCACGTCTTAGCCAAAGCACCGCAAAACGCAATCGTGACCCTGGCAAATATTGCCGACCTCCCGAGTCACGAAGCGCAAATTTCTGTCATCATAAGTCATGACGTCGGACGCGGATTTTGGGTTATGGCTGTTGTCGCGCGGGGCGAAACAGAAGGGAGTTTCGCCATGTCCGAGTTGAGCGGTATCGTGAGTTTGTTCCTGATCGCGGCTGCATTCCTGACGTCGTGTGACAATCAGCAGTCGCCCCCAAAGGCTATAGCGACTTTGCCAGCCTTGCACACAAGCGAGTAACCACCGGCAGAATTGGAAAAAGGCCCTGTCGGATGTGAACGGGGCCTTTTGGAAGCAACGCATCAATGCCAGTAAGGCGTGACTTCAATGCCAATAAGGCGTGACTTTGTAGTACTCATGGGACGCGTCGCGCGCGCTCCGTAGGTCACTCCGCCAAGATGAACGTGACCTTCATGTTGACCCGGTACGCGGCGATCTTGCCGTCCTCGACGACGATCTTCTGGTCCTGGATCCAGGCACCTTCGACGTTCTTCAATGTCTTTGAAGCGCGTGCGATTCCCTTCTCGATGGCTTCTTGAAAACTCTTCTTCGACGATGAGGTGATTTCGGTGACGCGGGCGACGGACATGGCTTTCCTCCTGCCAGGACGCTCATTTGCCGGGCAAGCGTACAACCGCAGCTTTATTGCCACAAGCGCAGGCGGTTTCAGCCCTTGGCGATGCGATCGAACGCCATCAATCGTTCGAGCAGCGCCGGCATATCCTTGAGCGGCACCATGTTCGGGCCGTCGGAAGATGTCGAGTTATCGGGATCCTGATGGGTCTCGATGAACACGCCGGCGACACCGACAGCGACAGCCGCGCGGGCCAGTGTCTCGACGAAACGCCGCTCGCCGCCGGAAGAGCCGCCCTGCCCGCCCGGTTGCTGCACGGAATGCGTGGCATCGAAGATCACCGGCGCGCCGATCTCGGCCATGATCGGCAAGGCTCGCATGTCGGACACCAGCGTGTTGTAGCCGAAGGACGCGCCGCGCTCGGTGGTCAGCACGTTGGCGTTCCCGGAACCGGTGATCTTGGCGACGACGTTCTTCATATCCCAGGGGGCGAGGAACTGGCCCTTCTTGACATTGATCACCTTGCCGGTCCGGGCGGCGGCAACCAGCATGTCGGTCTGGCGCGACAGGAAAGCCGGAATCTGCAGCACATCGACATGCGGCGCCACGATCGCGCACTGTTCCTCGGTGTGAACATCGGTCAGCACGGGCAGCGAAAATTCCTTGCGCAATTCGTCGAAGACCGGAAGTGCCGCGTCCATCCCGGCGCCGCGCGTCGCCGCCAGCGACGTTCGATTGGCCTTGTCGTAGCTGGACTTGTAGACCAGGCCTATGCCGAGCTTGCCGGTCAGTTCCTTGAGCGCGCCGGCCATGTCGAAGGCGTGCTGGCGCGATTCAAACTGGCAGGGCCCAGCGATCAACGAGAGCGGCGCGTTGTTGGCGAAGGTTACGTTGCCGACGGTTACGGACGAATTGGGCTTGCTCATCGGATCTCCCGGAAAATAAATGCCGCGCCCTGTCCTGGCGCTGGCTGCACGACAATCTCACTGCCGCGTATGTCGTGTGCAATGCCATTGGCTGCAAGCAGCTTCGCGGCAATCCCTGCATTCCGCACCGAAAAGACGATCGCGGCGAAGCGTAGCCTTGACGGCGCGCCGGCAGGCACACCAAAGCGGGTTTGGAATTCCGCGGGCGTCAGTACGATCAATGTCGCGTTCTGCAGATCGAAGGTGTTTTCGCCTTCGGCGCCGGTTGCGATCGAAATCAACCGGCCTTGTTCCGCAGGACTGTCGCTGACGGCCACCACTTCGACGATGCCGGCCACACCATTGGCATGCGCCTGCAACGCCGTACGGTCGATCTTCGGCGCATTGACCCGCTCGCAGGCGAACAGGAATGCATCCGCTGTCTCGCTCCCGGACGCGAAGGCGAGCTTGAACGATGCCATGTCGCTCTTGCCGGACGTGTCCACGAATGCACGCGAGAAGTTCAATATATCTCCCGCCGACACGCCAGCCTCGACATAGCGGGCGTGATCGGCCTCGGCATCTCCGGTCCCCAGCACCACGGCGGAAAATCCATCCTCGCCGCTTCTATCGCGATAGAGACGGTGGCGTGCGACGAAGACATTGCCTTGCGTGACCGCCCGTGCGGCGGCCTGCGTGTCCCCCACCGCCAGCGGTTCGAGATAGGTGCCATCGGCAAGGAAGACGCAGCAGTTTTCAGTACCGAAGGGATGGATGCCGTTGGGTGCCACGACGAATCCGAGCGAGGTCAACCGTGTTCGCGCCACATCGAGGCTGATGGTCGGCAGCACGAGATGGTCGAGCGGATGGGTGGTTGCACGTGCTTCGGTCATAGGGGCGCGATGTGCATCATTCCGGAAAACGGTTCAAGGGTTTGATCTGCGACAGCGCGCTTCCCGGTATTTGACGGCAGGATACTTGCAGTTGCCGAAAGCCAGCCTACCTGATTCCTATGAGA
Organism: Mesorhizobium shangrilense; assembly: GCF_040537815.1. NCBI lineage: Bacteria > Pseudomonadati > Pseudomonadota > Alphaproteobacteria > Hyphomicrobiales > Phyllobacteriaceae > Mesorhizobium > Mesorhizobium shangrilense. The sequence continues at coordinate 1,533,553 of NZ_JBEWSZ010000001.1, forward strand.
AAGATTCTGTTCATAGCAGCAGCGATCCTCTCGATGACGGTGGTTGCCGTACTGGTCTGGAATGCGCCAAAGCGGCCCGGCGTCGACATGACCGATTCATCTGCTGTTCAAACCGAATAGGTCGGGCACCTTTCGGCGTGGTATCCTCGGCAATGGCGTGCCTGCGATTGTTCGCCGCGCGTTTTCAGTGCTGCTGGCAACGTCTCAGGACGCTGACCCGCGATTTCGCTCAGGCCAAGGCCACGACGTCCGCGGAATAACGCAATTCGCGCAGCGGTTTCACCTCGCTGGTCGTCCTGGCATAGACCGGATGCGCCTTGTAAGCGGCAAGCGCCGCCTCGTCTTCGAATTCGGCGTAGACAACCACATCGATCTCGTCCGACATCGGATCGACTTTTGTATTGAGGGTGACCTCGAAGAGGCTGGAATGAGGGATGCTACCCAGCGCCAGCAAGCCGTTGCGAACAGCCTCCACATCCTCTTTGCGTCGCGCACTGAAGAAAACGATATGCCGGATCAACGCAGACTCCCCGATCGGTATGCGGGCGTCTTTTGGGTCAGCAAAGCTATCTCGTCAACAGGCAAGGATGTCGCGCCGGCGACCGGCTCGTTCAGGCCTTGCCGGTGACATAGCGCACGATGCGCGACATTTCCCGGACAGTCGTGTCGAGATAGCGGCCCTGATTGTAAAGGCCGTCCCAGATCAGGAAGAACGTAATGGCGCAGATGACGATCACATAACGCATGGCTAACGCTAACGTAAGCGCGTCGGCGCGGCCATAGCCATTCCGGCATTGGCAAGTGCCCTCCCCAGATCTTTTCCAAATCTTGTTTCGTGGCCTCGCCATTGTGAAGTCGGCTTCCATGGGGCCGAAAGACACTTTGTCCGGCGACGGCGTGAAACTCGGCGTCGACTGCCCCGTAACTCTCATTGACCGACGCCAGAGCGCGCCAATGCGCCCTCAGACGAGAAAAGTCGATGCAAGGGGACAAGATGAACATCGTGCCTATCAACCGAGGCCAGCATGGCGCCAGAAAGAAGATCGCGGTCATCGGGTCGGGAATTTCCGGAGCCGCGGCAGCGTGGGCACTTGATCCGACGGCTGATGTCACCCTGTTTGAAGCATCAGGCCGGCCGGGTGGGCACACGGCCACAGTGGACATCGACTACGACGGCACTCCGATCTCGGTCGATACCGGCTTTATCGTCTACAATGAACTCGCCTATCCGGACCTCACAGCGTTGTTCTCGCATCTCGGCGTGGCCACGCATGAAAGCGACATGGGTTTTTCCCTGTCGCTCGACGGCGGCAAGCTCGAATGGTGCGGTTCGACGCTGCGCACGATCTTTGCCCAGAAGCGCAATGTCTTCTCACCCGGCTTCCTCTGGATGCTGCGTGAAATCCTGCGCTTCAACAAGGAATGTGTTGTCGATCGCGACAGCGGATCGCTCGGCCATCTGACGATCGGCGACTATCTGGAGAAAAAACGTTACTCCGGCGTCTTTCGTGACAACTATCTGATGCCGATGGCGGCGGCCATCTGGTCGACCCCCCGCGCCAAGATGCTCGACTACCCGGCCGCAAGTTTCATCTCCTTCTTCGAGAATCATCGGCTGATCCATAGCGAGCGCCCTGTATGGCGTACGGTGAGCGGCGGCTCGCGGAATTATCTGCAGAAGCTGCTGGCGCCTCTCGGTTCCAGGTTGCGGCTCGCTGCGCCGGCCAGGACCATGGTTCGCGATGCATTCGGCATCACCATATGGGCTGGGGACCAGGCGCCCGACCGCTTCGACAACGTGATCATCGCCGCCCATAGCGACCAGGCGCTTGCCATGCTGGGCGATGCTTCCAGCGTCGAAGAATCGATCCTGTCGGCCATTCCCTATCGGCCCAACCGCGTTATTCTGCACCGGGATCCCCATCTGATGCCGAAGCGGCGCGCCGCCTGGTCGGCGTGGAACTATCTGCGTTCATCCTGCGACCGCGACGAGCCGGAGGTCTCCGTCACCTACTGGATGAATCGCCTGCAAGGGATCGAGGAAACCAAGCCGTTGTTCGTCTCGCTCAATCCGGTCATCGAACCGCGAGGCGAACTGGTGTTCGGCGAATGGGCTTTCGACCATCCTCAATATGATGCACGCGCGCTGTCGGCGCAGGCGCGCCTCGACGACATCCAGGGTGTGCGCGGCACCTATTTTGCCGGTGCGTGGACAGGCCATGGCTTTCACGAGGACGGACTGCGCTCGGGCCTCGACGCGGCGATCGCGCTTGGCGCGAAGGTACCTTGGCGCGCGTCAAAGGAAGAGCTGCCCGAACTCAGGCTGGCGGCCGAATAGGAAAATATCAGGCTCGCTACATGAAAAGGCAACGCATAACGACGATGATGGAGAACGGGCCGCCGCCGCAAGCGGCCGGCGTGCTCTATCCGGGCGCCGTCATGCATGCGCGATTGAAACCATTCGGCCATCGTTTCGAATATTCGGTCTTCTCGCTGCTCGTCGACATCGACCGCCTGGCCGAGATGAACCGCATGACCTGGCTGCTGAGGGTCAATCGGCGCGGCTTGTCATCATTCCATGAGAGCGATCATGTCGAGCGGGATGGCGAGACGTTGCGCGACTTCGCCGACCGGCTGCTTGCCGGCGCCGGACTTGCCCAGCCTGCCGCGCGTATCCTGCTGCTGGCCTATCCGCGCATCCTTGGCTACGTCTTCAATCCGATCTCGGTCTATTTCTGCTATGATCATGCCGGTACGCTGATCGCCATGGTCTATGCCGTGCACAATACGTTTGGCGAACGGCACAGCTACGTCGCTCCGATCGAGCCGGGCGACCTCAGTCCGGCCGGGGTGCGCCAGACGCGGACAAAGATCTTCCACGTGTCGCCTTTCATCGACATGGGGACCCGTTATCACTTCCACATATTGCCGCCTGGAAAGGTGGTGCGCCTGCGTATTCACGAGACGGAAAAGGGCGAGCCGCTGCTGTCGGCGACCTTTGCGGGCCAGGGCTGTCCACTTGGCACATCGCAGTTGGCGACTTGCCTCTTGAAGTTCCCGTTGATGACGTGGAAGATTGTGGCGGGAATTCACTGGGAGGCGCTTAAGCTCTGGTTAAAGGGCGCGCGCTTTCGTTCGAGCCCGCCCGCCCCCGAATCGACCAGTTACCGGGATCAGGGAGCGGCGTTCGAGCCTGGCGAATGAACTGCGAGAGGGTGGGGAGTTTGGCGGACGTTGCTGCCAACTCCGCGGAAGTCCAGGAACGTGAAATGGCTAACAGGGAACACACCGGCGTGACGTTGGGCGAGGCGATCAAGCTCGACGAATTCAATTTCGCCGAAATCGTAAAGGGCTTGCCGGCCAAGGCGAAAATGGTGCTGTCGGCCGCGATGAACCTGCCGCGCGGGTCGCTGAAGGTGAGAATGCCGGATGGTCGCGCCGTTCTGGTTGGCGGCAAGGGGCCGGGTCCCGACGCGGAACTGGTGCTGAAGAACTGGCGCTTGCCTGGCCGGGCCTTCATCGGCGGCACGATAGGCGTCGCCGAATCCTACATGGACGGCGATTGGGAAAGCCCCGATGTGACCAGTTTCCTGGAGCTGTTCGTGGTCAATTCGGAGACCGGAGAGCGCATAGCAGGTGGAGCGAGCTGGCTTATCAACGCTGCCCAGCGCATCCGCCACTGGTTCAACGAAAACACCCGAACCGGCTCGAAGCGCAACATCTCCGCGCATTACGACCTCGGCAACGCCTTCTACAAGGAATGGCTCGACCCGAGCATGACCTATTCCTCGGCGCTCTACACGAGCGGTGCCAATGATCTGGAAAGCGCGCAGGCCGCCAAATACCGCGCCCTGGCCAAGGACACGGGCATCGGACCAAAAGACCACGTGCTGGAGATCGGTTGCGGCTGGGGCGGTTTCGCCGAATTCGCCGCACGCGAGATCGGTTGCCGCGTTACCGGGCTGACGATCAGCCGCGAGCAGCATGATTTCGCCAAGGCGCGCATCCAGAAGGCAGGGCTTGCCGACAAGGTCGACATCAAGCTGCAGGACTATCGTGACGAGACCGGCACTTACGACCGCATCGCCTCGATCGAGATGTTCGAGGCTGTCGGCGAAAAATACTGGCCGGTGTTCTTCAGCAAGATGAAGGATTGCCTGCGGCCCGGCGGGACTGCCGGCTTGCAGATCATCACCATCAACGAGAAGGCCTACGACACCTATCGTGCCCGTCCCGATTTCATCCAGCGCTATGTCTTCCCGGGCGGCATGCTGCCAACCCCATCCATATTGAAGGCACTTGGCGCGAAGCATGGCCTCGCCCATCTGCGCGAGCATGTGTTTCCGGACGACTACGCCCGTACGCTCGCCGAGTGGCGCCACCGCTTCTGGGCATCGTGGGAAAAGATCGTCCCGCTGGGTTTCGATGATCGCTTCAAGAAACTCTGGGAATTCTATCTGCATTATTGCGAAGCTGGTTTTCGCGCCAGCTACATCGATGTTCGCCAGGTGGTCTACAAGGCCTAGGATTCAAGGGGCCGACAATTCGCCGCTCCCAACACCGGCGGATCGCGATCTGCTCATGCGAACGTGATGCAACCGCGATCACAAGGTCGCCGTTTTTCTGCACTGGCGCCCGCGCCACATATCACATCCAACGCTGAGCGCCTCTTCACATAGGAGGCTTCCTTGAAACGACCGTAATCGTCGCGCTGATTCTGCTGGCGGGGATATCCGCTGCCGCTGCCGCACGCGAGGTATCTCCGCCCGCCGATGACCCTCTGGGTCTCAGTACCAGCCACGCATCAACGCCTGACGTCATCGACAGCACACCAACTTCCGCCATCGATTCTCCTGCGGGAATGACGACGCCGACCGAGCCGAACGATATGCTGGGCACACCGACAGAACCGCCGCTGCCGCCCATTCCGACACCGCCCGACACAGCCGTGCCTCTGGCGCCCATGCCGGGGAACTAAGCCCTTGTTGCCCACCCTTTAGACGGCTCCCACGGGGCCGTCTTTTTGTTTTTGCCCCAGGAACCGGCTCTCCGCTCTGCATGTGCTTCCAACCTGAAACTTGCCCCGCCATCGCCGTCAAAAAGGCATGTGGAACACCCAACCCACGCCGCCGGACAGCGTGGGTTCAAATGAGCTCGTGTTCGCGAACCGATTCTCAGAGAAGAATACGGTACTTTGCAAATCCCGCCTCGCCTCCGCCCGCCGGCTCGATCTTGAGCGTCTTGACCTCAGCGATGAAATCCTTTGCCTTGGCGCCGGTCTCGAACATCACGCTGGTTCCGGGCAATGGTGCAAACGACCAGTTTCCGTCCGCCGATGGGTTTATAGTGCCCTGGCTGACGATGTAGCGCACGATCACGTCACGGTTGGTGTCCGGAGCCTCGTAGATGATCTTCGAGGCATTGATGTCCGGGAAATTGCCGCCGCCGCCGGCCCGGTAGTTGTTGGTCGCTACGACGAATTTCTGTGCGGGATCAATTGGCTTGCCGTCGAACATCAGGTCGACGATGCGGTTAGAGCCGGCATTCGCCACACCACCCTTGGCGTCGTACTTCGGCGGCTGCGACAGATCGATCTTGTAGGTGACGCCGTCGATCACGTCGAAATTGTAGGACGGGAATTCGGTGTTGATGAGTGGCTGGTCGGCCTTGCCCAGCTCGATCCTGTTGAAGATGCCGGCCGACATTTCCAGCCATTCCTTGACCTGCGCCCCGTTGATTTCGACCGCGCGCACGGTGTTCGGATAAAGATAGAGGTCGGCGACGTTCTTGATGGCGATATCGCCGACCGGAACGTCGGTATAATAGTCAGCGCCATTGCGCCCGCCCGCCTTGAAGGGTGCGGCAGCCGACAGCAGCGGCACATCCTTCCACTGCGTGTTCTTGAGGATGTCCTTCAAGTACCAGGTCTGTGCCTGGCTGACGACTTGCACCGAGGGATCGTCGGCGACCAGGGCGAAGTAGGAATAGAGCGGCGCCGATGTCTTGCCGACGGGACGGCGCACATAGGCCAGCGTTGCCTGATGATCCTGCTCGAGCGCGGCTATGATGCGCTTGTCGTCTTCGACGGTCGGCTTGTTCTTGTTGTCGACCCGCTCGAAAATCGGCCGCGCCTCCGAGGTCGCTGAGACGACCCGCCATTTTGACCCGTCACGCTCCAGCATCAGGTCGATCAGGCCCATATGCGAGCCCCAGAAGCCGCCCATGACGGCGGGTTTGCCCTGCAGCGTGCCCTTTTGTGTATCGACGCCATCGAGCGCCTGAAAATCCTTCTTGCCTGGGAAGACAAGATGTTGGTGACCGGTGAACACGGCGTCGATGCCGTCAACGCCAGCCACGAAGAACGAGGCGTTCTCCATCATGTCGCCCTGCTTCACGTCGATGCCGGAATGAGAGAGAGCGATCACGATATCGGCGCCCTCCTCCTTCATCTGCGGCACCCACGCCCTGGCCGCCTCGACGATGTCGCGCGTCTTGACGTTGCCCTCGAGATTTTTCAGATCCCAGACCATGATCTGCGGCGGCACGAAGCCGATAATGCCGATCTTGATGGGCTGCTCGGCGCCCGAACCATCCTTGATCTTCTTCTCCAGGATGACATAGGGCTTGAGGTAAAGCTTGTCGTCGCGCGGATTCGAGGCAAGCGTGGTCCCGCGGATCAGATTGGCGCACACGAATGGAAAGTTGGCGCCGGCCAGCACCTTGTCCATGAACGACAGGCCGTAGTTGAACTCGTGGTTGCCGAGCGTGGAGCATTCGTAGCCGAGCAGGTTCATGCCCTTCATGACCGGGTGGAGGTCGCCCTCCTTCATGCCCTTCTCATAGGCGATGTAATCGCCCATCGGATTGCCCTGCAGGAGATCGCCATTGTCGATCAGCATCGCGTTGGTGGCTTCCTTGCGCACCGCGTCGATCAGCGACGCCGTGCGCGACAGTCCCATCGTGTCGTTTGCTTTGTCGGCGTAGTAATCATAGGGCAGCACATTCACGTGGATGTCGGTCGTCTCCATGATCCGCAGATGCGCCTGGTTACCTTGGGCGCGAGCCGAGAACGGGTGAAGCATGACCAGCGCCCCTGTGGCGGCAGCGCCGGCGAGAAAACCGCGGCGGGAGACGGGATGGAGCAGTTGGGACATTGTTTCTCCTTTATCGACGACACGACAAGTCCTGCCCGAAGCAAAGCTTCGCGCCGAAATCCCCTTGAGTCCATCAAGAAGAGTCACGCTTGTCTGGAGACGCAGTCCATCAGCAAGAGATGACGTGCCTATGAAGGCTTGCCGAGATTGCACAGAGGGCGACGTCAGCCCTTGTCGTCGTCACCCTGCGTGATCAGGCGCGCGCTGCGCTGCCCCGTTGCGTATATCCATAGCCAGCTAAGCGAAACCGCAAGCCGATTGCGGAACCCGATCAGGAAATAGATATGGGCGAGGCCCCACAGCCACCAGGCCGGCCAGCCGGTGAGCTTGATCCAGCCGAGATCGATCGCGGCTGATCGCTTGCCGATCGTCGCCAGATCACCGTCATGCCTGTAGCGGAAAGGCCGCTTGTCCATGCCGCCGGCAAGCTGGGCCTTGATGGTGGCGGCGACATGGCGACCCTGCTGCTTGGCGGCGGGTGCAACGCCCGGCACCGGCCTGCCGTCCGGGCGCAGAACATGCGCCGCGTCACCAATGACGAAAATCTCCGGGCTGCCGGGCACCGTCAGGTCGGGCTCGACAAGCACCCTGCCCGCCCGATCCGCCGCCGCTCCCAGCCATTCCGCGGCGGGCGAAGCCGCAACCCCCGCCGCCCACAGGATGGTCTTGGCCGGCAACTGCGTTTCGCCGAAGACGACGCCTTCAGCGTCGCAGCGCGTAACCGCTTGGCCGAGCTGCACCGTTACGCCGAGCCGTTCAAGCGCCTTGCGGGCATAATCGGAGAGTTCCGGCGCGAAATTGGCGAGGATGCGGTCGCCAGCCTCGATCAGCACCACGCGCGCATCCCGCGTATCGATGTTGCGGAATTCGCCGCGCAACGTCTCGTGCGCGAGCTCGACGATAGTTCCGGCGAGTTCCACGCCGGTTGGCCCGCCGCCAACGATCGCAAGCGTAAGCAGCGCCTGACGCTTGGCGGGGTCGGTCTCGCGTTCGGCCTGCTCGAAGGCCATCAGAATGCGCCGGCGAACGGTGGTGGCGTCCTCCAGCGTCTTCAAGCCAGGCGCGAAGGGTTCCCATTCATCATGGCCGAAATAGGCATGGCGGGCGCCGGTGGCGAGCAGCAGCGTGTCGTAAGCGACCGCACTGCCGTCGTCGAGCAGCACCCGCTTGCCTGCGCGATCGACACCTACGACGTTGGCGAGCAGCGTTGTCACGTCCTTGCGCTTGCGCAGGAGATGGCGGACAGGCCAAGCGATCTCCGAGGTCGCGAGCGCGGTGGTCGCAACCTGATACAGCAATGGCTGGAACAAATGATGGTTGCGTTTGTCGATCATCGTGATGCGCACTGGCGCACCAGCAAGCGCACGGGTCAATTCGAGACCCCCGAAACCCGCACCAACGACGACGACATGATGGTTGGCTTCGTTCATTTTACACATCCCAAAAATCTATCCGATTTGATGTAGGTGCGTTTGTGCACTGCAACAATGCTTGACTTATGCGCCTGCCTCAGAGTCGCCATGCAATGTCGGAAGTGCGGATGCCCAGGCATCATCGGTGGGTATAGCCTCATCGAAACAGCCGACGAGGGCGAGATGGCTAACGATCATGGCGAAGACGGTCCGGCGCAATACGCTTCGCCGCCGTGCTTCATGCACGAACTCGATCCCGACTTCCGGGCGGCCCCTTCCGATTGGGCAGATGTAAGACGATGGCGCAAAGCCGAGCGCGAACGCCTGATCGCCGCGCGCCTTGCGGTTTCAGCCGATGCGCGGGCGGCGATGTCGCAGCGGATCGCCGAGGGTCTTGACGCGGTGATCGGCGATATTGGAAGCCGAATGGTCAGCCTTTACTGGCCGTTTCGCGGCGAGCCGGACTTGCGGCCGTGGATGGCGTCAATCAATGAACGCGGCGGCCGCACCGCTCTGCCGATCGTCATTGAAAAAGGTCAGCCGCTCATCTTCCGCGCCTATGCACCGGGCGACCGTCTGGAAAAAGGCGTCTGGAACATTCCGATCCCGGCTGAAGGCGAACCCGTGCTGCCCGACATCGTCATCTCGCCGATCGTCGGCATCGATCCCAGGAATTATCGTCTTGGGTATGGTGGCGGCTTCTTCGACCGCACACTGGCCGCAATGCCGTTCAAGCCGCTGGTCATCGGCGTCGGCTATGGACTGCAGCGCATCGCCACGATCTACCCACAGCCGCACGACATCCCGATGGATCGGCTGGTCACCGAGGCGTAAGAACCTGTTTCGGAAATTATCCATATTTCCGCCGCGCAGCGGCGCAATGTCACGTGATAAAAATCCGACTTGGTCGATAAATGATATGACCTTAAACGGACCAAGTTGCGGAGGACCGTTTTGACATGCGCTCTGGGCGGATCCAATAAGTGTCCAGTCGCTCTTGAATTGGCTACTTCATAACGGGTGACAAGATGATCGTACGAACTATGGCGGCTTCCCTTGCTATCGCGTTTTCCTTTTCGCCTTCGCATGCGCAACCACAGCATAGTTTGCCTAGCGGTTACAAATGGGGCCGTTGCCTGCTTGTTGTTAACGGTCAGACCCGCATATCCGGAAAATGCTCCTATCAAATCGAGAAGGGTGGCGATTTTAATATCCAGGGGTCTCGGCAAGTTTTTGCAGGTATCGACTACCCTGATACGCATAGTGGGGCTGGTGAAATATCCAAAGATTACTGGGCTGTTGTCTACAAGGACGGTGATGTTTGGGACGGCTATGGGAACTCGGACATTCGCGCGACTCACGGTGAACCGGGAGATTGGGGAGAACTTCGCCGCGTAGGCGCATGCTATATTGGGAAGGACGTCCGGGTGTGCCTTTGGCGTTAAGCCAGCTCCGGCTTCATGCCCATGGCCGTCCGATCAACGATCTCGCGCAAGGCGAATGACGAGTTGATCTTCGTCACATGCGGCATGGCCGACAGCCACTCCTTGTGGATGCGCTCATAGTCGACGAGATCCTTCGCCGCTATGCGCAGGATATAGTCGTATTCACCCGACATCAGATGGCAGGACAGGACATTCGGGCAGCGCTTTATCGCCGCCTCGAAATCCGATAGCGTTTTCTCGAACTGACCTGACAGCGATATGTGCACGATCGCCGTCATCTGGTGACCAAGGGCTGCATTGGAAAGCCGGGCGTGATAGCCTCGAATGGTTCCGGATTTCTCCAGATTGTCCAGCCGCCGCGAACAGGCCGATTGCGACAGGCCGACCTTCTCGGCAAGTGCCGCGTTCGGTATCCGCCCATCCTTCTGCAATGCCTCAAGAATAGCGATATCGATCCTGTCGAGCGGCATTATTCGCAATTCCTTCGATTATCTGGCATTTCCGCGCAAGAAATATCGAATCAGCCCTTCGGGAGCAAGCGCATTCGCAAACACTTGCACCGCGATTCGTGGTCCACTCGACCAATTCAGGGAGCGAGCCCCAAAGGGGTCTGATCAGGAGAAGAAGATGCGCGTCGGTTGTCCTCGGGAAATCAAGAATCACGAATATCGCGTCGGCCTGACGCCGGGCTCGGTTCGCGAATATGTCGCCCACGGCCATGAAGTTCTGGTCGAGACAGGCGCCGGCGCCGGTATCGGCGCCGACGACAATGCCTATCGCGCCGCCGGCGCGACAATCGCCAAGACCGCCGCCGATGTGTTTGCCAAGTCGGACATGATCGTCAAGGTCAAGGAGCCGCAGCCCAACGAATGGGTTCAGCTCCGCGACGGCCAGATCCTCTATACCTATCTTCACCTGGCGCCGGATCCGGAACAGACCAAGGGCCTGCTGGCTTCCGGCGTGACGGCTATCGCCTATGAGACGGTGACCGACGATCGCGGCGGCCTGCCGCTGCTGGCGCCGATGTCGGAAGTTGCCGGCCGCCTGTCGATCCAGGCTGGTGCGACGGCGCTGCAGAAGGCCAATGGCGGCCGCGGCGTGCTGCTCGGCGGCGTGCCCGGCGTGCTGCCCGGCAAGGTCACGGTGCTCGGCGGCGGTGTCGTCGGCCTGCATGCCGCAAGGATGGCGGCCGGCCTTGGGGCCGACGTCACCATCATAGACCGCTCGATCCCGCGCCTGCGCCAGCTCGACGATATTTTTGGCGGCCGCGTCCACACCCGCTACTCGACCGTCGAAGCCTTGGAAGAAGAGTGCTTCTCGGCCGATATCGTGGTCGGCGCCGTGCTGATCCCAGGTGCCGCCGCGCCGAAACTGGTTTCTCGCGAAATGCTGTCGGGCATGAAGAAAGGCTCGGTTCTGGTTGACGTCGCCATCGACCAGGGCGGCTGCTTCGAGACCTCGCACGCCACCACCCACGCCGACCCGACCTATGAGGTCGACGGCGTCATCCATTACTGCGTCGCCAACATGCCTGGCGCCGTGCCCGTCACTTCGGCGCATGCGCTCAACAACGCGACGCTGCACTATGGTTTGCAGCTGGCCGACAAGGGTCTGAAGGCACTGGTCGACGACCATCACTTGCGCAATGGCCTCAATGTCCACAAGGGCAAGATCACGAATCGCGCCGTGGCAGAAGCGCTTGGCTATGAACTGGTCGAGCCGAAGGCCGTTCTCGCTGCCTGATTCCGTATAAAACGAGTTTCCTCTTGTCTCGCCCGCCGGTTCATTCCGGCGGGTTTTTTCTTAGCCGGCGAATGCGAATCTGTTTTTCCGTGCACAAATCTGATCGATTGGCACTTTGCCTATCATTGTTGCATTTTTATCATAGCTAAATAATACATGCCCCGCTAGGACACGCCTGGGTTGTTAATTGGGGGTTTGACTATGCTAATTCGCACTTCTGCGAAATCTATCCTGCTTGGCGCTGTCTCGGTCATGGCACTTATGTCGGTCGCTCATGCTGCTGATATTGTACAGCCTGTAGAGTCAGCTGGTTTTAATTGGAACGGTGCCTATGTCGGCATTGGTGCTGGTTTTGGCTCAACCGTACACAAGTTGAGCGTTCCCGGTGTCGAATTCAACGGCATCGGCGGCAATGGTGTGTTTGGTGAACTCACTGCCGGCTACGACTACATGGCATCAGAGCGTTTCCTGATCGGCGCCTTCGTGGATGCCAACTATGGCAACATCGGCCCGTCACTTAGCGGTCCCGGCTTTAATGCAGATCTTCAAAACGTTTACGGCTTCGACGCGGGATTGCGCGCAGGCTATCTGCTGAACCCGACCACACTTGGATATGTGCTCGGCGGCTATACTTGGCAGCATTTCAAGCTCGACGGGTCGTTTGGCTCTACCGGGTTTGATTTCACCGAGAATCGCGGCGGCTATATACTCGGCGTCGGCATGGAAACGGTGTTACAGGGCAACTGGACACTGAAGACGGAATATCGCTACGCAAACTACGGCGACAAATCCGTTCTTGATTTCGGCGGCGGCAATTCGTTGAACATAGAACCGTCCACGCACACGTTCCATATTGGTGCCAACTACCGATTCGGCGGCCAGAGTGGCGGCGGCGCTTCGTTCGCAGCCCCGACATACAACTGGACCGGCTTCTATGCCGGTGGTGCGCTCGGTGCCGGCACGGTGGTTCATGACCTGACACTCTTCAGCGCCGCTGAATTGAACGGCATTGGCGGCGAAGGGGTGTTTGGAGAGCTTAACGTTGGCTACGACCATGACTTCGGTAGTTGGGTTGCAGGTGTTCAGGTTGACGGCCGCTATTCCGGTATCAAGTCAAAGCTCGATCTCGGCGGCGGTTCAATTACTGGCAACCCGGATTATGGGTTCGACGTATTGGCTCGCGTCGGCGCGAAGGTCAACGAATCGACGCTCGCCTATGTGATCGGCGGCTATAGCTGGCAGCATTTCCAACTGTCGGCTTCGCCCGGCGGAGATATCTTCGATCGGGGCGCAAGCGGTTTCTCTGTGGGCGGCGGTTTGGAAACGGCAGTGTCCAGCAACGTCACTGTTGGTCTCGAATATCGCTATTCGCAGTACCAGAAGACAGACTTCGGATCTGGCGGCATCCTCGAGGATACTCCGTCTTTCCAGACCGTCCGGATCGGCGCGAAGTACAAGTTCAACTAAGCTTTTCCAGCAAACAGTCTCAGCCCGTCGGCCAAAAGCCGGCGGGCTTTTTCTTGTGTGAAACTTCGGCCAACAACAAAAAAGCGGAGCCAAAGCCCCGCTTCCTCGATTGTCGAGATTTCCCGCCGGTCCATCCGCGGTCGGCAAATCTATCAACAATCACTGTCTAACACTGCAGTGTTACGGCAGTGCGACAACACAGCTGGCGGGATGGCGCTTCGGTCAGGCGCGTTCAATCCTGCACTGATAGCAATTGTTGCGCGCCGAGCGGACATGGACGTAGGCGATGTCCGCGCGCTCGAACAGGGTCTCCGCCCTGGCCGCGATGGCATCAGTCGGAATGACACCGCCACTGCCATAGACGATGCGGTCATCACTGCCATAACCGCGCACGATATAGTCGCTGCTTTCGAGCATTTCAGGCAAGGCGTCGGTTTCGGCAGCGCGTTCGCACTCCCGCTCATGCAGGAAGATCGGGCCGGTTTCAGCATAGGGCTGAAGGTCCGGGAACGGCCTATAGGCCAGGACGAGATACGCCTCGCCCTCGCCTACATGCTTGAGGCAATGACGGCAGGGCACGCCGTCGCCGTCGGAAATCTTGCGTTCGGGGATCCGGCCATAGGCGTCGGGTGCGCCTTGTTGCAAGGCTCTGACATCTTCGGTCGGCAAGGCTTTGAACTGGATGGTCATGCTGAGCTCTCCGGTTTCGTTGGTCGGAAATTATGCTCCCTCGGCAGCGCCTCCCACCCGATTCCTGCCAATCGCCCCGGTGCGAAACGGCATCCGTCAGTCGGCTCAATCCAGCAGAGCATCAAGCCCACGCACAAGCCCGGTGATCTGCTGTACCCTGCGGATGGCGAGCAACGTGCCGGCCACATAGGGAGCAGCGGACGAACCGGCGTCGTGACGGATGGTCAGCCGCTCGTCGGGCAAGCCGAACAGCGCCTCGCAGGAGAGGATGTAGGAAGGCAGGCGCAGCGCGTGCACCTGCACCCCCTCGCCCGCACCCACAGCCGCGCCGCGTGTAGCCGGCACTCCAGAAACCTCGGAAGCCGGCCGCACCGTCGAGGCCTGGCGAACCTCCGCCAAGGCTTCAGCAAGTTCGCGTGCGGTACCTGAAGGCGCATCGGGCTTGCCGGCGCTGGCGTAATCGATGATTTCGACATCCGGCACATATTTCGCCGCCATCAGCGCGAAGCGTTTCATCAGCGTGGCGGTGATGGAAAAATTGCCGGCCGCAAGCACGCCGACACGATTGGCGCGGGCAGCGGCGTCGATTTCGGCATAGTCGGTCGCGCCCAGCCCCGACGTGCCGATCACCACATGCCTCCCCCTGGAGATCGCCAGCAGTGCGTGGTCCTTCACGACATCTGGCCTGGTGTAGTCAACCAGCACGTCGGACGCCGTTGCCAACGCCTCGACCAGTGAAGCAGAAACTGTCACGCCGTTATCGGGACCGCCAACGACCGCTCCGGCGTCCCGTCCTGCCGCACTGCGCGACACCGCGCCCACCAGTGTCATATCCGCTTGTGTAGCGATCGCCGGAATCAGCGCTTTGCCGACCCAGCCGGTCGCGCCAGCCATAACCACCCGTATCGTCATCGCCCGGTCCTTTACGCCATTACCTTGAGCGGCCAGCGATATGGAAAGAGCCCGGCTCATATACAAGCCAGGCTCCTCTAATCCGAAGTCCCGTCAGGAACCGTGAGCCCCTCAGTTCGGCCCCCGAACTATCGGATGAAATCGTCGAAGCGGCGCAACGTCACCCGGCGATTCTGCCAGTTCTCGTTCTGTGTCTGCACAAGCAGGAACTCTTCCCCATAGCCGACGGTTTCAAGTGCATAGGCGGGCACACCGAATTCTCTCACAAGAGTGCGCTTGAGCGAGGCGGCACGCTGCTCGGACAGGATCTGGTTCGACTGGAACGAACCGACAGCGTCGGTGTGGCCTTCTATCAGCACGCGGGCACGGGGGTCGCGGCGCAGGATGCGCTGGAGTGCGTCGGCGATGTTCTCGATCTTGCCGTATTGCGACGGCGAAATGGCCGCGGAACCGAAGGCGAAATTGATCGACTGAATGTCGATCGAACGGGCCATGCGCCGCAGATCCGGCCGCCGCTTGAATTCGCGGATGGTGACGCGCTCGTCGGGCCGCAGTTTGACGCGCGGGGCGGCCTCCAGCTTACGTTCGATCGTCGCGGCCGAAGGCGTGGTGGCCTGCGCGGCGGCAAGGCTCGGCATGGCAATCGCTGCGATCAGCGCGGCGGCAAGTGTACGGCGGGTCAGCATGTCTTTGTCTCCTTCGGCATCACCAATCGTTGATGCCGGCTACATGCCAAAAACAGTCTGAAGCGGGGATGAACAGGTGGTTCAGCTTCGCGCGATAATCACGGTCGCATGACGCTCGCCGAGCGCTCGAGGAAAGGCAGTGGATGCACCACCTCCTTCTTTTGCGCTACCGGCGTAAAGCCGAGCTTCTGGTAGAGCGGCAATGCCGCGGGATGATCGAGCGTGCAGGTCTGGACCGTCACCCGCTTCGGCCCATAAGACCAGGCGGCGGCGATAGCCGATCCAAGGAACCAACGGCCGATCCCCTGTCCGGTCGCATGCTCCATCATGCCGAAATATGCGAGTTCCACCTCCTGCGGCAGGTGTGGCTTGAGATCGAAGAAGCCGGCCGGCGCGCCATCGAGATAGAGCACCCTGATGTCGCGGTCCTCGCGATGGATACCGGCTGAAAGCTCATCGTCGCTCAGCCTCAGCACATTGACCCAGTGCCATTTGCGTCCCACTCGATCCATCAGATATCGATAGAAATGCAGCGGAATGTCCTTGGTCTTCAGCAGGGCAATCTGCCGATTGTAGGGTACGGTTGGAGAATAGGCCGGGGGCACGTGCATCTCGAGAAACGTCACCGTGACGTCGATGTCATCAGGCGTTCCGTTTTCCATGACCGTCATTCCTTGCCCGTGACCACGGGTGTGTCGGAGAGCCCGCCCCATTCGGTCCAGGAGCCGTCATAGAGCCTGTTCTGCGTATGGCCAAGCGTCTCCAGGGCCAGCGTGATCGCCGCGGCTGTAATGCCCGAACCACACGATGTGATGACGGGTTTGGACAGATCGATGCCGGCTCCTTCGATCACTTCGCGCAAACGGTCCCTCGGCAACAACTTGCCGTTTTCCGAAAGCGCCGAATAGGGCAAATTGCGCGCGCCCGGCATATGACCGGACCGGACACCCGCACGCGGTTCAGGCTCAGTGCCGGTAAAGCGGCCCGGTCCCCTCGCATCGGCGATCTGGCTCTCTTTTGTCTCGACGATGCGGCGCATCTCGGCGAGGCTGGCGACGCGACCAGCGTCGAAATCGGCATGGAACACGCTCGGCGCGATCTTCGTCAGTTCGGCCGTTACTGGCCGGCCGGCCGCTTTCCAGCCGTCAAAGCCACCGTCCAGAATATATGTCTGGAAAACGCCCATCACCCTAAACATCCACCACGCCCGTGGGGCCGAGAAGAAGCCAGGACCGTCATAGATGATGATGGTGTCGTCCGCCGAAACCCCCATGGAGCCGACATATTGTGAAAAATGCCGCGGCGACGGCAGCGTGTGCGGCAAAGCGGAATCCGGGTCCGACACCGCATCCTGATCGAGGAAACGGGCCCCGGGGATATGCGCTACGTCATATTCGGCGCGTGCGTCGCGCTTTTGCGCCGGCAAGTACCAGGACGCATCGATGATCACCAGGCCGGGTTGGCCCAGACGCTCCTGCAACCAGTCCGCGTCGACGGTGAAAGGACTGTCTTCGGCCATTCTATGTCTCCTGACTGGCTGGGCGATGCTTGCCTATCTTACCATTTGACCATGATCTTTTCCGAAACCGATTTCGATGCTTCGGGATCATGGTCTAGGCAGCGGGCATCGGACCAAAGCGGATGCGGAAGCGTCGATTTTCGCGGCCCTTCTTCTCGATCTTGCCGATATGAATCTCGCCGACCTCGCCGGTACTCTTCACATGGGTACCGCCACAAGGCTGGCTGTCGACCGAGGCGTTGTCGCCGATGCAGACGAGGCGGATCTTGCCTGTACCGACCGGCGGCCGGACATTCTTGGACTTGACCAGGCCCGGATTGGCAGCCAGTTCCTCGTCGCTGATCAGCCGGGTAAAGATCGGATGGTCGGCCCGCACCAGTTCCATCAACCTGGCCGTTACGTCTTCCTTGGTGAAGCCCACATCCGGAATGTCGAAATCGACCCGGCTGTCGTCCTCGGCGACGGAGGCACCGGTGATCGGAAACGGACAAACGACGGTGAGCAAATGGCAGGCCGCGTGCATGCGCATCAGAAGATGCCGACGCTCCCAGTCGATGGCGAGTTTCACATGCTCGCCAATGGTTGGCACGGCCTGATCCGGCGCCGGAACATGGATGATCTCTTCCTTGGTCTCTCCGGTGATGGTCGCGGCAATGGCGATACGGCTGCCATCGGCGCGCTCGATGTGGCCCGTGTCGCCCGGTTGGCCACCTGACGTCGCGTAGAAGATTGTCCGATCGAGGATGATGCCGCCGCGTTCATTGACAGCGACCACCTTAGCTTCCGCCGTCCGCAGATAGGCATCGTCGCGAAACAGCGCTTCCGTCCTGTACGCCATCACGCGACCTTCTCGAACGGCACCGATATGGTGCTCCGCTGTTCCATCCAGCCTGGCACCGGCAGGTGCTTTTCACGCAGGAATTCCGGGTTGAACAGCTTCGACTGGTAGCGCGTGCCGTAGTCGCACAGGATGGTCACGATGGTATGCCCGGGGCCTAATTCCCTGGCCAACCGGATCGCGCCGGCGATGTTGATGCCGGTGGAGCCGCCGACACACAGGCCTTCCTCCTGGATCAGGTCGAAGACGATCGGCAGCGCGTCCTCGTCCGGGATCTGGAAGGAGAAGTCCGGCGTGAACCCTTCAAGGTTCGCGGTGATGCGCCCCTGCCCGATGCCCTCGGTGATCGAACTGCCCTCGGATTTCAGTTCGCCGCTGGTGTAGAAGCTGTAGAGCGCGGCTCCCAGCGGATCGGCAAGCGCGATCTTCACATTCTTGCTCTTGGCCTTCAGCCCGAAGGCCACTCCGGCCAGCGTGCCGCCGGAGCCGACCGCCGACACGAAGCCGTCGACCTTGCCGCCGGTCTGATTCCAGATCTCCTCCGCCGTTGTGCGGATATGGCCATCGCGATTGGCGACATTGTCGAACTGGTTGGCCCAGATGGCGCCGTTCGGTTCCGACTTCGCCAGTTGCTCGGCCAGCCGGCCCGACAGTTTCACGTAGTTGTTGGGGTTCTTGTAGGCCACGGCGGGCACCTCGATCAGTTCGGCGCCGAGCAGCTTGATCGTGTCCTTCTTCTCCTGGCTCTGCGTGTCGGGGATGACGATCACCGTGCGATAGCCGAGCGCCTTGGCGACGAGCGTGAGCCCGATGCCAGTGTTGCCCGCTGTTCCCTCGACAATAACGCCGCCGGGCTTGAGCAAACCGCGCTGTTCGGCGTCACGGATGATGAATAGGCCAGCACGGTCCTTGACGGACTGTCCGGGGTTCATGAATTCGGCCTTGCCGAGGATCTCGCAGCCGGTTTCTTCCGAGGCTTTGTTGAGGCGGATCAGGGGCGTATTGCCGATCGCGTCGATCACAGAACGAGGCATGAGGATTCCTTTATGCGTGCGGCGAAACCCTAGAAACCCGAAGCTTCGGTTTCAAGGCAAGATTTTGTCTGGCCCAGTCGCATTTCGAAGGCCTCTTTGCCGCTGGACCGACATCCGTCCATTTGAATACACACAAAGTACGCCCCGACAGCTTCCATACATTGAGCACTGGAAAATCGATTCCGATTCCCGGGACGATGCGCTAGAGCACTACGAACCAGTTTTGCAGGGCGTAGCATGACACTCTATCGGGCCAATCCCAAGGACGGCATTGCCTGGATTACCGGCGGCAGTAGCGGGATCGGCCGTTCGCTGGCCAAGGATCTTGCGGCCCAAGGTTATACAGTCGCGGTGAGCGCGCTCGACGACGATCCGATCGACACGCTCATTGTCGAGACGGCGCAGATGCCTGGCCGTGTCGTGGCCTATCCCTGCGACGTGACCGACGAACCGCGCATGGCAAGGACGGTCGCCGCGATCGAGAAGGAACTCGGCCCCATCGTTCTGGCCGTCTTCAATGCCGGAAACTACCTGGCGACGCCAGGTGAGGCCCTGACCGTGCCCAATTTTCGAAAATCCTTCGAGGTCAACTATTTCGGCATCATCAATGGTCTTGTACCGCTTGTTGAATACATGCGCATCCGGGCACGCGGCCACGTCGTCTTCGTTGGTTCGGTGACTGCCTATTTCGGCTGGCCGACCACGGCCGCCTATGGCGGCACCAAGGCCGCGATCAACATACTGGCCGAGTCGCTGAAATACGATTTCGACAAGATGAACATCCGCGTCCAGGTGATGAACCCCGGCTTTGTCGACACGCCCCTGACCGAAAAGAACTTGCTGCCGATGCCCGGCCTGATGCCGGTCAACCGCGCCTCGCGCCGCATGGCGCGCGGCATCAAGTCCGGCGGCTTCGAGGTCACCTTCCCACGCAGATTGAGCTGGGGGCTCAAATTCCTCAGCCTGCTGCCAAGGCCGTTTTGTCGATGGTTCATCAACACGACGACGCATTGGCAAGCGCGG
Source organism: Mesorhizobium shangrilense (assembly GCF_040537815.1). Classification (NCBI taxonomy): domain Bacteria; kingdom Pseudomonadati; phylum Pseudomonadota; class Alphaproteobacteria; order Hyphomicrobiales; family Phyllobacteriaceae; genus Mesorhizobium; species Mesorhizobium shangrilense. The sequence continues at coordinate 1,553,476 of NZ_JBEWSZ010000001.1, forward strand.
CCGTTGAATTTCGATCGCAAGCCGCCGAGCAAATAAGCCTTCTCACAAAGGAACTGGCGGTCGTTTTGCCGACAAGCTGCCCGTTGCCTGTTTGCAAAGCCGGCCATAGGTTTGGAATTGTTGCGTGGAGTCACTGATGGGGCGACGGATCGTGCTAGCTGTGCTGGGCCTTGTCGCCGTCCTTGCGCTGGCCCTCGTGCTTGGCCCGCGCGTTGCGGTCGATACCACGATCCGTTTCGATCCCTCGACGATCGGTGACGATCCTCAGGGCTATGTGGCGAAGAAAGAGGCCACGGTGCCCGGCATACGCGACGGGCTGGAAAAGGAGATCGTCTGGGCGGATCCGATGGTCCATGCCAAGACGCCGCTGTCGCTCGTCTATATCCACGGCTTTTCGGCATCGAAAGGCGAAATCCGCCCGCTACCGGATGAAGTGGCAGAACAACTCGACGCCAATCTTTTCTATACCCGCCTCACCGGTCATGGCGAGGACGGCGCGGCGATGGCTGATGGCAGCGTCAATGCCTGGATCAATGACTACGAGGAAGCGCTCGCCATCGGCCGGGCGATCGGCGACAAGGTGATTGTCATCAGCACTTCGACCGGCGGCTCGCTGGCGGCGTGGGCAGCAACCCAGCCCGGCGCTTCGGCCGGGGTGGCGGCGATCGCATTCATTTCGCCGAACTTTGGCGTCCAGGCTTCCGGCGCGGAGATCCTGACCATGCCTTGGGGCAAGCAGATCGCCGAACTTGTCGCCGGCAAGGAACGCAGCTTCGTGCCGCGCAATGCGCTGCACGAGAAATTCTGGACCACCAAATATCCGATCACTGCCACGCTGCCGATGGCCGCACTGACCGAACTTGCCTATGCCGCTCCGGTGGAGAAGGCGACCATCCCGGCTTTGTTCATTTTCTCTGATCTGGACAAGGTGGTGCGGCACGACCGCACGCGCGAGATTGCCGGGCGCTGGGGCGGTCCACATGAGCTGGTTCCCATCGAGAGCAGCGGCGATCCCGACAACCACGTCCTTGCCGGCGACGCGCTGTCGCCATCGACCACGGCTTTCCTTGCGCAACGAATCGCCGTGTGGATCGAGGCTGTCGCCAAATAGTCAGCGCCAACGGGCGCGCGCTCTGGACATAAAAAGGGCGGTTGAAGCACTGCTTCAGCCGCCCTTGCTTTAAGTCACCGCCAGCCGGGTCAGGCCAATGGGCCTGTTCCGACTGGGATGATTGTTAGGCAGCCCGTGCCGCGGGCCGCTTGCCGCCGAAGCGGCGCTTGTTGTTGCCTTTGAAAGGCGGCTTGGCGCCTTCCGGCTTGCGCTCGCCTGCGAAGGCCGGCTTGTCGCCAAAGCGCTTCTTGCCGAAGCCGTTGCCCTTGTTCTCGCCGCCCGGCCGCCTACCATCGCGGCGACCATTGCCGTTGCGATCATTGGCGGGCTCGAAGCGCTCGTTCTTCTCAGCCGGATTGCGCTGCGGATCGGGGCTGCCGAGATGGTCGGCAACGATCGGCAGCTTGGTGCGGATGATGCGCTCGACCTGGCGCAGCTTGCTGTTTTCCGAGGGATCGCAAAGCGTGATGGCAATGCCGTCCATGCCGTTACGGCCGGTACGGCCGATGCGGTGGACATAGCTTTCCGCTTCGTCGGGCAGGTCGAAATTCACGACATGGCTGATGCCGGGCACGTCGATGCCGCGCGCCGCGATGTCGGTTGCGACCAGAATTCGCACCGAGCCCTCGCGGAAATCGTTGAGCGCCTTCTGACGGGCATTCTGCGACTTGTTGCCATGGATGACGGCAGCCTTGAAGCCGTCGCGCTCGAGGTCCTTGGTCACCCTGTCGGCGCCGTGCTTGGTGCGCGAGAAGATGATGACGGACTTCATTGCTTCGTCGGCGAGCATCGTCGACAGCACCTGGCGCTTCTGCTTGGTGCGGGCGAAGACAACGCCCTGCACGATCTCGACGGCGGCGGTGCTTTGCGGCGAAACTTCGATACGAACCGGGTTCTTCAGCAGGCCCTTGGCCAGCTCAGCGATCTCGTCCGGCATGGTGGCAGAGAACAGCGCCGTCTGGCGGTCAGGCGCGGTCGCCTTCGCGATGCGCTTGACGTCGTTGATGAAGCCCATGTCGAGCATACGGTCGCCTTCGTCCAGCACCAGCCATTTGGTGTCGGCGAGCACGAGGTCGCCCTCGCGCACCAGGTCGGTCAACCGACCAGGCGTGGCAATCAGGATGTCGACGCCGGGTGCAACCTTCTTGACCTGGCTGAAGCGCGAGACACCGCCCAGCACAAGCGCGGTCGAGACGTGCTGGCCCTTGGCGAGGATCTTGATGGTGTCCTCGATCTGCACGGCGAGTTCGCGGGTGGGAGCCAGGATCAGCGCACGGGCCGTCTTCGGCCGGCGCTTGGTGCCGAGAGCAATGATCTTCGACAGTATCGGCAGCGCGAAGGCCGCCGTCTTGCCGGAGCCAGTCTGGGCGATACCGAAAATGTCACGGCCTTCCAGCTGCGGCGGGATAGCCTGCGTCTGAATCGGTTTCGGCTCGCTGAAGCCGGCGGCATGGGTGGCCTTGAGCAGCGCGCCCGTAATTCCAAGTGCGGCGAAACCGTTCAGTTCCGCTGTGTTTTCGTTGGTCAAAATTCTTCTTCTTTCACGCGGCTCATGGCCGCAAACATCAATGGCGGCAGGGCGCAACCTGCCGTCGAATACATTGTCATGGAACGACAAGGCGGCGGACGATATCGTCCGCGCGGCTGCGCTGTCGTGCCCGCAGGCATCATGCCACGGGGCTTTTTCGCCACTTTGTGATGTACCGGAAAGAGGGGCCGATATACCGGAAAGAGGGAAAACAGACGCAACCAGTCTCATTCGTCGAGAAGGCCGGATAGTCCCGGCCCAAGCGCCTATAACGCCGCATATGGCCCAGTTCGCCGCGAAATGCAAGTGGCGCCATGCTGCAGCGCAACAAAAGCGGATCAAAAGCGACGCTTGCGCTCCCCTGCAGGCATCATTACCACGAAATGCAGCTTTTCCATCCTGGGGACCGATCGATGAAGGACGTGCTGAAGGAACTTGAGCGCCGCCGCGATATGGCACGCGCCGGCGGCGGCCAGCCCCGCATCGACGCCCAGCACAAGAAAGGCAAGCTGACAGCCCGCGAACGCATCGACGTCTTTCTCGACGAGGGATCGTTCGAGGAGTTCGACATGTATGTCGAGCACCGGTCGACGGATTTCGGCATGGAGAAAACGAAGATCGCCGGCGACGGCGTCGTCACCGGCTGGGGCACGATCAACGGCCGCCCGGTCTACCTGTTCGCCAAGGATTTCACCGTTTTCGGCGGTTCGTTGTCCGAGGCCCATGCAGAAAAAGTGATCAAGGTGCAGGAGATGGCGCTGCGCAACCGCGCGCCGATCATCGGCCTTTACGATGCCGGCGGCGCGCGCATCCAGGAAGGCGTGGCGGCGCTCGGCGGCTATGCCGAGATCTTTCAGCGGAATGTTCTCGCCTCCGGCGTCATTCCGCAGATTTCGGTCATCATGGGCCCATGCGCCGGCGGCGACGTCTATTCGCCGGCGATGACCGACTTCATCTTCATGGTGCGCGACACCTCCTACATGTTCGTCACCGGACCGGACGTGGTGAAGACCGTCACCAACGAAACGGTGACAGCGGAAAGCCTTGGCGGCGCCTCGGTCCACACGACGAAATCCTCGATCGCTGACGGTGCTTATGACAATGACGTCGAGGCGCTGCTGCAGATGCGCCGGCTGATCGACCTGCTTCCGGCTTCCAACACATCAGAAATTCCCGAGATCGAATGCTACCAGTCGGCCACCGATCACGACCTGTCGCTCGACCGGCTGATCCCCGACAACGCCAACAAGCCCTACGACATCAAGGAGCTGATCCTCAAAACCGCCGATGAGGGCGATTTCTTCGAGATCCAGCAGAACTTCGCCAAGAACATCGTCACCGGATTCGGCCGCGTCGAAGGCCGCACCGTCGGCTTCGTCGCCAACCAGCCGATGGTGCTGGCCGGCGTTCTCGATTCGGATGCCAGCCGTAAGGCGGCGCGCTTCGTGCGCTTCTGCGACTGTTTTTCAATTCCGATCGTCACCTTCGTCGATGTCCCCGGCTTCCTGCCCGGCACCGCGCAGGAATATGGCGGGCTGATCAAGCATGGCGCTAAGCTCCTGTTCGCCTATGCCGAAGCAACGGTGCCGAAGATCACGGTCATCACCCGCAAGGCCTATGGCGGTGCTTACGACGTGATGGCGTCAAAGCATCTGCGCGGCGACATGAACTACGCCTGGCCGACGGCGCAGATCGCGGTCATGGGCGCCAGGGGCGCCGTCGAAATCATCTACCGCAAGGATATCGGCGACGCGGAGAAAATCGCGGCGCATACAAAGACTTACGAGGATAGGTTCCTGTCGCCCTTCGTCGCCGCCGAGCGCGGCTACATCGACGAGGTGATCATGCCGCACTCGACCCGCCGCCGCGTCGCCCGTGCGCTGAGAATGCTGCGCAACAAGGACATGCAGAATCCCTGGAAGAAGCACGACAACATCCCGCTTTAGAACCGTTGGAGGGATATGCGGCTCATTCGCCGCCAAAGCATTTCGATTTAGAGGTATCGCGTATTGGACCCTATCCTTGTAGTCAGCTTTCCGGCGATCGGCGATTTCATCCGCAGTCACTCAGCCGTCCGAATTATCGCACGGCAGTTTCCCGATCGCCCGATCGATGTCGTCACATCATCCATCGCGGCTCCGTTGGCGGAAATGATGCCAAATGTGCGTAAGGCTTGGGTGCTGGACAAGAAACCGATATTGAAGTCCCTTGCCGACCGCTATCGGCTGGCGCGCCAACTTCGAGAGCAGAAGTATGGGACCGCTTATCTCCTGACCAGCGCGACAAAGGCAAGCCTGGCGCCATGGATGGCGGGAATACCCGAACGCGTCGGTTATCCAAGAGAGTTTCAGTTCGGCCTAGTCAACCGCTTCCCGGCCGACTGGTGGCAACAGCTTCTGAGCCTCGGGAAAGAGCGTCTGCGCCTTTACGACCAGGTCTGCGACATCGCCACGCTGGCCAAGGAAACACCTCCTGTCGAGGGCTGGCCGGCCCCGAAGCTTGTGATTCTACCGGAACAAATGGAAGATTGGCGCGGTCGATGCGGCCTGGACCTGACAAGGCCGTCACTTGCACTTTATCCATCCGCCCCCGATGACCGCCGCGCCTGGCCAATCGATCGCTTCATATCCGTCGCCAAGGACTATTCTCGACGTGGCTGGTCGATCTGGATCATTGGCGCTAAGCGTGAGCGCGAGGCCACCGATCAAATTAGGGCCGCTGTCCCGGAGGCAATTAACTACCACTCTACCCTGACCGACGCCATGTGTCAGATCGCTGCTTCGACCATGTTCGTAGGCGTAGACGGTGGACCTGCTCATGCGGCAGGCGCCCTCGGCGTTCCCTGCGTACTTATCTTCCGGTCCAATTGCTCCTATGAGGGTGGACCAGTAAATCACGATGTCCGGTTGGTTGAGCCGCCTATTTCAACACCCGGTCGGATAGGAGGCGCGCTCGGGGTCAGTGTGGACCAAGTGCTCGATACTATGATGCGCCTTTACGTAGACCGCTACCGCTCGCAAAGCGGCTGATCGCAGTGTGCATGCATGTCCGACCCGCGCGAGCAATAGCCAGTAGATCTGGGGCGGCTCAGTTGCCGACCTTTTGCGCTTCCAAAAGCGAGCGAAGCACTGGTAGTAGCGCCAGCGGCAGGTCTTCAGCGATCAAACCCGGCCCGAACCGGCTGCCGGCCTCCGCGTGCAGCCACACTCCCGCACAGGCGACTAGGAAGGGGGGCATCCCTTGTGCCAGCAGTCCTGCAATTATGCCGGACAACACATCCCCGGAACCGGCTGTAGCAAGCCAAGGCGCGCCATTGGAATTGATCGCCGCCAGACCATCCGGCGCCGCGATTACCGTATCAGCGCCCTTGTAGACGACCACGGCGTTGGCGCGGTGGGCAGCGGCGCGTGCCTTGGCCAGTTTGGACAGGCTTCTATCCCCGGCGATATCGGGAAACAGCCGGCCGAACTCGCCCTCATGTGGTGTCATTACCAAGGCCGGCGCATTCGGTTGATGAGCGGCGTTGAACAATACGTCCGGTGATTCACGGAAGGAAGTGATGCCATCAGCGTCGAGCACCAGCCCGTCGATTCGAGCGCCTTGCGGCTGGCTGCTGTCCAATATGGCGAGGACAAGGTCGCGCGCCTTTTCACCGACGCCGAAACCTGGGCCGAGAACGAAGGCCGATGGCCGGCGTTCGCTGATGAATTCGCTGACATCCGCGACATTGTCGGCCTTGCGCAGCATGACCGAGGTCAGGTGTGCGGCGTTCACTTGCATGGCGTTTGCTGGCGACAATACGGTTACAGCCCCTGCCCCGCTTCTTACAGCGGCAAGCGCCGACAGCCGCGCCGCACCTGTCGCCGACGGCCCGCCGGAAAAGACGCCGGCATGGCCGCGTTTGTATTTATGCGCATCGACCGCCGGAACCGGAAAATCACGCCGCCACAAGGCCGGCCTGTTCTCGAAGGTCCGCACGTCCAAGCTCGCAATGACGTCATTGGTTATGCCGATATCAGCGAGCACGACCTCGCCACAGAGTTCACGTCCCGGCAACAGCAGATGACCGGGTTTCTTGCGCACGAAGGTCACGGTGACCTCGGCGCGAAATGCCGTGCCGAGACTGTCACCGTTTTCGCCTGAGAGGCCCGAGGGTAGATCGACGGCGACGACGGGCAGATTAAGAGCGGCAGCCACACCGACAGCCCTGGCGGCATCGCCCGACAATGGCTTGGACAGCCCTGCTCCATAAAGCGCGTCGACCACGATCGAGCCGGCCTCTGCGTGGAATTGCGCCAATGGAAGCGCTTCGATCAAACATTCGGCTGCAGCGACCGCCGCGTCGCTTCCCGGCTTCGGCGCGCCGGTTGCCCATATCCTCGTATCGACGCCGCTCTTCGCAAGAATACGGGCCACGACATAGCCATCGCCGCCATTGTTGCCTGGGCCGCAGAGCACGTGGACGCGAGTCGCCGCCGGATAGCGTTCCAGCACGACACCGGCGACCGCGGCGCCAGCGTTGCGCATCAGGCTGATGCCGTCATATGGGCCGGCAGCGATCGCCAACCGGTCAGCCTCGGTCATCTCTGCCGGAGATAGAAGTTCGTTGCTCATGGATTGCCGTCCGCACTCCAATCGAGCATTGTCCAGTTTTCAATCCGACGCAAACGATGAAGAGATGGCACAGCGTGCAAACGCATCGTTCGTAACGACAAGACGGCGGCACAACTGCCCATCCGGCGCGCAGTTTGCCTAATAATTGTGCGAATGAGCGCGCGGGCAATGTATAGGTTTCGAGTGCGCATGCTGCATCCCATGCAATGAATGACGCGAATGTGCAGCCCGGTATGGTATGGCCGTGAAATCATGTGATACCGGTCGGAATAGGTTGAATTTGGCACAGTTCGTGCTTGAAGCAGGCGCAAGCGGGGTATTCACAACCCGTTTTTGGCAGTGGAGGCCACTTTTTACATGAAAAAGATCGAAGCGATCATCAAGCCATTCAAGCTGGACGAAGTGAAGGAAGCGCTTCAGGAGGCCGGACTGCAAGGCATCACGGTTACCGAGGCCAAGGGCTTTGGCCGCCAGAAGGGTCATACCGAACTTTACCGCGGCGCCGAATATGTCGTCGATTTCCTGCCCAAGGTGAAAATCGAGGTTGTGCTCGGCGATGACGCGGTCGAGGGCGCGATCGAAGCCATCCGCAAGGCGGCACAAACCGGCCGCATCGGCGACGGCAAGATCTTCGTCTCCAACATCGAGGAAGTCGTGCGCATCCGCACCGGCGAAACGGGGATGGACGCCGTCTGACGTTTCTGATTTCAGATCAACTCTACAAGCGTCATCACACAGGGAAAAATGACATGACGACAGCCAAAGACATCATGAAGCAGATCAAGGACAACGACGTTAAGTTCGTTGACCTGCGCTTCACCGACCCGAAGGGCAAACTGCAGCACGTGACGATGGATGTCATCGAGGTCGAGGAAGACATGTTCGCCGATGGCGTCATGTTCGACGGCTCGTCGATCGCCGGCTGGAAGGCCATCAACGAGTCCGACATGGTGCTGATGCCCGACACCGACACCGTTCATATGGACCCGTTCTTCGCCCAGTCGACCATGGTCATCCTGTGCGACATCCTCGATCCGGTCTCGGGCGAATCCTACAACCGCGATCCGCGCGGCACCGCCAAGAAGGCCGAAGCCTACATGAAGGCCGAAGGCATCGGCGACACCATCTATGTCGGTCCGGAAGCCGAGTTCTTCGTGTTCGACGACGTCAAGTACAAGGCCGATCCCTACAACACCGGCTTCAGGCTCGACTCCACCGAGCTGCCGTCCAACGACGACACCGACTACGAGACCGGCAACCTCGGTCACCGTCCGCGCATCAAGGGCGGTTATTTCCCGGTGCCGCCGATCGACAGCGCCCAGGACATGCGCTCGGAGATGCTGACCGTGCTTGCCGAAATGGGCGTGCGTGTCGAAAAGCACCACCACGAAGTGGCTGCCGCCCAGCACGAACTTGGCATCAAGTTCGACGCGCTGGTGCGCAACGCCGACAAGATGCTGATCTACAAATACGTCGTGCACCAGGTCGCCAATGCCTATGGCAAGACGGCTACTTTCATGCCGAAGCCGATCTTCGGCGACAATGGCTCGGGCATGCACGTCCACATGTCGATCTGGAAGAACGGCAAGCCGACCTTCGCGGGCAATGAATATGCCGGCCTGTCGGAAAGCTGCTTGTTCTATATCGGCGGTATCATCAAGCACGCCAAGGCGATCAACGCCTTCACCAACCCGTTGACCAACTCCTACAAGCGCCTGGTGCCGGGATATGAAGCGCCGGTGCTGCTGGCTTATTCGGCGCGCAACCGCTCGGCCTCCTGCCGTATTCCGTTCGGGTCGTCGCCGAAGGCCAAGCGCGTCGAGGTCCGCTTCCCCGATCCGGGCGCTAACCCGTATCTGGGCTTCGCAGCGCTTCTGATGGCCGGTCTCGACGGTATCAAGAACAAGATCCATCCGGGACAGCCGATGGACAAGGATCTCTATGACCTGCCGCCGAAGGAGCTCAAGAAGATCCCGACCGTCTGCGGTTCGCTGCGCGAAGCGCTGCAGAGCCTCGACAAGGATCGCGGCTTCCTGAAGGCCGGCGGCGTGTTCGACGACGACCAGATCGACAGCTATATCGAGCTCAAGATGGCCGAAGTGATGCGCTTCGAAATGACCCCGCATCCGGTCGAATACGACATGTACTACTCGGTCTGAGCGTCAGGCTGATATCAGAGCCCTTGAGAGGTTTTTCTTTGAGCCTTTCAAGGGCTTTTTGTTGCCATCCGGCATCCGGCGCTTTTGTTGCCATTCGGCATCCAGCGCATCGTCTCTGTCTGTCTGTTTTTTGAGCTTTCGCAGAGGTTCGAACTGGGCACTGGCGACGGCCAGGCGGGAAGCGTTCGACCATGAAAAACAAGCCAAGAGCGAGCGGCGCACTGCCTCAGGCTGCAGTGTCCGCTCGTCCGGCGCCCGCGCCATGCGATCGTCAACGAAGCCCCCGCCCCGTTTCGACAACATCGCAATGGCATAACCCCAAGCCCTGCGAATACGCACGCCGCACTGAGATCTGTCAACGCGGCCGGCTGTGACGTTCGGACGTCGATTTCGGCGCGAAAACAGGCTGTTGCGCGGGCCACACCGTCACAAGAGGCCGCAAACAGGCGGATTTGCGGGCTTTTCATGCAACGTGCCATCGATAGTGGCGACGAGGCGAGCCGCGTATCGACCGAGTATGCACCCGCTCGATCAACCTGACTTTTTCTGGGTATGTTTTCCGGATGGCTGTTTGGCCAGCCACAGCCCAAAAAGAAACCCCGGCGCTAGCCGGGGTTCCTGCTCGGACAGACCCAAGGAGGGACTGAGTCCTATCCGGCAAGTTCGTCGGGGCCGTGCAGGTTCCAGTCCTTTCGCCTGGCCAGCACCAGCAGATAGTAGACGGCAGCCACGACCATGATCAGGCCTGTTGCAATCAGGCTCGGACGGCCGAAGGCAACGTCGAGATAGTTCTGGTAGGCGACGTAGATCAGCGCCAGGAAGGCGAGGACGGCCGGAATCGGGAACAGCGGCATGCGATAGTGCCCGCCATCGGTGGTGCCACTGCGGCGGCCAACGAAGACCGCCACGCACAGCAAGGCATAGATCACCACCAGCGACGTGCCGCTGACGACCAGCAGCAGGTTGATGTCGATGAAGCAGGCGACGGCAGCCAGTATCGATACGACGATGGTCGCGATCCATGGCGAGGCGTAGCTGCCGTGAACCGAGGCAACCGCGGCGTTGATGGGACCGAACCAGGTCTTGTCGCGGCCGGAGCTGAACAGCAGCCGGGCCGCCTGCAGGATGATGGCGATCACCGCATTGAAGATGGCAACCGCGATGGCGAGGCTGATCAGCACCGTCAGCGCGTGACCGCCACGCGCCTCGAGGAAGTACTCGATCTTTTGCGGCGCGGCGAGCAAGGCAACGAGATCCGGCGATCCCAGCAGCACCGCCGTCAGCGGGATGAGTTCGGCGGCAACGGTGATGACCAGCGCCCACAGCACGACCTTGCCGATATTGTGTTTGGCGTCCTGCGTCTCTTCGCCGAAATAGGCGGCGGCGCCATAACCATTGTAAGCGAACAGCGCGACGGCGGTCGCGGCCATCACAATACCTGCCGATGCCGGAACCAGGGCATTGGTGGTGGGATCGAGCAGTTGCGGCGCCGTGAACAGGCTGGAGAGCGGCCGTTCGATATGGGTGAAGCCCAGCCACATCAGGATCAGCAGCGCCAGCATTTCGATGCCGAGGAAGATGCCGGTGACGAAGGCGTTGAGCTTGATGCGCATTGCCGCGACCGTGCCGGCGAGCGCGATCGTCACGACACCGACCAGTTGCGGGCTGAGATTGGGAATGAGGACGCCGAGATAGGTGCCGACGCCAAGCGCGATGACCGCAACGATCAGCACGATCGAAACGAACACCAGGACCAGCGTGACAAATCCCCAGAAGCGGCCAAGCGTGCGGCCGATCATGGTGTATTCGCCGCCGGCCATGGGATAGGCCGACGACAGTTCAGCATAGACGAAGGCCATGAACAGCCCGATGACGGCGGCAATGACGAAACTGAGGAATGATCCCGTGCCGGCCAGCGCGATGACCCCGGGAACGATGATGAACACCGAGGATGCCGGCGTCACCGCCGACAGCACGATCATGAGCGTGCCAAGCGCATTGAGGGCTCGGTCGAGCCCCTTGGCGCTGGTTGCGGCCTTGTCCGCGGACGCGGTTGTGGCTTCATTTGTAGACATAGTCCTCCCCTTTTTTAACATGATGAAAATTATCCTCCACAGTGGAACCTATCGGCATGATCTGAAATCGTCAACGAATATGGTTTATACGTGCTTGCAAATTTTCGTGTGTCAGTTTTAAACTGAATTGAATTCAGGAAACCGAAATGGGCAGACCCAAAACACAAACCGACCGCCGCCTGACCTTGGTCGCGGCCGCCGAATCGATAATCGCAAAGCGTGGGCTCGCCGACGTCACGCTGCGCGACGTCGCCAACGAGGCAGGGATGAGCTCGAGCGCCCTGCTCTATTATTATCCCGGCTTGAAGGACCTGCTGGACGATGTGCAGAGGAAGGCTGTCGAGCGGTTCTGCACGATACGCGCGGCCTCAGTCGCCGCGATCGCCGATCCACGGTCACGATTGAAGACGATGATCGAGAACGGGCTGCCGACCGACGCGGACGACCAGCTCTGCCGCCTCCTGCTCGAACTCGGCGCCTATTCACGGTCGGACGCAAGCTACGCGGCCCGCCACATCACGCTGTTCGAGCGGCAGGTGTCGATCTATGTCGGGATCCTCGAAGCGGGCGCGGCCACCGGTATCTTCAAACTGCACGCAAGCAGCGAGACGATCGCGCGCAGCCTGGTTGTGCTCGAGGACGGGCTGGGACTGCATCTCGTCAACGTGGTGCCGGCGGTCGATCAACCCTCGGCACTGGCGATCCTGACCAGCTACGCCGAACTGGCGACAGGCTGCAGCCTGCGCTGAAGCCATCACATCAATGGAGTGAACTGAATATGAATCTGCGGGCGACCGTCAACACGACACCCACCGGCAAACCACGGGCCCGGGCGCTCGGCATCGCCCTGCAGGGCACGCCAGGACCAGCCAATGCCATCACCGACGTCGAAGGCGTACTGGTCGGCTATTCGACGATCATCGAAGGCGACGGCAAGCTCAACCTCGGTGACGGACCGGTACGCACTGGCGTAACCGCAATCCTGCCGCTCGGCCACGACGGCGTCGGTGTCGCCTGCGCCACCGGCTATCATTCCTTCAACGGCAATGGCGAGATGACCGGCGCATCGTGGATCGAGGAGGCCGGAAGTCTCAGCCTGCCCATCCTGATCACCAACACCCATGCCGTAGGCCCCTGCCACCGTGGCGTCATCGACTGGGTGGCGCGCCACAAGCCCGATATCGCAAACCAGTGGCTGCTGCCGGTGGTGGCCGAGACCTGGGACGGCTATCTCAACGACATCAACGGCTCGCATGTCACGGTCGATCATGCCATGGCCGCGATCGATGCGGCGGCGAGCGGCGCCATCGACGAAGGTTCGGTCGGCGGCGGTACCGGAATGAACTGCTATGCCTTCAAGGGCGGCTCAGGTACGGCTTCACGGATCGTCGACTACGGCCACCGCAGCTACACGGTTGGCGTATTCCTGCAGGCCAATTTCGGCTCGCGCCATGAACTCAGCATCGCCGGCGTACCGCTTGGAGACGAATTGGCCGGCGACAATCCGATGGAGGCCTATTTCAGGGGCGGGCCGACGGGCGTCGGTTCCTGCATCGGCGTCATCGCCACCGATGCACCGCTACTGCCGGGCCAATGCAAGGCCCTGGCCCGACGCGTACCACTCGGCCTGGCGCGAACCGGCACCAGTGGCTCGCATTTTTCCGGCGATATCTTTCTCGCCTTCTCGACCGCCAACCCCGATGCACTCAACGGCCGCTTTCCCCAAGGGCCGGCCACCGAGGAAAGCTACGGCCACATGGATTTCATCCCGTGGGGGCGGATGGACGATTTCTACGCCGCCGTCGTGCAAGCGACCGAGGAGGCCGTCCTCAACGCACTCATTGCCAACAGCGACATGGTCGGCCGTGACGGCAACCGGAGTCCCGCCCTGCCCCATGCAAAGGTCGTGTCGGCACTGAAGGCCCGTGGCGCCATCACCGGCTGAATGCGGCAGGCATAACCACATTTCATTGGCATTACGAAAAAAGCCCTGGCGTTGCGACGCCAGGGCTTTTTTCGTTACTGGGTTCTCTGGCCACGGCGAAGACCTTGCGGTCTTCGCCGGCAAAAGGATCAGGCGGCGACCGAAACCGACGCGTCGGTCGAAACCTCCGAAATCGTCTTCAGGACCTGAGAGGCGATCTGGTAGGGGTCGCCCTGCGAATTCGGACGGCGGTCTTCCAGATAGCCCTTGTAATCGTTCTTGACGAAGGAGTGGGGCACGCGGATCGACGCGCCACGGTCGGCGACGCCGTAGCTGAACTTGTTCCACGGTGCGGTTTCGTGCTTGCCGGTGAGGCGCTTGTCATTGTCCGGACCGTAGACCGCGATGTGGTCCATCAGGTTCTTGTCGAACTGCGCCATCAACGCCTCGAAATAGGCCTTGCCGCCGACTTCGCGCATGAACTTGGTCGAGAAGTTGCAGTGCATGCCCGAACCGTTCCAATCGGTATCGCCGAGCGGCTTGCAATGGAATTCGATGTCGATGCCATGTTTCTCGGTCAGACGCAGAAGCAGGTAGCGCGCCATCCAGATCTGGTCGGCGGCTTTCTTGGAGCCCTTGCCGAAAATCTGGAATTCCCACTGACCCTTGGCCACCTCGGCGTTGATGCCTTCATGGTTGATGCCAGCGGCGAGGCAGAGGTCGAGATGCTCTTCGACGATCTGGCGCGCGACATCACCAACGTTCTTGTAGCCGACGCCGGTGTAGTACGGGCCCTGCGGCGCGGGATAGCCGCTCTCCGGGAAGCCGAGCGGACGGCCGTCCTTGTAGAAGAAATACTCCTGCTCGAAGCCGAACCAGGCGCCCTCGTCGTCGAGAATTGTCGCGCGGCTGTTGGATTCATGAGGCGTGACGCCGTCAGGCATCATGACCTCGCACATGACGAGAATGCCGTTGGTGCGGGCCGGATCGGGATAAAGCGCAACCGGCTTCAGCACGCAATCGGAACTGCGGCCCTCTGCCTGCATGGTGGAGGAGCCATCGAAGCCCCACAGCGGCAGCTGTTCGAGCGTCGGGAACTCGGCGAATTCCTTGACCTGCGTCTTGCCGCGAAGGTTGGGGACCGGGGTGTAACCATCGAGCCAAATGTACTCGAGCTTGTATTTCGTCATTCTAGCCTCTCGTTGCTTGGACACCGCAAGTGGGCGGCATCAACGCATGGTCGGGCCGAGCCGACCTGCCGATCTTAAAAAAAGCAAATCGTGTGCCACTCTTCCGCTGGCGGGTGCGGCAAAATGGTCGCGGAAAAGCCCTGAATTTGCCGACCCGCCCCATCGATGCGCCTGGATCAATCAGAGGTAGATTTCTGCACAAACAGTAGGCAAATGCTGATCTTTTCATAGGCATATTGCCTAAAGGAATCGCAGAACCTATCTTGATGGAGAGATGAATCGACAGGCTCTTGAAAAGGAGGGATATTGATCATGGAAGTCATCGCACCCCGGCCAACAGCCAAAATCCTGCCGTTCCCCCTGGCAGCACGGAAGCCTGCCTCAAATTTAGGCGCAAAGGCCAAATTCGCGGCAGAGCTTGCTTCGTTGCGCAATACACACGCCGATTTTGACGGCTGGTACCACGAGGCTGCAGTCGAGGAAGAAAACCCGCGCAAGAGCTGAACTCGTCAGGAGACTTCCGGCATCGAAAAGCCCGGCGCGATCGCTCGCGCCGGGCTTTTGTTTGAGCAGGAAACCCTCGCCTACTGCTTGGTATTGAGGTCGGTTCCCAGCGTGTCCTTGACGAAGATCATGCCGATGATGAGCGACATCGCCGCTATGATCACCGGGTACCAGAGACCATAGTAGATATCGCCCCTGTAAGCGCTGAGCGCGAACACGGTGGCCGGCAGCAATCCGCCGAACCAGCCATTGCCGATGTGATAGGGCAATGACATGCCGGTGTAGCGGATGCGGGTCGGGAACATCTCGACCAGGATCGCGGCGATCGGGCCGTAGACCATGGTCACGAACAGGACCAGGATGAACAGGATGCCGATCGTCATCGGCCAGTTGACCGCCGCCGGGTCGGCAAACATCGCGAAAGCGCCGCCACCGGGTATGTTGTAGACGGTGATCTCCGGCGCCCCGGCTGCCTCATCCTTGGTCAGCAGCTTGTCGGTGATCGCCTGGTCGACCGGAACCGTTGCCTTTTCGCCGGCACGGATGGCGGCGGCATCGAGCTTCAACTCCGGATTGGCTGCGACAAACGCGTCAAGCTTTTGATCCGGGATCTTGATCGCGGCACGCTTCAGTGGATACCCGCCATCCTGCAGGGACATATTCACGGCCTTGACGAAGGCGGCGTCCTTCGCTTTTGCCTGATCGCCAGCCGCGGTGGCATCGTAGGAATTCACTGTCTCATTGCCGATCTTGACCGATGCAGCCGTTCCGGCCGCGGCCGTCGACACCACATCATAGGGCACCGAGTTCTTGGTCAGGAACGAGGTCGCGATGTCACAGGACGTCGTGAATTTGGCGGTGCCCACTGGATTGAACTGGAACCTGCAGTCGCCAGGTGCTGCCGTCACCGTCGCCCGCGTGTTCAGCTGGGCCTTCGCGAGCGCCGGATTGGCGGCCCAGGTCAACGCCTTGAACAGCGGGAAGGTGCAGACGATCGCCAAGGCGAGACCAGCCATGATGATGGGCTTGCGGCCGATCTTGTCGGAGAGCCAGCCGAACACGACGAAGAAGATCGAGCCGATAGCCAGCGCGATGGCGATCATGATGTTGACCGACTGCGCGTCAACCTTCAGCACGTTCTGCAGGAAGAACAGCGCGTAGAACTGGCCATTGTACCAGACCACGGCCTGGCCGGCGGTGAGGCCCAGCAGCGCCAGGATCGCGATCTTGGCATTCTTCCACTGGCCGAAGGCTTCCGACAGCGGCGCCTTGGAGCCCTTCCCTTCGTCCTTCATCTTCTGGAAGGTCGGAGACTCGGAGAGAGACAGTCGAATCCAGATCGAAACGGCGAGCAGCAGGAAGGAGACGATGAAAGGAATACGCCAACCCCAGGCTGCGTAGGTTTCCTTGCTGAGCGAGCCCTGCACGATCAGGATGACGATCAGCGACAGGAACAGGCCGAGCGTCGCGGTCGTCTGTATCCACGACGTATAGAAGCCCCGGCGATCGTCGGGCGCGTGCTCGGCGACATAAGTCGCGGCACCACCATACTCACCGCCAAGCGCCAGGCCCTGCAGCATGCGCAGCACGATCAGGATCACCGGTGCGGCAATGCCCAAGCTCGCATAACCTGGCAGCAGGCCGACCAGGAAGGTCGACAGACCCATGATCGTCATGGTGACGAGGAAGGTATATTTGCGGCCGACAAGATCACCGATGCGACCGAACAGCAGCGCGCCGAACGGGCGCACCAGGAAGCCGGCGGCGAAAGCCAGCAACGCGAAGATATTGCGTGTCGCTTCCGGAATGGTTGGGCTGAAGAAGGCCGAACCAATGAAGGCCGCAAGCGAGCCATAAAGATAAAAATCGTACCATTCGAAGACCGTACCAAGCGAGGAAGCGAAGATGACCTTCTTCTCCTCCCGCGTCATGCCGCGACTTGCTCCGCCGGCGGCCGATGCCATTGCCATGAGTTTTCCTCCCGTGAGATCCCGTCTGTCCTCGATGCTGCACGCCAATGTCCGTGTTCTCCTCCGAACGCGGACTCAAAGCGGTGCCATCACGGAAAAAATGACAGAAAGCATCCCCCGGCGGCAGAGCGCCTTTGGGATTATGACTTTGGTATAATGTGCAGTGCGGTATGAGGAAAAGCCAGCGACAGAACGCTCAACCTTTGAGCGCCTCAAGCAAACTCACGGCAGCCATCATGTCGCGCTTGCGTGCGGAGCGACGCGCGACAGCCTCCGCATCCTGGCCCCATTGCTCGATCTGCCAATCCTCGTCGACATGGCCGGCGGCCCAGGCTGCGTCCATGTCGAGTTCGCCGAAATCGACCGCCAGCCCCAGCAGCGCCGAACCGGTCAGCGAGGTCATGACATGGATGGCGGCCAGCCGCAGAGGATCGGCACGCTGGGCAAGGTGAACGCCCAGCACGGCAATGCTCTCGCGCGGTTGCTCGACATGAATGATGCCTTCGGCAAGGTTGAAGCGAGCGCCAAGCGTTGCGCGCGCCCAGTCGATGATCGGGTCCCAATGCTGGTTTTGCCGATCGACCAGCCCTTGCGGAGCGTCGGCACGGTAGCAAAGCAGGTCGGACGAAGCAAAGCGCAGGATGTCCTCCAGCACCGCCTGGGGGTCGCTGGCGACGCCATCGATGGCGGTATTGACGAGACGCATCACCGGCATCGTCACCGGATTGATGACCTCGCCTTGTGCATTGAATTCATCGGCGACGAGCTTTGCTGCCGCCTCGGTCGGCAGCGCCAGCAGTGCCTTGCCGGGCGTGCGCACCGGCTTGCCATCGAGATGCACCGCAAAGGCATCTTCCGCGGGCGCGACCGAGACGGTCTTGTAAAAACGCTTCGGCAGCGGCGTCTTCATCTGGATCTGGGCACGACGCACGGGATCCGGATCGGAAAGATATTTGCCTGCTTCAAGATCGGTGAGGATATCACGCATGGAAGGTCTCTCTTACACCGGCGTCAGCTTGCGCTGGGGCCGATTGACGATGATCAGGCCGGTGGCAATCAGGCCAAGCGCCACGAAGATGCGCACGGTCAGCGGCTCATTCAAGAACATGGCGCCGCACAACACGCCGAAAACCGGCGACAGGAAGGTAAAGCTCGACAGGCCTGACGCCGGGTAGCGTCGCAGCAGCCAGAACCAGAGCACGTAAGTGAAGGCGACGATGTAGATTGCCTGGAAAAGCAGGGCCAATGTCGGCAGCAAAGTGGGGGCGCGAATTGGCGAACCTGCCAACGGCAGCACCATCACGCCAACAATTGCCGCCCCGGCAAGCTGGTAGAGCAGCAGTTTTTCGGCGCTCGTCTCGACCAGCTTCGACCGCTTGATCAGGATGTTGGTCAAGGCCCAGAAGAATCCGGAGCCGAGGCTCAAGAGGTCACCGAACAACATGTCCCCGCCGCCGCCAAGCTTGTCGGAAAACACGGCGGCAAGTCCGGCAAAGGCCAGCAGCAGGCCGAGGAATTTGCGCATCGTTATCTGCTCGCCGAGCAGGAAGTGGCCACCGAGCAGCATCCAGAACGGCATCGTGTTGACCAGCAGCGTGTTGCGGGCGACCGTCGTGTGCTCCAGGCCGACATAAAGGCAAAGGAACTCGACGCCGAAAAGCACGCCGACGGAGATGCCGGCCAGAAGTGTCCCGTCGCGGGTGAACAGTGGTATGCCGCGCCACCGGCACCAGAAGAAGACGCACAGGCCGCCAATGACCGACCGTGCGATCGACAGGAACACCGGGTCGTAGCCGGCGTAGGAAATCTTGGCGGCGACGTAGTTCATGCCCCAGGAGAAAGTCAGGCCGACCATGATTGCCGCGGCGGCCATATCGACCGTGTCGCGCCGGTCGAGCGTATCAGTGGCGCCGCCCAAGCTCACTCCTCCGCGCTGGCGTCGTCGAAGCCGATCAGGTTCCAGCTCTGGCGCATGTGCGGCGGCATCGGCGCGGTGACGTCGATGAGACCTTTGTCGGGATGAGGGATGACGATGCGGCGCGCGTGCAAGTGCAAGCGGTTCTGGATGCCGCCTGGAAAATCCCAATTGGTGTCGGCCTCGAAATATTTCGGGTCGCCGATAATCGGGCAGCCGATATAGGCGGCATGAACGCGAAGCTGGTGGGTGCGGCCGGTGTAGGGTTCCATTTCCAGCCAGGTCAGCGCCTGCGCCGCCTGCTCGATGATGCGATAATAGGATACGGCGTGGTCGGCGCCCTTTTCGCCATGCTTGGCGACACGAACCCTGTCACCGTCCGGCGTCGGCTCCTTGATCAGCCAGGTCGAGATCTTGTCCTCGCGCTTGGGCGGTACGCCCTTGACCAGCGCCCAATAGGTCTTCTTGGTTTCGCGGGCTCGGAACGCCTCGGAGAGCTTCATCGCGGCAAGCCTGGTGCGCGCAACGACCAGCACGCCCGAAGTATCGCGGTCGAGCCGGTGGACAAGGCGCGGCTTCTCGCCTTTCTGGTTGCGCCATGCTTCCAGCATGTCATCGACATTGCGGGTGACGCCGGAGCCGCCTTGCACCGCCAGCCCTGCCGGCTTGTTGAACACAAAGACTTTTGGATCCTCATGGATCAGCATTTTTGCCAGAACGTCGGCATCGCCCTGGTTGCGGATCGAGTGGCCGGTAAGAGCGCTTTCGCCTTTCTTGTCCACCTCGAGTGGCGGAACTCGGACCATCTGGCCAGGCTCGACGCGCGTATCGGCTTTCACCCGGCCGCCATCGACGCGGATCTGGCCCGAGCGCAGCAGCTTTTGCAGGTGCCCGAAGCCAAGGCCCGGAAAATGGGTCTTGAACCAGCGATCGAGCCGCATGCCCGCTTCGCCGGCCTCCACTGTAATCTGTTCAACGCCTGCCATAGTCTCGCTTTACCCGTTTCAGGCGCATGACACGAAAACGGAATCGGTTTTCGAAGGGGATCGTGCGCAAGATCAAATTTTCCACAGCGTCATCGGCGCGTCCCGAGGGATGCGCGGCGCCATTAGCGCGGCAATAGCACTAAGGCAGGCTTCTTGCGAGCCAAAGACCCAGAAACAATGCAATGATCGCCCCAATGACGCTGGCAAGCGCGTAACCCAGGGCCGGCAGCGCCGATCCACGCTCCCACAAAGTCGCGAAATCCAGTGAAAAAGCCGAGAACGTGGTGAAGCCGCCAAAGATGCCGGTGGCCACGAACAGCCTGAGCTCGCTCGATCCGCCGCGCCGCACCAGCATTGCGATGAACAGCCCCATGGCGAAGGAGCCGACGATGTTGATGGTCATCGTGCCCCAAGGGAAATTCGGGCCGACAAGGCGCAGTGCGCCTATGTTTGTGAGGTGACGGATGCCGGCGCCAATGCCACCGCCCAGGACGACGAGAAGAAGATTGAACATCGTCGTTTACTGCCTTGGGTGCGCGAGCCGGTCAATCCCTTGGCTGGACGGCTAAGCCGGCGGCACGGCACAGACAGTGGAGCGCGTCAGGAACCGCCTCTCGCGGCCGTTGTCGAGCGAGAACATGCCGCCCCTGCCCGGCACCACGTCGATAATGAGATCGGTGTGTTTCCACACCTCGTATTGCGAGGCGCTGATATACACCGGCGTATCGCCAATTTCGCCGAGCATGACATCATTGTCACCGACGATGAAATCACCCTGCGGGTAGCACATCGGCGAAGACCCGTCACAACAGCCACCTGACTGATGAAACAGAACCGGACCGTGATCGGCGATGATTTCAGCCAGGAATGTCCTGGCTTCCGGCGTGGCCGAGACTTTCCCTAGCGAGACCTTGCCGAGCACGGCATTCCTCCATCATCAAGCGGCCGGGGCGCGGCGGAACGGCCGCGCCCCTTTGCGGATACGCATGACCCCCCTTGGATATCCAGTCCAGGATCATGCGCAGCCCTGGGAGCGATATCAGAAGAAACCAAGCTTCTTCGGGCTGTAGCTGACCAGCATGTTCTTGGTCTGCTGATAGTGATCGAGCATCATCTTGTGGTTCTCGCGGCCGATGCCCGACTGCTTGTAGCCGCCGAACGCCGCATGCGCCGGATAGGCGTGGTAACAGTTGGTCCACACACGGCCAGCCTGGATGGCGCGGCCGAAGCGGTAGCAGCGGTTCGCATCGCGGCTCCAGATTCCGGCGCCGAGACCGTAGAGCGTGTCATTGGCGATCGACAGTGCCTCGTCGTCGTCCTTGAAGGTCGTGACCGAAACCACCGGCCCAAAAATTTCCTCCTGGAAGACACGCATCTTGTTGTGTCCCTTGAACACCGTCGGCTTGACGTAGTAGCCGCCGGCCAGATCGCCCGGCAGATGGTTCTGCTCGCCGCCGGTCAGCACCTCGGCGCCTTCCTTGCGGCCAATGTCGAAGTAGCTCAGGATCTTTTCGAGCTGCTCGCTTGACGCCTGGGCGCCAATCATCGTCGCCGGATCGAGCGGATCGCCCTGCACAATCGCCTCGACGCGCCTCAGGGCGCGCTCCATGAACTTGTCATAGATCTTCTCATGCACCAGCGCCCGGCTGGGACATGTGCACACCTCGCCCTGGTTGAGCGCGAACATGACGAAGCCTTCGATCGCCTTGTCGAAGAAGTCGTCATCTTCCGAGGTCACGTCCTGGAAGAAGATGTTGGGCGACTTGCCGCCGAGTTCGAGGGTCACGGGAATGAGGTTCTGGCTGGCATATTGCGAGATCAGCCGGCCGGTCGTCGTCTCGCCGGTAAAGGCGATCTTGGCGATGCGGTTCGACGAAGCGAGTGGCTTGCCGGCCTCAAGGCCGAAGCCGTTGACGATGTTGAGCACGCCGTCGGGCAGCAGGTCGCCGATCAGGTCGGCCCATAGCATGATGGTGGCGGGCGTCTGTTCGGCGGGCTTCAAGACGACGCAGTTGCCGGCGGCAAGCGCCGGCGCCAGCTTCCATACCGCCATGAGCAACGGGAAATTCCACGGAATGATCTGGCCGACGACGCCGAGCGGCTCATGGAAATGATAGGCGACGGTGTCGTGGTCGATCTCGGAGATGCCACCTTCCTGGCTGCGTACGGCACCGGCGAAATAGCGAAAATGGTCGATGGCCAGCGGCAGGTCGGCGGCGGTGGTCTCGCGGATGGGCTTGCCGTTGTCCCAGGTCTCGGCGAGCGCCAGAAGATCGAGATTGTCCTCCATGCGGTCGGCGATGCGGTTGAGGATCAATGCACGGGCGGCCGCACTTGTCTTGCCCCAGGCGTCCTTGGCCTTGTGCGCGGCATCAAGCGCCGCCTCGATATCCCGGCCGTCGGAGCGAGCGACTTCGCCGAGCGGGCGCCCGGTGACAGGCGATATGTTGTCAAAATATTTTCCGGAAAGCGGGGCGACCCATTTGCCGCCGATGTAATTGTCGTAGCGCTTGGCGAAGGGAACCTTGGCCGTGCGAGAAAACTCCACCTTGTTCATCGTCTTCCTCCCAAGAAGCAGCGCCACGTGATGTGGCGTGTCGCTGGCAAGAGTTGCGGATGGGGTGGGGTTTGTCAGCCCGGTCCCATCATTCGCCGGCGCCGAGTGTCGCAGATCTGCGACAGCCGCGAGCCCGAAAGCTCAGTGCGGACGGCGAATGCCGAAACGAGCGAGCTTGCGGTGCAAGGTCGCCCGCGAAATTCCAAGATTGGCGGCTGCAGCCGAAACATTGCCGTCGGCACGCGCAATCGCACGCTGCACAACGCCGCGCTCGGCCTCGTCCAGATCCTCGGCAGCCTTGGCCGTGCCGCCAAGGATGTCGGCGGCCGGCAGTCCCTTGGCCAATATCTGTTGGGTAATACCCAGCGCAAGGCGCGCTGACCGCGTTGCCCCGACCACCAGGTCGTCAGCATCGACTGCGATCATTGCACCGGCGCTGCGCTCGGCTACCGGCGCCAGCAAGATGCGGGCGTTGGAAAACGCCAGGCGGAAATTCTCTGCCTCGATGCGACGCGCCGCATCGCCTACCGCCATGGCGATCAAATTGACGAAACCCTCGGTCAGGTCCGACCGGCATGACGAGACATCGAGCGCCGCCGCCAGATTGCCTTCATGATCGTAGATCGGCGCGGTGGTGCAACTGAGCAGCGTGTTGCGTGAGAAGAAGTGCTGGTCACGATGAATGGTGAGCGCACGCTGGTCGGCCAGGCATGTGCCGATGCCGTTGGTGCCTTCGGAGTCCTCACTCCATACGGTGCCCGTCCACAGGCCCCATTCGTCGAATGTGTCATCGTCAGCGACAGCGCCGCGGCGTTCGACCGGGATACCTTCGCGGTCAGCCAGAAGCACGCAGCAACCGATGCCGCCGACGGCCAGATATAGGCGATCGAGGCTCGCATCGGCGGCGCGCAGCAATGGCTCTATGCGTTGCCGGGCCTCGCTCAGCTCGCCTTGGGTCAGGCGTCGCGGCGCTTTGCGCTCGGCCGGATCGAGACCGTGCAATGACAAAGAACGCCGCCAGGAAGCGACCAATGCCGAGCGCGCCGCATCGCTCGTGGCTATGGCTGCCTGAACGACATCCGCGTGATGACTGGTTGACTGTCCGTTCACCTTATCCTCCCAAGGTGAATACCGCGCCCATTTCCGCATCGTTATATCTGCGAAAACATATCCGTCAGTCGAGTTCTAGAGGATCACTGACCGATGCCGCTATAGGACGATGGTCCAAGAGCGGGCCAGAACGCGCCCGCTCCCCGGCATCCTGGAAGGCCGCGCAGGGCTCACGTCGTTCCAACCTTCTTCGGCTTGCTCGAACCGATCATCTTCCAGTTCTTGTAGAACATCGAGTTGATGCGCTCGACGCTGACCGACACAACCGCCAGCATGCCCGCGATAAGCCTGGGGACCGGGGACGGCCTGATGATGTCCATGAACACGCAGTAGCGGCGTCCGTCATACTCGTTGACCGAGCGATGCAGCAGCGTGTCGTCGAAGATGAACAGCGGATTGTCGTACCAGTAGTTCTTGACGTTGCCGCATTCGACGAAGATTTCCGATTTCACCGGAACGAGATTGTAGAGAATGCGCAGGCTGAGCCGCAGTGGCCCGAAGTGCCAGGACGTCGATTCGCGCTTGCTGAAAACGGAAACGGCAATGGTCTTGATGTATTTGAAATCCTTGTTGAATTCGGCGACATTGTCGATTTTGTGCTTGCCGTACCATTGGTAGACATACATGCCGCGCCGGCCGGCGCCGAAATTGGCGTCGATGTCGGCAATGATCTCGTCCTTGCGCTCCTTGAAGATGTCCAGGACTTCGTTGACCTCGCGCTGATAGTCTGCGGGAAACTGCTCCAGCTTCCAGACGCCCGGATTTCTGTAGCACAGGAGGTCGACCAGCAGATTGAACGGCGAGAGCAGCCAGGTGAAGATACCGTTGCCCAGGAAATAGCCGCTGAACAGCGACAGATCCTTGCGGTCATTGCGCAGCACATCGATGAGGCCGAGAACGATGAAAACCGTCGTCAGGATTGGAATGAAATAGAAGCCAAGGGCGAGAAGCGGGATGGCAATGGCGAATTTACGAAGGGATTTCCGAAGGGTTTTTGTCATTTTTCCACGCGCGGAGCGCGATCCTGTTGCGAATGAGGTGTGCCAAAATCACGGCAACGACCACCGCCCGGCCGTGCGCCTTGATAAGGTTTTTTGGGTCGCCGCACAACGGCCACGGCATTGTGGCCCGGCGGCTGCCTGGTGGAGCTCGCCGGATTTCGGTCAATGCACCGCCGGCAAGCCAAGCTCGTCCCATTTATCCCTGGCCACGGGATCGCCGACCAGGAACTCAAAGCCGATGACGCTTTCGCCGTCCTGCGCGAGCTGGCATTTGAACTTCAGACTGTACCAGTTTTTGCGGCTGCGGAAAGCCGCACCATCAGCGGCGATCGTCGTGCCAGCGACCTTTTCTTCAGCCGTCGCATAGGGCACCATCCGCTCCGGCTGGAAATCAGCCCGCCACTGGCGGATCTGGTCCATCGCCTCGAGATTGCAAAGCTGCACCATGCGCTCGTCGGCAGCGAATGTCTTGAGATCGGCGCGCGCCTGCCTGCTGCGCGGGTCGGCCAAGGTCCTTGCCGACAGCATTTGTGTTGGACGAATCATGCCTGTCGCAATGGGCGATTGAGGTTTGGCGACCAAGGCGGCGTCGGAAGAAGGCGGCACTGCCGCCGGCGCTTGGGATACCGGCTGCGCGGGTGGCGGGGCTGTTGCTGCATCGAACTGCCGTGATGTCAGGATCTCCACCGACACCGAGTCTTCCTGCGGCCGTTTCGGCCGTTTCGGCGCCGGCATCACTGCCAGCGCAGCGATCAACAGAGTGTGGAGGATGACCGAGGCGGGAACACCCCAAGGCGATGTCTGGCCGCGAAACGAGAGGGCCGCCGGGCTGCGCAAGCCTACTTTTCCCGCTCGCTTCGCAGCTTCGACCAATAGTCCAGCCGCTTGCGAATATCGCGTTCGAAACCACGCTCCGGCGGATCGTAAAAGGTCTGGCGGCCCATCTTTTCCGGAAAATAGTCCTGGCCGGAAAAGGCATCGGGCTCGTCATGGTCGTACCGGTAACCGGTGCCGTAATCCTCCGCTTTCATCAGCTTGGTCGGCGCGTTGAGGATGTGTTTCGGCGGCAGCAGCGAGCCGTGTTCCTTCGCGGCGCGCGTGGCCGCCTTGAATGCGGTGTAGACGGCATTGGATTTGGGCGCGGTGGCGAGATAGACGGTGGCTTCGGCAAAGGCGAGCTCACCCTCGGGCGAACCCAGATAGTCGTAGGCATCCTTGGCGGCGTTGGCGACGACCAGCGCCTGCGGGTCGGCCAAGCCGATATCCTCCATCGCCATGCGCACAAGCCGGCGGCCGAGATAGAGCGGGTCCTCGCCGGCATCGAACATGCGTGCAAGGTAATAGAGCGCCGCATCGGGGTCCGAGCCGCGCACTGATTTGTGCAGCGCCGAGATCAGATTGTAATGGCCGTCCTGGCCCTTGTCGTAAATCGGCGCGCGGCGCTGGACGATGCGTTGCAGCCCATCCGGGCTGAAGACTTCGCCCGGCTTGGCGGCTCGCCAGACCTCTTCGGCGAGCGTCAGCGACGCGCGGCCGTCACCATCGCTCATGCGGATGAGCATCGCCCTCGCCTCGTCATCGAGCGGCAGCGCCCTGCCCTCGGTTTCCTCAGCTCGCGCCATCAGCTTGGCGATGCTTTCCTCGCCGAGCGAATGGAAGACCAGAACGCGCGCGCGCGACAAAAGCGCGGCATTCAGCTCGAAGGATGGATTCTCGGTGGTGGCCCCGACCAGAACGACGGTGCCGTCCTCCATCACCGGCAGGAACCCGTCCTGCTGGGCGCGGTTGAAGCGATGGATCTCGTCGACGAAAAGCAGCGTCTGGCGGCCATTGGCACGACGCAGCTTTGCGCCTTCGAACACCTTCTTCAGGTCGGCAACGCCGGAAAAGACAGCCGATATCTGCTCGAACGCGAGGCTGGTTTCACCCGCGAGCAGTCGCGCAACCGTGGTCTTGCCGGTACCTGGTGGGCCCCAGAAGATCATAGAGCCCAACGAGCCGGAGCCTATCAGCCGAGTGAGCGCGCCGTCTGGGCCGGTCAGATGTTCCTGGCCGACGACCTCACCGAGATTCTTCGGCCGCAGCCTGTCAGCCAGCGGCCGCCCGGGCGGCGCCCTTTCCGGTTCGTCGACGCTGAACAGATCGGCCATGCACTTCTTTATGGTTGGAGCATGCTTCCCCGCAATGTCCGGGGCCGTGCTCTAATAACGCAATACCTGGCGCAGTATCTGCCCGCCGCGCTCGACGGTAAAGCGCCACCAGCGCGTGTCCTGCTTGGTCGCCTGCTCCAGCGTCGCGGCGGTGTCGATGGTCGTGCCATTCACCTCGCGGATGATATCGCCGGACTGGAAGCCAAAATCGGCGGCGGGCGAATCGCGGTTGATGTCGGTCACGGTCACGCCCTTGATGTCGGTGCGCAAACCAAGGCGCTGGGCAAGCCGTGGCGACAATTCCGCGACTTTGGCGCCGGAAAACGGGCTGCGACCCCGCAAGGTAAGTTCCGGAGCTTTCGCGCCTTCCGGAGCCCGCTCCAGCGCGATGTCCATCGACGCCTGCTTACCCTTGCTCAGGATGGTGAAATTCGCGTTGGTGCCGATCGACAGTGTCGCCATGCGGTAATCCAGCGCCTCGATGCTCTCGACCGGCGTGCCATTGAGCGCCAACACCACGTCACCCGGCTTCAGTCCTGCCTTTGCCGCCGGACTTGCCTCTTCCACCGAAGACACCAGTGCCCCGGTCGGCTTGTCCATGGCGAGCGACTCGGCGATCTGCGGGGTCACCGCCTCGAACTCGGCGCCAACATAGGGGCGCTCGAAGAAGTCACGGCCAGCCTTTGCCGCTTCGGCGAAGGCCCGCACCATGTTGGAGGGAATGGCAAACCCGATGCCGATGGAGCCGCCGCTGCGGCTGTAGATCGCGGTGTTGATGCCGATCAACTGGCCGCCCATGTTGATCAGCGCGCCGCCGGAATTGCCGGGGTTGATGGCGGCATCCGTCTGGATGAAGAAGCTCGAGTCGGAAACGCCGATGTGGCTGCGGGCAAGCGCTGAAACGATGCCGCTGGTGGTGGTCTGGCCGACGCCAAAGGGATTGCCGATCGCCAGCACCAGATCGCCGACCTCAAGCGCATCGGAATCGCCGATGGCGATGACCGGAAACGGCTTGTCGGACTCGATCTTGAGCACGGCAAGGTCGAGCGTCTCGTCCTTCAGCAGCACCTTGCTGGTGAATTCGCGACCGTCCGATGTTGCGACCTTGACCTCATCGGCACCCTTGATGACGTGGAAATTGGTGACCACGACCCCGGTCGGATCGACAAGGACGCCGGAGCCCAGCGAGGACTGCGCGCGGGGCTGAGAGCGGCCGAAGAACTCCTCGAAGAATGGATCGCCGTCAAAAGGCGACGTGACCTTGGCCGTTTGCGAGGCATAGACGTTGACCACGGCCGGCGCGGTCTGCTTGACCAGCGGCGCGAAGGACAGCTGCACTTCGTCGCGACCGAACGGCACGCGCTTGTTGTCACTGGCATTGCCGTTCTTACCCTCGACGCCATGGAGAAGATCGGTGAGCACGTCGGACAGGCCGGGGTCGGTCTTGGCCTCTTCCGCCAATGCCTGTCTGACCGCCGGCACGACTGCAAACGCCATTATGGCGAAGAGTAGAACAAGAGGCAGTCTTTTGGCGCGCATTGCGAATCCTCCAAGGCGAGTTCGGGCGCCATTGTCCCGACGATTGTGCAAAATGAAAGGCTAAGGCGCTGAAAGTTGGCTGCTTTATGCGAGTTCCATTGAAAATGGGCACAAAACAAACTCTGGCGCTACTTACCATTCCTTCCTTACGACAAAAGGGGCCCGTAGGCCCCTTAAAGTTTCTGGCGAAAAGCTGAAGCTTATGCGGCTTCGGCTTCCTCATTGCCTTCGGCTTCGATACGGGCGCGGTCTGCGGCGCCCTTGGCCGAGGTGTCGCGATCGACGAACTCGATGACCGCCATCGCGGCGTTGTCGCCGTGGCGGAAGCCCGCCTTCATGATGCGCAGGTAGCCGCCGTTGCGGGTGGCGTAGCGCGGGGCAATGGTGTCGAACAGACGCTTGACGACGCCTTCATTGCCGATCTGGGCAATGACCTGGCGGCGGGCGTGCAGGTCGCCGCGCTTGCCGAGCGTCACCAGCTTCTCGACGATGGGACGCAGGTCCTTCGCCTTCGGCAAGGTTGTGACGATCTGCTCATGCTCGAGCAGCGACACGGCGAGGTTGGCGAACATCGACTTGCGATGGCTAATGCTTCGGGCGAAGCGACGGCCTTTGAAACCGTGGCGCATGGCTCTTTTCCTTCTTCAGTTGTTCAAGAGGCCGCGGCCCCTGATGGTTTTCCGCATGACCGGCGGATCGAGCGGCCCACGCCGCCGATCCTTGGAATTCATGCTCAATATTGATCTTCGTAA
Source organism: Mesorhizobium shangrilense (assembly GCF_040537815.1). Lineage (NCBI taxonomy): Bacteria > Pseudomonadati > Pseudomonadota > Alphaproteobacteria > Hyphomicrobiales > Phyllobacteriaceae > Mesorhizobium > Mesorhizobium shangrilense. Next base: position 1,582,561 of record NZ_JBEWSZ010000001.1, read on the forward strand.
CGTTTGGCGAGGTCTTCGATGTTTTCCGGCGGCCAGTCCGGCACTTCCATGCCGAGGTGCAGGCCCATCGCTGCCAGGACTTCCTTGATCTCGTTCAGCGACTTGCGGCCGAAGTTCGGGGTGCGGAGCATCTCGGCTTCGGTCTTCTGGATCAGGTCGCCGATATAGACGATGTTGTCGTTCTTCAGGCAGTTGGCCGAACGCACCGAAAGCTCGAGCTCGTCGACCTTCTTGAGCAGCGCCGGGTTGAAGGCGAGCTCGGTGACGGCTTCCGCCGCGACTTCCTTCTGCGGCTCGTCGAAGTTGACGAAGAGGCCGAGCTGGTCCTGCAGGATGCGAGCAGCGAAAGCCACCGCGTCCTCACCAGTGATCGAACCGTCGGTCTCGATCGTCATGGTCAGCTTGTCATAGTCGAGAACCTGGCCCTCGCGGGTGTTTTCGACCTTGTAGGAGACCTTCTTGACCGGCGAGTAGAGGCTGTCGACGGGGATGAGCCCGATCGGTGCATCTTCGGCGCGGTTGCGGTCGGCAGGCACATAGCCCTTGCCGGTGTCGACGGTGAATTCCATGCGGATTTCAGCGCCTTCGTCCAGCGTGCAGATGACGTGGTCGGGGTTCAGGATCTCGACGTCGCCAACCGTCTGGATATCGCCAGCCAGAACCGCGCCCGGACCCTGCTTGCGCACAACCATGCGCTTGGGGCCATCGCCTTCCATGCGGATGGCAATTTCCTTGATGTTCAAGACAATGTCCGTCACGTCTTCGCGAACACCGGCGATGGACGAGAATTCATGCAGAACGCCGTCGATCTGCACGGCGGTGACGGCCGCACCGCGAAGCGAAGACAGGAGAACACGGCGCAGGGCGTTGCCGAGCGTGAGGCCAAAGCCGCGCTCGAGCGGCTCGGCGACCAGCGTGGTCAGCGTCTTCTTCTTCGACGAGAACTCGATCTTGTTCGGCTTGATCAGTTCCTGCCAATTTTTCTGGATCATGATGCTTTCCTTCCGTTGACCCGCCACCATCCAATCGTGGCGGGCGACCTGGAAAACCACGGAGGAACGCCTTTCGGCGCTCGCGCGGCGTTCGATATTTGTTAGACGCGACGCTTCTTGCGCGGGCGGCAGCCATTGTGCGGGATCGGCGTCACATCACGGATCGAGGTGATGGTGAAGCCGGCTGCCTGCAGGGCGCGCAGTGCCGATTCACGACCGGAGCCGGGTCCGCAGACCTCGACCTCAAGCATGCGCATGCCATGTTCCTGGGCCTTCTTGGCGACATCCTCGGCAGCCATCTGGGCAGCGAACGGGGTCGACTTGCGCGAACCCTTGAAGCCCTGGGCACCGGCCGACGACCAGGCAATCGAATTGCCCTGCGCGTCGGTGATGGTGATCATCGTGTTGTTGAAGGTCGAATTGACGTGGGCAACGCCCGAAGAAATGTTCTTGCGTTCGCGACGGCGAACACGTGCGGCTTCCTTGGCCATGGTATTCCTTTCAGTTGATCTCTACACCGCCGTAATGCCAGCGGCTCCACCAGGGAGAAGGCAGTAGGAGAATATGGCAGTAGGGCAGTACGCCTGCCGATCCTATTGCCTTACTGCCCTACTCCCTTACTGCCCTAAATTACTTCTTCTTGCCGGCGATCGACTTGGCCGGGCCCTTGCGAGTGCGCGCATTGGTATGCGTGCGCTGGCCGCGAACCGGAAGCGAGCGGCGGTGACGCAGGCCGCGGTAGCAACCGAGGTCCATGAGCCGCTTGATGTTCATCGACACTTCACGGCGCAAATCGCCTTCGACCTGATAGTCGCGGTCGATCGTCTCACGGATCTGCAGCACTTCCGCGTCGGTCAACTGGTTGACGCGACGCTCGGCCGGGATGCCGACCTTGTCGACGATCTCCTGGGCGAACTTCTTGCCAATGCCGTGAATGTACTGAAGCGCGATAACGACGCGCTTGTTGGTCGGAATGTTGACGCCGGCTATACGAGCCATCTTCTTCTCTTCTCCATGTGGGCCGGACAAACCGGCGCTGTTCAGATTACCCCGCGTCCGGTGGAGGCCGGCCCCTGCGGGAGTCTCCAGTTCAAAGCGGCTGCCTTGCCCTTGCGGACAAGCAAAGCCCATGCCTGATAGGAGACGGGCCGCCATAGCGCAGCGAACCGCTCCAGTCAAGCACAATCGTTAATTTACCGGCACTGCCCCTTGAGTCGTCGCAGCGAGCACCGCCTCGATCTCTCTGGTGACCGTATCGATGCCCGCCATCCCGTCGACGCCCCTGAGCTTGCCCTTGGCGTAATAGTAGCCGATCAGCGGGGCGGTCTTCTTGTAGTACTCGCGCAGACGTTCCTCGAAAACAGCGGGATTGTCATCCTTGCGCACAGGCTGGCCAGCAGCCTTGGCGTCATCGGCACGCTTGACGATACGGCCAACCAAGGCCCTATCGTCGACAACGAGCTCAATAACGGTATCGAGGCTCAAGCCGCGTTCCGAAAGCATTGCCTCAACGGCATCGGCCTGCACCAGCGTGCGCGGATATCCGTCGAGAATGAATCCCCTGGCGCAATCAGCCTGATCGATTCGCTCGGCGACAATGGCGTTGACGATCGCGTCTGACACCAGCTCGCCGGCATCCATCACCGCCTTGGCGCGCTTGCCAACTTCCGTGCCGGCCTGGACGGCAGCCCGCAGCATGTCCCCCGTGGATAGTTGGGGTATGCCGTGTTTCTCTACCAGTCTTTGTGCTTGCGTCCCCTTGCCCGCCCCCGGCGGCCCAAGCAATATCAACCTCATCTGCCCTTCTTCCCCCCGCGCAGCTTCGACTTCTTGATCAGGCCCTCATATTGGTGCGCGATCAGGTGACCCTGAATCTGCGCCACCGTGTCGAGCGTTACACTGACCACGATCAGAAGCGATGTGCCACCGAGGTAGAATGGTACGCCAGTCGCGGAAATCAAGAACTCGGGCAGCAGACACACCAGCACCAGGTAGATGGCGCCGACGACAGTGATGCGGGTGAGAACGTAGTCGATGTAATCGGCCGTGCGCTCGCCCGGACGATAGCCCGGAATGAAGCCGGAATGCTTCTTGAGCTGGTCGGCCGTGTCCTTCGGATTGAAGACGATCGCGGTGTAGAAGAAGGCGAAGAACACGATCATCGCCGCATAGAACAGCATGTACAGCGGCTGGCCATGGCCAAGCGACGCCAGGATGGTGCTGGCCCAGGTCGGCAGGTTGGTCGCCTGCGAGAAGCCGGCGACGGTTGCCGGCAGCAACAGCAGCGACGAGGCGAAGATCGGCGGAATGACGCCCGACGTGTTGAGCTTGAGCGGCAGATGCGAAGTGTCGCCCTGGAACATGCGGTTGCCGACCTGGCGCTTCGGATACTGGATCAGCAAGCGACGCTGGGCGCGTTCGAAGAAGACGATCAGCGCGATCACGACGATGGCCAGAACGATGATCGCCAGGATGAGGCCGGTCGACAGCGCGCCGGTGCGGCCAAGCTCGAGCGTGCCAGAAATGGCATGCGGCAGGCCAGCGACAATGCCGGAGAAGATGATCAGCGAAATGCCGTTGCCGATGCCGCGCGCGGTGATCTGCTCGCCGAGCCACATCAGGAACATGGTGCCGCCGACAAGCGTGACGACGGTCGAGATGCGGAAGAACATGCCGGGATCGCTGACGATGCCGTTGCCGTTCTCAAGCCCGACGGAAATGCCATAGGCCTGGATCAGCGCCAGCAGCACGGTGCCGTAGCGCGTGTACTGGTTGATGATCTTGCGGCCCTGCTCGCCTTCCTTCTTCAGCGCTTCCAGCGACGGAATGACCGAGGTCATCAGCTGCATGATGATGGAGGCGGAGATGTAGGGCATGATGCCGAGGGCAAAGATCGCCATGCGCTGGACGGCGCCGCCGGCGAACATGTTGAACATGCCGAGCACGCCCTTGCTCTGCTGCGTGAAGGCCTGTGCAAAAGCATCCGGGTTGATGCCTGGAAGCGGAATGTAGGTACCGAGTCGATAGACGAGCAACGCGCCGATGGTGAACCAGATGCGCTTCTTCAGGTCCTCCGCCTTGGCGAAAGCCGAAAAATTCAGATTCGAGGCTAGTTGTTCAGCAGCCGAAGCCATGCCTGATTCTCCGCTTGGTCACGCTTCATGGCCCACAGGTCAGGCGGCGCGTGTCACCGAAGCTCACGAGATAAGCTCCGGACTGTAAACATGCAAGCGGCCGCGTTGACGCGGCCGCCATATTCCAAATCAAAACACGATCGAAAGCAAAAACGGATCCCACCTTTGCCGACCGCGCTTCAAATTGCTGTTACTCGGCAGCCGCCTTTTCGGGCAACTTCACCGAACCGCCAGCCTTCTCGATCTTCTCGATCGCGGCCTTCGAGGCGCCGGCGACGTCAAACGTCAGCTTTGCCTTGATCTCGCCGTCGGACAGGATGCGCACACCGTCCTTGACGCGACGAATGACGCCGGCAGCGACAAGCGTTTCGGCCGTCACGGTTTCCTTCGTGTCGAGCTTCTTGGCGTCGATCGCGACCTGGATGCGGGCCAGCGACACAACCGTGAAGCTCTTGGCGAAGATGTTGTTGAAGCCGCGCTTCGGCAGACGCCGGTAGAGCGGCATCTGGCCACCCTCGAAGCCGTTGATGGCGACGCCGGAGCGCGCCTTCTGGCCCTTGACGCCGCGGCCGCCGGTCTTGCCGGAGCCGGAGCCAATGCCACGGCCGAGACGCTTCTTGGAATGCGTCGCGCCGTCCTTGTCACGCAGATCGTTGAGTTTCATCTGAGTTCTCCTGCGCTTGTGCTCAGCCCTCGTCCACGACGCGGACGAGATGCTGGACGGCAGCGATCATGCCGCGCACGGAAGGCGTATCTTCCAGCGTGCGCTGCTTGTGCATCTTGTTGAGGCCGAGCCCGACCAGCGTCGCGCGCTGTTCCTTCGGACGGCGGATCGGCGAACCGATCTGCTCAACGGTGATGGTCTTGGTTGCTTTCTTGGCCATGGTCAAAATCCCTGGTCAGATCGACTATTCTTCAGCCGCAACGGCGGTGCCGCGGCGGGCCTGAAGGGTCGAATACTTGATGCCACGAGCAGCAGCCACATCCTTGGGATGCATCTGGCTCTTCAGCGCGTCGAACGTGGCGCGAACCATGTTGTAAGGGTTCGACGAACCCATCGACTTGGCGACCACGTCATGCATGCCGAGCGTCTCGAAGACGGCGCGCATCGGACCACCAGCGATGATGCCGGTACCCTGCTTGGCGGCGCGCAGCAGGACGCGACCAGCGCCCCAACGGCCTTCGACGTCGTGATGCAGCGTGCGGCCCGAGCGCAGCGGCACGAAAATCATGTCGCGCTTGGCGGATTCAGTTGCCTTGCGGATCGCTTCCGGCACTTCGCGCGCCTTGCCGTGACCAAAGCCGACGCGGCCCTTCTGGTCGCCGACGACGACGAGTGCTGCAAAACCAAAGCGACGGCCGCCCTTGACGACCTTGGCGACGCGGTTGATGTGGACGAGCTTGTCCACCATGCCATCGTCGCGCTCTTCGCGATCACGGCCGCGGCCGCCATCCCTACGTTCTTGTGCCATATCCTGTTCCTTGTTTTTTTCCGGAAGCACGGTTGATGATGATAATCCGGTGCCTCTTTGGGTCACCGGGGGCGAAAATCATTTTGTCCCTTGCATGATCCTATCCGAAAAGTCTGCAACTTTTTGCTGTGCTGACCTTCGGTTTGGGATCATGCTTAGAAGCTAAGACCGCCTTCACGGGCAGCCTCGGCCAGCGCCTTGACGCGGCCGTGATAGATGTACGGGCCGCGGTCGAACACGACTTCCGTGACGCCGGCCTTCGAAGCGCGCTCGGCGATCAGCTTGCCGATCGCTGCAGCGGCCGCGGTGTCGGCGCCGGTCTTGAGCGAACCCTTGAGGTCCTTCTCGAGCGTCGAAGCGGCGGCGATGGTGTGGCCCTTGGCGTCGTCGATGACCTGCACGTAGATGTTCTTCGACGTGCGGTGTACCGACAGACGCGGACGCTCGCCGGCGACCTTCTTGATCTGACGGCGGACGCGCTGCGCGCGGCGCTGGATGGATTCCTTGGTAGCCATGATAGTTCCTTGCCTTCAAAAAACAGGGGCCGCCATATGCGGTAGGCGAAAGCGCCTCCCGCGACCGCTCCCCGCGGCGTTACGTTTCTTGGCTTGGTCCTTTCCGAAAAGTCTGCAACTTTTCGGGGCCAAGCCACTACTTCTTCTTGCCTTCCTTGCGGACGATCTTCTCGCCAGCGTACCGGACGCCTTTGCCCTTGTAAGGCTCGGGGCCGCGATATTCGCGGATCTCAGCGGCAACCTGGCCCACCTGCTGCTTGTCGATGCCGGCTATGGTAATTTCAGTCGGCTTCGGCACGGTGATGGTGATGCCCTGCGGCGTCTCGTAGACGACGTCGTGGCTGAAGCCAAGTGCCAACTGCAGGTTCTTGCCCTGGAGTGCGGCGCGATAGCCAACGCCGGTGATCTCGAGCTTCTTCTCAAAACCGTCCTTGACGCCCTGCAGGATGTTGACGATCTGCGTGCGCGACATGCCCCACTTGGAGCGGGCGGTCTTGGTCTGGTCGCGCGGCTGAACAGCGATTTCGCTGCCTTCCATCTTGACCAGCACTTCGTCGTTCACGACGAACTTCAGCTCACCCTTGGGGCCCTTCGCCGTCACGGTCTGGCCGTTGACGGTCGCGGTCACGCCCTGCGGCAGCGAAACGGGTTTCTTTCCAATACGAGACATTTTGTTGTCCTCGTCACTTCTCTTGTTTCAGGTCTCTGTCTTCGGGAACGATCCGAAGACCGGATTCCACTTTGCGGTGAGCTGCCAGATCAGAAGATCTGGCAGAGGATCTCGCCGCCGACATTCTGTTCGCGTGCTTCATGGTCGGCCATCACGCCCTTCGGTGTCGAAAGGATGGCGATGCCGAGGCCGTTGGCGACGTGCGGGATCGACTTCGCCGAGACATAGACGCGGCGGCCCGGCTTCGAAACACGGGCAATTTCACGCACGACGGGCGCGCCGTCGAAATACTTCAGCTCGATCTCGATTTCGGACTTGCCGTTGTCGAAGTCGGTCTGGCTGTAGTCGCGGATATAGCCTTCCGCCTTCAGCACGTCGAGAACGCGGGTGCGCAGGCGCGAGGCCGGCGTCGACACGCTCGACTTCTTGCGGCCATACGCGTTGCGGATGCGGGTCAGCATATCGCCGAGAGGATCGCTCAATGACATGTTATGTCCTCCTTACCAGCTCGACTTGACCAGGCCCGGGATCTGGCCGTTGTTGCCGAGATCACGAAGCGCGATGCGCGATACCTTGAGCTTGCGATAGTAGGCACGCGGACGGCCGGTGACTTCGCAGCGGTTGCGGATGCGGATCTTGGCCGAGTTGCGCGGCATCGCCGCAAGCTTCAACTGGGCGCGGAAGCGCTCTTCCATCGGCTTGGACTGATCCATGATGATCGCCTTGAGGGCCCCACGCTTGGCAGCGTACTGGTCCACAAGCTTCCGGCGCCTGTTGTTCTTCTCGACTGAGCTGGTCTTTGCCATTTCAGATTTTTCCTTTTCTCGCTGCCGTTACTGGCGGAAGGGGAAGTTGAAGGCCTTGAGCAATGCCCTGGCTTCGTCGTCCGTCTTCGCAGTCGTACAAACGATGACGTCCATGCCCCAGATCTGATCAACCTTGTCGTAGTTGATCTCCGGGAACACGATGTGTTCCTTGATGCCCATGGCATAGTTGCCACGGCCATCGAAGCTCTTCGGATTCAGTCCGCGAAAGTCGCGAACGCGCGGCAGCGCGATGTTCACGAGGCGGTCGAGGAACTCGTACATGCGTTCCTTGCGCAGCGTGACCTTGGCGCCGATCGGCATCTTCTCGCGGACCTTGAAGCCGGCGATCGAATTGCGGGCGCGGGTGACGACGGCCTTCTGGCCGGCGATCATCGCGAGATCTTCCGCAGCGATCGAAGGCTTCTTCGAATCTGCGGTGGCTTCGCCGACGCCCATGTTCAGCACGATCTTGTCGATGCGCGGAACCTGCATCTCGTTGTCGTAGCCGAACTGCTCCAGCAGTGCCTTGCGAATGGTCTCGTTGTAGACCTTCTTGAGGCGCGGCACGTTGTTAGCAGTTGCCTGCTTGCTTTCAGCCTTAGCCATTGATGACTTCTCCCGAGCGCTTGGCGACGCGCACCTTCTTGCCGTCCTTCTGGAAGACGAAGCCGACGCGGGTCGGCTTGCCATCCTTGGGGTCGGCCAGCGCGATGTTCGACAGCTGGATCGGCGCTTCCTTGGTGATGATCCCGCCCTCTTGGGACTGGGACTGCTTCTGGTGACGACGGATCATGTTGACGCCGCGCACCAGCGCGGTGTCTTCCTTCGGCTGAACCGAAAGGACTTCGCCCGAACGGCCCTTGTCCTTGCCGGCCAGCACGACGACCTTGTCGCCTTTTCTAATCTTTTGCATTGGTCCGGCTCCTTACAGCACTTCAGGCGCGAGCGAGATGATCTTCATGTGGTTCTTGGCGCGAAGTTCGCGCGGAACCGGTCCGAAGATACGCGTGCCGATCGGCTCTTTCTTGTTGTCGACGAGAACGGCCGCGTTCTTGTCGAAACGGATCACGCTGCCGTCCGGGCGGCGGATGTCCTTGGCCGTGCGAACCACGACCGCCTTCATCACATCGCCCTTCTTAACGCGGCCGCGCGGAATGGCTTCCTTGATCGACACCACGATGATGTCGCCCACGGAAGCGTATTTCCGCTTCGAGCCGCCCAGCACCTTGATGCACATGACACGACGGGCGCCGGAATTATCCGCGACGTCGAGGTTTGTTTGCATCTGAATCATGACTGGCCGCCTTCTTCTTTTCTAACGGGATGGGCTCATAGCCCCTCCCCGGTCTGTCCAAAATTCGTTTGTTTACGCCTGGTCCGAAGACACGACGATCCAGCGCTTATCCTTGGAAATCGGCTTCGATTCCTGGATGAACACCTGATCGCCAACCTTGTGGGCGTTGTTCTCGTCGTGCGCCTTGTACTTCTTGGTCATGCGCACGGTCTTCTTCATCACGGGATGCGTGAAGCGCCGTTCGACCTTGACGACAACCGTCTTCTCGTTCTTGTCGCTGACGACGGTGCCCTGCAGAATGCGCTTTGGCATGGTTTTCGTCCTTAAGCCTTCTTAGCCGCGGACTTTTCCGCAGCGATGGTCTTGATGCGCGCGATGTCCCTACGGACGATCTTCACGCGCGCGGTCTTCTCAAGCTGGCCGGTCGCCTTCTGAAAGCGCAGGTTGAACTGCTCCTTCTTCAGGCTGGCCAGGTCGTCGGTCAGCTGGTCCTGGGTCTTGGTCCGGATGTCTTCGGCTTTCATGATCAGCCCGTCCTTATTCTGCGATGCGCTGCACGAAGCGCGTCTTGACCGAGAGCTTCGCCGCGCCGAGACGCAGCGCCTCGCGGGCGGTTTCCTCGTTGACGCCGTCGATCTCGAACATGATGCGGCCCGGCTTAACGCGCGCCGCCCAATAGTCAACAGCACCCTTGCCCTTACCCATGCGGACTTCGGTCGGCTTCGAAGTGACCGGCACGTCCGGGAAAATACGGATCCAGACGCGGCCGGCACGCTTCATCTCACGAGTGATCGCGCGGCGGGCCGCCTCGATCTCGCGTGCGGTGACGCGGTTCGGCTCAAGCGCCTTCAGCCCGAAACCACCGAAATCCAGATTGGTACCGCCCTTTGCGGTGCCATGGATACGGCCCTTGAACTGCTTACGGAACTTTGTGCGCTTTGGCTGCAGCATCGTTCTAACTCCAAATTCCTAACTGTCTTAGGCGTTTTCGCGACGACGACCGCGTTCGCGATCACCACCACCACCGCCGCCGCCATGCGAATGATCGCCTTCGGTCGCGCGACGCTCCGAGGCCATCGGGTCATGCTCAAGGATCTCGCCCTTGAACACCCAGACCTTGACGCCGCAAATGCCGTAGGCGGTATGTGCTTCGGCCGTGCCGTAGTCGACATCGGCGCGCAGCGTATGCAGCGGCACGCGGCCTTCGCGATACCATTCCATGCGCGCGATTTCAGCACCGCCGAGACGGCCCGAGCAGTTGATGCGGATGCCTTCGGCACCGAGGCGCATCGCCGACTGCACCGCGCGCTTCATGGCGCGACGGAACGCGATACGGCGCTCGAGCTGCTGAGCGATCGACTGGGCAACCAGCGTCGCGTCGATTTCCGGCTTGCGCACTTCAACGATGTTGAGGTGCGTCTCGGACTTCGTCATCTCCATCAGCTTCTTGCGAAGCTTCTCGATGTCGGCGCCCTTCTTGCCGATGATCAGACCCGGGCGCGCCGCATGGATGGTGACGCGGCACTTCTTGTGCGGGCGCTCGATCACGACCTTCGAGATCGCGGCCTGCTTCAGTTCCTTCTCAAGATACTTGCGGATCTTGATGTCCTCATGCAGCAGCTTGCCGTACTCGCCAGTGTTCGCGAACCAGCGCGAATCCCAGGTACGGTTGATGCCGAGGCGCAGACCGATCGGATTGACTTTCTGACCCATTATGCGGCCTCCCCTTTTTCTTCGACTTCACGAACAACGATCGTGAGGTGCGAGAACGGCTTCTCGATACGGCTGGCGCGACCACGACCACGGGCATGGAACCGCTTCATGACGATCGACTTGCCGACATAGGCTTCCGCCACGATCAGAGCATCGACGTCGAGGTCGTGGTTGTTTTCCGCGTTGGCGATCGCCGATTCCAGAGTCTTCTTGACCGTGCCGGAAATCCGCTTGGCCGAGAATTCGAGATCGGAAAGCGCTGTCGCGACCTTCTTGCCGCGGATCAGCGCGGCAACGAGGTTCAGCTTCTGCGGGCTGATACGGATCGTGCGCAATACGGCGCGCGCTTCGTTATCAGCAAGCCTGCGCGGAGCTTTGGCCTTGCCCATGATTATTTCCTCTTCGCCTTCTTATCCGCGCCGTGACCGTAATAGGTCCGGGTCGGAGCGAATTCACCGAACTTGTGACCGACCATGTCCTCGTTCACCGAGACGGGAACATGCTTCTGGCCGTTATAGACACCGAAGGTGAAGCCGACGAACTGCGGCAGGATGGTGGAGCGACGGCTCCACATCTTGATCACCTCATTGCGACCACCTTCACGAACCTTGTCCACCTTCTTGAGAAGGTAGCCGTCGATGAAGGGGCCTTTCCAAATAGAACGAGTCACTTGGCGTTACCTCTTCTTAGCTCTTGCGCTGATGGCGCGAGCGCAGGATGAACTTGTCGGTCGCCTTGTTGGACCGCGTCTTCTTGCCCTTGGTCGGCTTGCCCCACGGGGAAACCGGATGGCGACCACCGGAGGTGCGGCCTTCGCCGCCGCCGTGCGGGTGGTCAACCGGGTTCATGGTCACACCGCGATTGTGCGGGCGCTTGCCGCGCCAGACAGTGCGGCCGGCCTTGCCGTCGTTGATGTTGCCGTGGTCCGGGTTGGATACGGCACCGACGGTGGCCATGCAGGAACCGTGAACGACACGCTGCTCACCCGAGTTCAGGCGCAGGATCGCCATGCCCTGGTCGCGACCCACCAGCTGGCCGTAGCCGCCCGCCGAGCGCGCAACCTGGGCGCCCTTGCCCGGCTTCAGCTCGATGTTGTGGACGATCGTGCCGACCGGCATCGACGCCAGCGGCATCGCGTTGCCCGGCTTCACGTCGACTGCTTCGCCGGCCACGATCTTGTCGCCGGGAGCGAGGCGCTGCGGGGCGATGATGTAGGACAGCTCGCCATCGTCATACTTGATCAGCGCGATGAAGGCGGTGCGGTTCGGATCGTATTCGATACGCTCGACCGTGCCGACGACGTCGAACTTGCGACGCTTGAAGTCGATGATGCGGTACGAACGCTTGTGACCGCCGCCGATGAAGCGGGCCGTGATGCGGCCGTGGTTGTTGCGGCCACCCGACTTGGTCAGGCCTTCGGTCAGACCCTTGACGGGCTTGCCCTTGTAGAGGCCCGAGCGGTCGACGATGACCAGCTGGCGGGTGCTCGGCGTTACCGGGTTGAATTTTTTCAGTGCCATTGTTGTTGTCCTCGCGGCCTTGCTCAGAGACCCGTCGCGACGTCGATCGACTGACCATCGGCCAGCGTCACAATCGCCTTCTTGACGTCGCTCTGGCGGCCAACCGTGCCACGGAAGCGCTTGATCTTGCCCTTGCGGACAAGCGTGTTCACGGCCATCACCTTGACGCCGAACAGCGCTTCGACGGCGGCCTTGATTTCCGGCTTCGACGCCTTCTTGGCGACGTTGAAGACGACCTGGTTCTGCTCGGAGGCCATGGTCGACTTTTCAGTGATCGCCGGCGAGACGATCACGTCGTAGTGACGAAGGTCGGTCATTTAAAGCGCTCCTCGAGAGCCTCGACGGCGGCCTTCGAAAGGACCAGCGTGCCGCGACGCAGAATGTCGTAGACGTTGATGCCCTGGATGGGCAGCACGTCGATGTTCGGGATGTTCGTGGCCGCCAGCTTGAAATTCTTGTCAAGCTCGGCGCCGCCGATCACCAGGGCGTTGGTCAGGCCCAGCGTCGCGAAATTCGCGATCAGCGCCTTCGTCTTGGCCTCGGTCAGCTTCAGCTCATCGATGATGATGATCGAGGCGCTCTTGGCCTTGGCCGAGAGAGCATGCTTGAGACCGAGAGCCCGCACCTTCTTCGGCAGCTCATGTTCGTGGCTGCGAACGACCGGGCCGTGGGCCTTGCCGCCGCCGCGGAACTGCGGAGCGCGTGCCGAATGGTGACGGGCGCGGCCCGTACCCTTCTGCTTGTACATCTTGGCGCCGGTGCGGGCGATTTCAGCGCGCCCCTTGGCCTTGTGCGTACCCTGCTGCCGCTTGGCAAGCTGCCAGCGCACGACGCGCTGCAGAATGTCTTCACGCGGGTCCAGGCCGAAAATCTCCTCGGAGAGTTCCACCTTGCCGGCGTCCTTGCCACCAAGCGTTGTGATCTTGAGATCCATTATTCCGCTCCCTCTGTGGCCGGAGCCTCATTCTTCGTAGCGGCGCGGATCGCGGCGGGCTTCGGCGCATTGGCCGGCAGTGCCACCTTGGCCGCGTCGCGGACCAGGATCCAGGCGCCCTTGGAACCCGGAACCGCACCGCGGATCAGGATCAGGCCGCGATCGGCGTCGGTCGAGACGATCTCGACATTCTGCGTGGTGACGCGGGTGTCGCCCATGTGGCCAGCCATATGCTTGCCCTTGAACACCTTGCCCGGGTCCTGGCGCTGGCCGGTCGAACCGTGCGTACGGTGCGAGACCGAGTTACCGTGGGTCGCACGGCCACCACCCATGTGGTGACGCTTGATGACACCCTGGAAACCCTTACCAATCGTCGTGCCCGTTACGTCGACCTTCTGGCCGGCAACGAAGTGGTCGACGGTGATCTCGGCGCCGACATCGATCATGTTGTCGGCGGAGACGCGGAACTCGGCAACCTTCGCCTTCGGCTCGACGGAAGCGGTCGCGAAATGGCCGCGCATCGCCTTCGACGTATTCTTCACCTTGGCAAGGCCAACGCCGAGCTGAACGGCGGTATAGCCATTCTTCTCCTGCGTGCGCTGCGCCACGACCTGGCAGTTCTCCATCTGGAGAACGGTGACGGGAACATGTTCCCCGGCATCATTATAGATGCGGGTCATTCCCACCTTCTTTGCAATCACACCTGAACGCATCGGTTCAATTCCTTTAGAGTTCCGGGCCAGGGGCACCGCCCCTTCCTCGCTCTTTCCTTAAAGCTTGATCTCGACGTCGACACCGGCGGCCAGATCGAGCTTCATCAAAGCATCGACCGTCTGCGGGGTCGGATCGACGATGTCGAGCAGACGCTTGTGCGTGCGCATCTCGAACTGCTCGCGGCTCTTCTTGTCGACGTGAGGCGACCGGTTGACCGTGAACTTTTCGATCCGCGTCGGCAGCGGAATGGGGCCGCGGACGTTTGCGCCGGTGCGCTTGGCCGTCGATACGATTTCCCGTGTCGAGGCGTCGAGCACCCGGTGATCAAACGCCTTCAGGCGGATGCGGATATTCTGTCCGTTCATGCGTCACTTCCTTGTTCTGGCGCGGCGCGGGCATATCCTGCGCCCGCGACAGATCGGTTTAAGTCCAAATTACTCTTTGATGGTGACGACGATGCCGGCACCGACGGTGCGGCCGCCCTCACGGATAGCGAAGCGCAGCTTCTCTTCCATGGCGATCGGCACGATCAGCTCGACATCGACCGTGATGTTGTCGCCGGGCATCACCATCTCGGTGCCTTCCGGCAGCGACACGATGCCGGTCACGTCCGTCGTGCGGAAATAGAACTGCGGACGGTAGTTGGTGAAGAACGGCGTGTGACGGCCGCCTTCGTCCTTGGTCAGGATGTAGGCTTCGGCCACGAACTTCTTGTGCGGCTTCACCGTGCCGGGCTTGGCCAGAACCTGGCCGCGCTCGACGCCTTCACGATCAACGCCACGCAGCAGCGCGCCGATGTTGTCGCCCGCCTGGCCCTGGTCGAGCAGCTTGCGGAACATTTCAACGCCCGTGCAGGTCGTCTTGGTCGTCGGGCGGATGCCGATGATCTCGAGTTCCTCGCCAACCTTGACAATGCCGCGCTCGACGCGACCGGTGACAACCGTGCCGCGGCCCGAGATCGAGAACACGTCTTCGATCGGCATCAGGAACGGCTTGTCGAGCGGACGAACCGGCGTCGGGATGTAGGCATCGACCGCAGCCATCAGCTCGCGGATCGCGTCCTCGCCGATCACCTTGTTGGAATCCTCAAGCGCGGCAAGCGCCGAACCCTTGACGATCGGAATGTCGTCGCCGGGGAACTCGTTCTTCGACAGAAGCTCGCGAACCTCGAGCTCGACCAGTTCGAGCAGCTCGGCGTCGTCAACCTGATCGACCTTGTTCAGGAACACCACGATCGACGGCACGCCGACCTGACGGGCCAGCAGGATGTGCTCGCGGGTCTGCGGCATCGGGCCGTCGGCGGCCGACACAACCAGGATCGCGCCGTCCATCTGCGCGGCACCGGTGATCATGTTCTTCACATAGTCGGCGTGGCCGGGGCAGTCGACGTGGGCATAGTGGCGGGCAGCCGTCTCGTATTCGACATGCGCCGTCGAGATGGTGATGCCGCGGGCCTTCTCTTCGGGCGCCGCATCGATCTGGTCATAGCGCTTGTATTCGCCAAAATACTTGGTGATCGCAGCCGTCAGCGACGTCTTGCCATGATCGACGTGGCCAATCGTGCCAATGTTCACATGAGGCTTATTACGCTCGAATTTACCTTTTGCCATGTGATCTCTCCATTCCTGCCAGCCCGTGCGGGCCTTGAATTAAGTTATTGGTGCAACTCTCTCGAGTTACGCGTATTTCTTCTGAACTTCGGTCGCCACGGCGGTCGGGACCGGCTCGTAGTGATCGAACTGCATGGTGTAGGCCGCGCGGCCTTGGCTCATCGAGCGCAGGTTGTCGACATACTTGAACATGTTGGCCAGCGGCACCATCGCATTGATAACCACCGCGACACCACGTGCTTCCTGGCCCTGGATCTGGCCGCGACGGCCGTTCAGGTCACCGATGACGCTGCCGACATAATCTTCCGGCGTGACGACCTCGACCTTCATGATCGGCTCGAGCAACTGCACACCAAGCTTGGGAGCAGCTTCGCGGAAGCAAGCGCGGCCGGCGATTTCGAAGGCCAGAACGCTGGAGTCTACATCGTGGTAGGCGCCGTCGATGAGCGTCGCCTTGACGCCGATCATCGGGAAGCCGGCGAACGGGCCGGACGTCATGACGCTGTTGATGCCCTTTTCGACACCCGGGATGTATTCCTTCGGCACGGCGCCGCCGACGATCTTGGTCTCGAACTCGAATTCGCTGCTGTCCGGATTCGGCTCGAAGACGATCTTGACGCGGGCGAACTGACCGGTACCGCCGGTCTGCTTCTTGTGCGTGTAGTCCTGCTCGTGCTTGCGGGTGATCGTCTCGCGATAAGCAACCTGCGGAGCGCCGACATTGGCCTCGACCTTGAACTCGCGACGCATGCGATCGACGATGATGTCGAGGTGGAGCTCGCCCATGCCGGAGATGATGGTCTGGCCGGATTCCTCATCGGTCTTGACGCGGAAGGACGGATCCTCGGCGGCCAGACGGTGAAGGGCGAGGCCCATCTTTTCCTGGTCGTTCTTGGTCTTCGGCTCGATGGCGATCTGGATGACCGGATCGGGGAATTCCATGCGCTCCAGGATGACCGGATGCAGCGGATCGCTCAGCGTGTCACCAGTGGTCGTGTCCTTGAGGCCGGCCAGAGCAACGATGTCGCCAGCAAAAGCTTCTTCGACGTCTGCACGCGAGTTCGCATGCATCTGCAGCATGCGGCCGATGCGCTCCTTCTTGCCCTTCACGGTGTTGTCGACCGAGATGCCCTTGGTGAGCTTGCCCGAATAGATGCGCGCAAAGGTCAGCGAACCGACGAACGGGTCGTTCATGATCTTGAAGGCAAGCATCGACAACGGCTCGCTGTCGTCGGCATGGCGCTCGATCTCGGCATCGGTCTTGGCGTCGACGCCCTTGATGGCGGGAACATCGGCCGGCGACGGCAGATATTCGACGACGGCGTCGAGCAAAGGCTGCACGCCCTTGTTCTTGAAGGCCGAGCCGCAGAACATCGGATAGAACTTCACCGCGATGGTGCCCTTGCGGATCAGCGCGCGGATCTCGTCGTTGGACGGCATCTTGCCTTCGAGATAGTTCTCGAGCGCGGTCTCGTCCATTTCGACGGCGGCTTCGATCATCTTCTCGCGGTATTCCACCGCACGAGCCTTCAGGTCTTCCGGGATCTCGACGACATCCCAGGCAGCGCCCAGCGATTCATCGCGCCAGACCAGCGCGTTCATCTCGACCAGATCGACAACACCCTTGAACTCGGTCTCGGCGCCGATCGGCAGCTGCATGACAACGGCATGCGCACCGAGGCGCGAACCGATCATCTCAACCGAGCGGTAAAAGTCAGCGCCGATCTTGTCCATCTTGTTGCAGAAGATCATGCGCGGAACGCGGTACTTGTCGGCCTGGCGCCAGACGGTTTCCGTCTGCGGCTCAACGCCGGCATTGGCGTCGAGAAGAGCGATAGCACCGTCGAGAACGCGCAGCGAACGCTCGACTTCGATGGTGAAGTCGACGTGGCCGGGAGTGTCGATGATGTTGAAACGGTACATCTTGCCGCTACGACCCTTCCAGAAGGTCGTGGTCGCGGCGGACGTGATCGTAATGCCGCGCTCCTGCTCCTGCTCCATCCAATCCATGGTGGCAGCACCATCGTGCACTTCGCCGATCTTGTGCGACTTGCCCGTGTAATAGAGGACGCGCTCGGTGGTCGTCGTCTTGCCGGCGTCAATATGCGCCATGATACCGAAATTGCGGTAGTCTTCGATTTTGTATTCGCGGGCCATCGTAGCTGCCTCTCAGTCTCGTTCGCGCTTTACCAGCGGTAGTGCGCGAAAGCGCGGTTGGCTTCAGCCATCTTGTGGGTGTCTTCACGCTTCTTGACGGCCGTGCCGCGGTTGTTGGCCGCATCCATCAGCTCGCCGGAGAGGCGGTCGACCATGGTGGTCTCGTTGCGGTTGCGAGCGGCAGCGATCAGCCAACGGATGGCCAATGCCTGGCGACGCTCAGGGCGCACATCGACCGGAACCTGATAAGTCGCACCACCAACGCGGCGCGAACGCACTTCCACATGCGGCGCGACATTGTCGAGCGCCTGATGGAAGACCGTTACCGGCTCCTGCTTGGTCTTGGACTGGACCTGGTCGAGCGCGCCGTAGACGATGGTCTCGGCAACCGACTTCTTGCCGTCATACATGACGGCGTTCATGAACTTGGTGACAATCAGATCGCCGAACTTCGGGTCCGGATTGATCTCACGCTTTTCTGCACTGTGACGACGGGACATGGTTCTTGTCTCTCAATCTCGTAGCCTTGCGCAGGAAAGAAGCGCGAAGGCCGGAAAATCTTACTTCGGACGCTTGGCGCCGTACTTCGAACGGCGCTGCTTGCGGTTCTTCACGCCCTGCGTGTCGAGCACGCCGCGAATGATGTGGTAGCGAACGCCCGGAAGATCCTTCACGCGGCCGCCACGGATCATCACCACGGAGTGCTCCTGAAGGTTGTGACCTTCGCCGGGGATGTAACCGATCACCTCAAAACCATTGGTCAGGCGGATCTTGGCCACCTTGCGAAGCGCCGAGTTCGGCTTCTTCGGCGTCGTGGTGTAGACGCGCGTGCAGACGCCCCGCTTCTGCGGGTTCTGCTGCATGGCCGGGACCTTGTTGCGCTTCACCGGCGCAATGCGCGGCTTGCGGATCAGCTGGTTGACGGTAGGCATTAAACCCTCTTGTCTCTCAATTCCGTGTCTCGTGCCCAGTCAGGGCCGCTCAAAGCGTCAATTCCATACGCAAATTCGGGCCATAAACCGCGCCTCGCGGTCTTGCCCGAACAATTGGCAGAGGAAGCGGAAACCGCTTCATGCGCGCCGGAAATGTCTTTTCGCTCGTAAAGTGAACCCTGTTTGAGGCAAACTCCAAAGCGTGTCGCTTCGGACGGGAGAGCCTCACATCGGTTCTGACTGGCCGGCTTCTACCCGCAACACCGCGAACCGTCAACCCCGGAGCGCCAAATATTGCGCTCAACCCGTGGCGTGGCAGCCATGCATGGAGCGCATGTAATTTTCTTTCGCCATTTCGCAAGCAGGAGGAAGAAAGTGACCGGCTTTCGACTGTTGCAAAGCCATGCTTCATGCGAAAAGGCCGCATGAACAGCCCAAATCCCCTCGCCCGCCCAAGAAACGAGGAATCAGCCCGTGAACGACAATGAGGAGCGCCCGGTCACCATCATCACCGGCCGGGTATGGAAGCGCAAAGGCGGCAAGCCGGAAGGTGTCCACGTCATGCTCGTCGCACCCGACGACGATTCGGCAGTGCGCAGGGCACTCGAATCGCTGGCGGCGGAAGGTTATGCCGAGGCCGAACTCGACCAGATCGGCGATATGGACGGCGAGCCGGACGACGAGCCGCATTTGTCCGCTTTCCAGGGCGCGCTCGAAGGCGAAGTGTCGATCGTTACCTTTGATGTTCCAATCTGAAGTTGGGCCAATCCGAAGCAGGGCCGATCTGGAATGGGGCCGATCTGAATCGGGCAATCGGAGGCATCATGGTCAACTCGAGAATGGCGAAACCCCAATCCCGCGCCTGGGCAGACCGGGCAGTCGCCGCGATCGAAGCCGACCAGCACCGTTCGGCCGACACCCACTTGTGGAAGCTGGACCTGCCGGCACTGGCCGGCATCGACTTCTACCTCAAGGACGAATCGACTCATCCCACGGGCAGCCTCAAGCACCGACTCGCGCGGTCACTCTTCCTTTACGCCTTGTGCAATGGACATGTCCGCGAGAACGCGGCGGTCGTTGAGGCCTCCTCCGGCTCGACTGCCGTGTCGGAAGCCTATTTCGCCCGCATGATCGGCGTGCCGTTCTACGCTGTCATGCCACGTTCGACCTCGCCGGAAAAGATCGCGGCGATCGAGCATCACGGCGGCAATTGCCACTTCATCGATGATGGCCGGCGTATCTACGCCGAATCCACCGAACTTGCCGCAAGGCTTGGCGGCCACTTCATGGATCAGTTCACCCATGCCGAGCGCGCGACCGACTGGCGCGGCAACAACAACATCGCCGAATCCATTTTCGGACAGATGCGCGAGGAGCCGCATCCTATCCCGGCCTGGGTCGTGATGAGCGCCGGCACCGGCGGCACCACGGCAACAATCGGCCGTTACATTCGCTACAAGCGGCACGCGACGCAGCTGTCGGTCGCCGATGTCGAACGCTCAGCCTTCTTCGGCGGTTTTTCCACTCGGGACGCCAACTGCCGCTGCGAGCAACCCTCGCGTATAGAAGGCATCGGCCGGCCCCGCGTCGAACCATCCTTCGTGCCCGGTGTCATCGATCATATGCTGCGGGTGCCCGACGCGGTATCGCTTGCGGCAATGCGAGTGCTGTCGCGCCGTCTTGGTCGCCGTGTTGGCGGATCGACCGGCACCAACTTCATCGCCATGTGCTTCCAGGCCGCGCGCATGATCGAGCTTGGCGAGGCCGGTTCGCTGGTGACGCTGATCTGCGATTCCGGCGAGCGCTATGCCAATACGTATTACTCGGACGAATGGCTGAGAGCGAACAATCTCGACCCCTCGCCTTTCGAGCCGGCGATCGAGTCCTTTCTGTCTGGGAAAAGACTGACGCTGCAATTCGAGGAAAGCTGGGGCTGAGATACAGCACGCCTGCCGCTTGTCCGGGGCGGGTGTTCTGCTAAGAAATCTCAGCAATTCAACAGACGGAGCCCCCGTGTCCCCCATCAAGATAGGCATCGTCGGCGTCGGCAAGATCGTGCGCGACCAGCATCTTCCGGCTTTGGCGAAAGACCCGAACTACCATCTCGTTGCCGCCGCCAGCCGGCATGGCAAGGTCGACGGCATCCCGAATTTCCCAACCATCGAAGCCATGCTCGACGCGGCCCCAGAACTCCAAGCCGTTTCACTCTGCATGCCACCGCAGTTCCGCTACGACGCCGCGCGGACAGCCCTCCTGGCGAAGAAACACGTCTTCCTGGAAAAGCCACCCGGTGCGACGGTCAGCGAGGTCGAGGACCTGAAGACGCTGGCGGCCGCAAACGGCGTGTCGTTGTTCGCCAGCTGGCATTCGCGCTATGCGCCGGCGGTCGAAGCCGCCCGCGCTTTCCTCGGCTCGACCAGGATCAAGTCGGCCGCCATCAACTGGAAGGAAGATGTGCGCCGCTGGCATCCGAACCAGGACTGGATCTGGGCTCCCGGCGGGTTCGGCGTCTTCGATCCCGGCATCAACGCGCTGTCGATCGCGACCCATATCCTGCCGGCTATGTTCATCACCTCCGCGATCCTCGATTTTCCCGAGAACCGCGCGGCCCCGGTCGCAGCACACGTCACCTTTCGCACCTCGAACGGATTGCCGGTGACAATGGAACTCGACTGGCTGCAGACCGGCCCGCAAAGCTGGGACATCCTGGCCGATACCGACAAGGGCGCAATGGTGCTTTCCGGGGGCGGTTCGAAGCTCATCGTCGACGGCCGTGTCGTCCATGACGAACCGGAAGCGGAGTATCCGATGCTCTACAAGCGCTTCGCGGAAATTGTCCGTGCTGGCGCTTCGGATGTCGATCTGGCTCCACTGCAGCATGTCGCCGACGCCTTCATGCTCGGCAAGCGCAATGTGGTCGAAGCGTTTTTCGATTAGGCATTTTGCAAGGGAACGCCGCACTCGATGCGGCGTTCCAGGTTGAGGGCGATCGCGGGACCGATGCGCCGCGCGACCAAGCCCAGCGCTGTTTCAATCCTTGATCCGGCAGCCGGCGCGCTTGACCATATCGGCGACGATCAATGGCGTTGCCGGCGTTTCGGACCAGCTGCTTTGGCGGGGTGCTGCCATTTGAAGAGCTGCACGGACGGTCCCGGTGTCCAGCCTGAACGAATTCTTGCAAGAAACGAGATGCGAGCCGCCGCTACCGATCGTATCGACGATCACGCCAGCCGCTTCGCCAACCCCCGCGACGTAAGCAATCAATGTCTGCTTTGCTATTGGGCTTGAGTCGGCCTTGGCGATCATCTCCATCACCTGCCCGACCGAGACCTGACCTTTCGCGGTCGATGGAAGAGCAGCGGCGGCAAAGGGCAGCATGGACGCAGCCACGGCGCCGAGGATGGCAACGGCAATCTTGCGATCAGAGGAAGGCATTTGAGTTCTCCTGTTGGAACGTCATCTTGACGCGCGGTATTATTGTGCATAAAATAATTATTGTAAAACAATAATTTCTTTTCGCAAACGAGGCTCCAATGGCTGACTCTATCGTGATGGCTTCAACCCCTGATCCCATTCGCCAGGCAAGGTTGAACCGCATCCGGTTCTTCAGCCTCATGCTGGCGAGAGGCTGCCTTCTTCTGGCAGCCCTGCTGACGCTCGGTCTTCTCTTCTATTGGTTCTCGACATCCGCGGCCTCTATCGCGGCGGACGCGCAGATCCCTAGGGAATGGCTGACGGATCTGGATGTGGGCCGAAGAGCCGCGGGGTTTGCGATCTCGTTCGTGCCGCTTGGGTGCCTTATCCTGGCGCTGATGTCCGCGAGGCGCTGCTTCAACGCTTTTGCGGTCGGGAACTTCTTTGGTCAGGCCCCAGTGAAGGGCCTGCGGAACTTTGCCCTGGGTCTGCTAGCATCCGTGTTGCTGAAACCATTCTCCGCAGCCGCGCTCTCTGTTCTCCTGAGTTCAGATGCGCCCGCCGGCCAGCATCGCCTGACGCTTGGCTTTGGCAGCGACACGATGCTCGCGTTGTTGGCCGCCGGTCTCATTGCGGTGATCGCCTGGGTGATGGCGGAGGCATCGACGCTCGCTGAAGAAAACGCGCAATTCATTTGAGGATCCGTTCATGCCCATAAGGGTCAGGCTCAACGTCGTCCTCGCCGAACGCAATGTGAAGTCAAAGGACCTAGCCGAATATATCGGCATCACCGAGGCCAATCTTTCGCTTCTGAAGCAGGGAAAGGTCAAAGGCATCCGGTTCGATACGCTTGAGCGCATCTGCGCCTATCTCGACTGTGAGCCGGGCGACCTGCTTCGGTTCGAGAAGCTCCCCCAATAACCAAACAAAAAAGCCGCCGGGTTGCCCCGACGGCCTCGTTGCCTGAGATTCCAAGAGCGGTCGTTTCACGGAAACGACCGCTCTATCTTTTTGTTCTGGCCGCCGCGCTTACTGCGCGGCGGTTGTCATATCGGCCAGCATCGGCTCGGCGATTTCGACACCGGACGCCTTGCGGCGTTCGTCGATGATCAGTTCGTCGCGCGAGGTCGCGATGCGCCGGATTTGGCTCATCGTGCCACCCGTACCAGCCGGGATAAGCCGGCCGACGATGACGTTTTCCTTCAGACCCTGCAGCATGTCGGTCTTGCCGGCAACCGCCGCTTCGGTCAGCACCCTGGTCGTCTCCTGGAAGGAGGCGGCCGAGATGAAGGACGGCGTCTGCAGCGAAGCCTTGGTGATGCCCAAGAGCACCGGCAGGCCTTCGGCGGGCTTCTTGCCGTCCTCGACCAGGCGCTCGTTGACCTCTTCCAGTTCGATCACGTCGACGTGGTCGCCCGGGATATAGGTCGAGTCGCCCTGCACCGTGATCTCGACCTTCTGCAGCATCTGGCGAACGATCACCTCGATGTGCTTGTCGTTGATCGACACGCCCTGCAGACGGTAGACTTCCTGGATCTCGTTGACGAGGTAGGACGCAAGCGCCTCCACGCCCTTGATCGCCAGGATGTCGTGCGGCGCAGGATTGCCGTCGAGGATGTAGTCGCCCTTCTCGATGACGTCGCCGTCCTGGAGATGGAACGGCTTGCCCTTCGGGATCAGGTATTCGACAGGCTCAAGCGTCGAGTCATGTGGCTCGATGATGATGCGGCGCTTGTTCTTGTAGTCGCGGCCGAAGCGGATCGTGCCATCGATCTCGGCGATGATGGCGTGATCCTTCGGACGACGTGCCTCGAACAGTTCAGCAACACGCGGCAGACCGCCGGTGATGTCCTTGGTCTTGGCGCTTTCCATCGGGATACGCGCCAGCACGTCGCCGGGACGAACCTGAGAGCCCGGCTCGACCGAGAGAATGGCCTCGACCGAGAGCAGGAAGCGGGCGTCGCCACCCTTCGACAGCTTGCCGACTTTGCCCTTGGAGTCCTGAATAGCGATCGCCGGCTTGAGGTCGTTGCCGCGTGGCGTCGAGCGCCAGTCGATGACCTCACGCTTGGTGATGCCGGTCGACTCGTCGGCCGTTTCCTGAACGGAAATGCCGTCGACCAGATCCTCGTACGACACCCTGCCCTCGATTTCGGTGAGGACCGGGCGGGTATAGGGATCCCACTCGGCGATACGCTGGCCGCGCTTCACCTTGTCGCCATCGTCCACGAAGATACGCGAACCATAGGTGACACGGTGCGTGGCACGCTCCTTGCCGGCTTCGTCGAGGATCAGCACCGCCATGTTGCGGCCCATGACCATCTGCTGGCCGTCGGAGTTGCGCACCACGTTGCGGTTGCGGATCTCCACCTTGCCCTCATAGGAGGCTTCAAGGAACGAAGAGTCCACCACCTGCGCCGTACCGCCCATGTGGAAGGTACGCATGGTGAGCTGGGTGCCCGGTTCGCCGATCGACTGCGCCGCGATGACGCCAACGGCTTCACCCTGGTTGACCGGAGTACCGCGGGCCAGATCGCGACCGTAACAGACCGCGCAGACGCCAACCCTGACTTCGCAAGTCAGCGCCGAGCGAATGCGAACCGACTGGACGCCGGCCTTTTCGATCTGTTCCACGTCACGCTCGTCCATCAGCGTTCCGGCCTTGACCAGAATCTCGCCCGACACCGGATGGGTGATGTCGTCGAGCGACGTACGACCCAGCACGCGCTGGCCAACCGAAGCGACGACCTGGCCGGCATCGACGATCGGCTGCATGGTGAGGCCCTTGTCGGTGCCGCAGTCGACGGAGTTGACGATGCAGTCCTGCGCCACGTCGACCAGACGACGGGTGAGGTAGCCCGAGTTCGCCGTCTTCAAGGCGGTGTCGGCCAGACCCTTGCGGGCGCCGTGGGTCGAGTTGAAGTACTCGAGCACGGTGAGGCCTTCCTTGAAGTTCGAGATGATCGGCGTCTCGATGATTTCACCCGACGGCTTGGCCATGAGGCCGCGCATGCCGGCGAGCTGACGCATCTGCGTGGGCGAGCCACGCGCACCGGAGTGCGACATCATGTAGATCGAGTTCATCGGCTTCTGACGGCCATTGTCCTCGAATTCCACGGCCTTGATGCGGGCCATCATTTCGTCGGCGACCTTTTCCGAGCACTTGGCCCAGGCGTCGACAACCTTGTTGTACTTCTCGCCCTGGGTGATCAGGCCGTCATTGTACTGCTGCTCGTATTCCTTGGCCAAAGCCTCGGTGTCGGAGACCAGCTTGATCTTGGCATCGGGGATCAGCATGTCGTCCTTACCGAACGAAATGCCGGCGCGGCAGGCATGGCTGAAGCCGAGAGCCATGATGCGATCGCAGAAGATAACCGTCTCCTTCTGACCGCAATGGCGGTAGACGGTGTCGATCATCTTGGAGATGTTCTTCTTGGTCATCTCCTGGTTTGCGGTCTCATACGGCACATTGACGTTCTTCGGCAAAAGCTCGCCGATGATCATGCGGCCAGGCGTGGTGTCATGGATCTTCGACACGACCTTGCCTTCGGCGTCGACCGTGCGGAAGCGACCCTTGATCTTGGAGTGCAGCGTCACCGCCTTGGTCTCGAGCGCGTGCTGGAGTTCGCCCATGTCGGCAAACACCATGCCCTCGCCCGGCTCGTTCTGGTTGACGATCGAGAGGTAGTAGAGACCGAGAACCATGTCCTGCGAAGGCACGATGATCGGCGCGCCGGAGGCCGGGTGCAGGATGTTGTTGGTCGACATCATCAGCACGCGGGCTTCAAGCTGCGCTTCCAGCGACAGCGGCACGTGAACGGCCATCTGGTCGCCGTCGAAGTCGGCGTTGAAGGCCGTGCAGACCAGCGGATGCAGCTGGATCGCCTTGCCTTCGATCAGGATCGGCTCGAACGCCTGGATGCCGAGGCGGTGCAGCGTCGGCGCGCGGTTCAGGAGCACCGGATGCTCGCGGATGACCTCGTCGAGGATATCCCAGACTTCCGGACGCTCCTTCTCGACCAGCTTCTTCGCCTGCTTGACGGTCGAGGAATAACCCTTGGCGTCGAGACGGGCGTAGATGAAGGGCTTGAACAGTTCCAGCGCCATCTTCTTCGGCAGGCCGCACTGGTGCAGCTTGAGCTCCGGACCGGTCACGATGACCGAGCGGCCGGAATAGTCGACGCGCTTGCCGAGCAGGTTCTGGCGGAACCGGCCCTGCTTGCCCTTGAGCATGTCGGACAGCGACTTCAGCGGACGCTTGTTGGCGCCGGTGATGACGCGGCCACGACGACCGTTGTCGAACAGCGCATCGACGGCTTCCTGCAGCATGCGCTTTTCATTGCGCACGATGATGCCGGGCGCGCGCAGCTCGATCAGCCGCTTCAGACGGTTGTTGCGGTTGATGACGCGACGATAGAGATCGTTCAGATCTGACGTGGCGAAGCGGCCGCCGTCCAGCGGGACGAGCGGGCGCAGGTCCGGCGGGATCACCGGGACCACCTTCATGATCATCCATTCCGGACGATTGCCGGATTCCATGAAGTTCTCGACGACCTTGAGCCGCTTCAGATACTTCTTCTGCTTGAGCTCAGACGTGGTCGAAGCCAGTTCCGAACGCAGGTCGCCAGCGATCTTCTCCAGGTCCATGCCGGCCAGGAGGTCATGGATGGCCTCGGCGCCGATCATGGCGGTGAACGAATCCTCGCCATACTCGTCGACGGCGATCATGTACTCTTCCTCGCTGAGGAGCTGATGCTCCTTCAGTGCGGTGAGGCCGGGCTCGGTGACGATGTAGTTCTCGAAGTAGAGGACGCGCTCGATGTCCTTCAAGGTCATGTCGAGCAGCGTGCCGATGCGCGACGGCAGCGACTTCAGGAACCAGATGTGGGCGACCGGTGCTGCGAGCTCGATATGGCCCATGCGCTCGCGGCGGACGCGCGACAGCGTGACTTCGACGCCGCACTTCTCGCAGATGACGCCCTTGTACTTCATGCGCTTGTACTTGCCGCACAGGCACTCATAGTCCTTGATCGGACCAAAAATGCGCGCGCAGAACAGGCCGTCACGCTCCGGCTTGAAAGTACGATAGTTGATGGTCTCCGGCTTCTTGATCTCGCCGAACGACCAGGACAGAATCTTCTCAGGGCTGGCGAGCGAAATCCGGATGGAATCGAACACCTGCGCCGGCGCCTGGGGATTGAAGAGATTCATGACCTCTTGGTTCATGCCGTTCTCCTTTTCGGGGTCCTCGAAAACCCCTTGCATCTAGCGCGGGCCAAACGCCCGCCGTCTTTTGTCGGCCAATGGCCGTGGAATTTTATAGGCGCGCCGCGACTTACCGCGGCGCGCCGTTGCCTTACTCGGCCGCGTCGGGCAGCCGGACAGGGTTGTCGTCGAGCTTGGTATTCTCCAATTCGACATTGAGACCGAGGGACCGCATTTCCTTGACCAGAACGTTGAAGCTCTCCGGAATGCCGGCCTCGAACGTGTCGTCGCCGCGCACGATCGCCTCGTAGACCTTGGTGCGTCCGGCGACGTCGTCGGACTTCACCGTCAGCATTTCCTGCAGCGTGTAGGCCGCGCCGTAGGCTTCCAGCGCCCAGACCTCCATCTCGCCGAAACGCTGGCCACCGAACTGCGCCTTGCCGCCCAGCGGCTGCTGGGTGACGAGCGAGTACGGACCGATCGAACGCGCGTGGATCTTGTCGTCCACGAGGTGGTGAAGCTTGAGCATGTAGATGTAGCCCATCGTCACCTTGCGATCGAACGGCTCGCCCGTGCGTCCGTCATAGAGCTGCGACTGACCGCTGGTGTGCAGGCCCGCCTGCTCCAGCATGATATTGATGTCAGCCTCATGCGCGCCGTCGAACACCGGTGTCGCGATGGAGACGCCGCGACGCATCTGCTCGCTGAGGCGAACAATGCTCTCGTCGTCATATTCACGCACCGGCTCGTTGCGGTCGTTGGCCGGGATGAAGCTCTCGAGCGTCTTGCGCAGCGGCTTGATGTCGCCTGCCACCTTGTACGCGTCGATCAGCTCGCCGATCTTCTTGCCCATGCCGGCGCAAGCCCAGCCCAGATGCGTTTCCAGGATCTGGCCGACATTCATGCGGCTCGGCACACCCAGCGGGTTGAGCACGATATCCGCATGCGTGCCGTCCTCGAGGAACGGCATGTCCTCGACCGGAACGATCCGCGACACGACACCCTTGTTGCCGTGACGGCCGGCCATCTTGTCGCCCGGCTGCATCTTGCGCTTCACGGCCACGAAGACCTTGACCATCTTCATGACGCCCGGAGGCATTTCGTCGCCGCGCTGCACCTTCTCGACCTTGTCCATGAAACGCTGCTCGAGCGCCTTCTTGGAATCGTCGTACTGGCCACGCAGCGCCTCCAGTTCGCTCTGGAGCTTTTCGTTCTCCACGGCAAACTGCCACCACTGCGAACGCGGATACTCGTCGAGCGTGTCCTTCGACAGCGTCGAGCCCTTCTTGAAGCCCTTCGGTCCCGCAATCGCTTCCTTGCCGACAAGCACGTCGGAAAGGCGCGAGTAGACGTTGCGGTCGAGGATCGCCTGCTCGTCGTCGCGGTCCTTGGCGAGGCGTTCGATCTCCTCGCGCTCGATCGCCATGGCGCGCTCGTCCTTCTCCACACCGTGGCGATTGAAGACGCGCACTTCGACGACGGTGCCGAAAGTGCCCGGAGGCATGCGCATCGAGGTGTCGCGCACGTCGGAAGCCTTTTCACCGAAGATGGCGCGCAGAAGCTTCTCTTCCGGCGTCATCGGGCTTTCGCCCTTCGGGGTGATCTTGCCGACCAGGATGTCGCCCGGCTGAACTTCGGCACCGATATAGACGATGCCGGCTTCGTCGAGGTTCTTCAGCGCTTCTTCCGAAACGTTCGGAATGTCGCGCGTGATTTCCTCCGGTCCAAGCTTGGTATCGCGTGCCATGACCTCGAACTCCTCGATATGGATCGAGGTGAAGACGTCGTCGGCCACGATGCGCTCGGAGAGCAGGATCGAGTCCTCGTAGTTGTAGCCGTTCCAAGGCATGAACGCGACCAGTACGTTGCGGCCGAGCGCCAGATCGCCGAGCTCCGTCGACGGACCGTCCGCGATGATGTCGCCCTTGTTGACCCGGTCACCCATGCGAACCAGCGGACGCTGGTTGATGCAGGTGTTCTGGTTCGAACGCTGGAACTTCATCAGCCGGTAGATATCAACGCCGGACTTGCCCGGATCGAGATCTTCGGTCGCGCGGATAACGATACGCGTCGCGTCAACCTGGTCGACGATGCCGCCGCGGCGAGCGCCGATGGCGGCGCCCGAGTCACGGGCGACGATCGGCTCCATGCCGGTGCCGACGAACGGCGCTTCGGCGCGCACCAGCGGCACGGCCTGACGCTGCATGTTCGAGCCCATCAGAGCGCGGTTGGCGTCGTCGTTCTCCAGGAACGGGATCAGGGCCGCGGCCACCGACACCATCTGCTTCGGCGACACGTCCATAAGGTCGACGTTTTCGCGCGGCGCCATCATCACTTCGCCGGCACTGCGGCAAATGACGAACTCGTCGACGAAGCCGCCATTCTTGTCGAGCTCGGCGTTGGCCTGCGCGACATGGTGCTTGGCTTCTTCCATCGCCGACAGATAGACGACGTCATTGGTCAGCTTGCCGTCGACGATCTTGCGGTACGGGCTCTCGATGAAACCGTACTTGTTGACGCGCGCGAAGGTCGCCAGCGAGTTGATCAGACCGATATTCGGGCCTTCCGGCGTCTCGATCGGGCAGATGCGGCCGTAATGCGTCGGGTGCACGTCGCGCACTTCGAAGCCGGCGCGCTCGCGGGTCAGACCGCCCGGTCCAAGCGCCGAGAGACGACGCTTGTGGGTGATCTCCGACAGCGGGTTGGTCTGGTCCATGAACTGCGACAGCTGCGAGGACCCGAAGAACTCGCGCACGGCGGCAGCCGCCGGCTTGGCGTTGATCAGATCCTGCGGCATCACCGTGTCGATCTCGATCGAGGACATACGCTCCTTGATCGCGCGCTCCATGCGCAGCAGGCCGACGCGGTACTGGTTTTCCATCAGCTCGCCGACCGAACGCACGCGGCGGTTGCCGAGATTGTCGATGTCGTCGATCTCGCCCTTGCCGTCACGCAGTTCAACCAGCGTCCTGACCACGGCCAAGATGTCGTCCTTGCGCAGCACGCGCACGGTATCCTCGGCCTTGAGCTCGAGGCGCATGTTCATCTTGACGCGGCCGACGGCCGACAGATCGTAGCGCTCGCTGTCGAAGAACAGCGAGTTGAACATGGCTTCGGCGGTCTCGAGCGTCGGCGGCTCGCCGGGACGCATGACACGATAGATGTCGAACAGTGCGTCCTGGCGGCTCTCGTTCTTGTCGACGTTGAGCGTGTTGCGGATATAGGCGCCGACATTGACGTGGTCGATGTCGAGAACCTTGATCTCGTCTTCGCCCGTGCCAAGCAAAACTTTCAGCGTCTTCTCGTCGATCTCGTCGCCGGCTTCGAGGAAGATCTCGCCGGTACCGTAGTTGACGATGTCCTCGGCCAGATAGTTGCCAAGCAGATCCTCGTCGGTCGCCTTGATCGCCTTGAGACCCTTTTCGCCAAGCGCCCTCGCCTGACGCGCGGTGATCTTCTTGCCGGCTTCGACAACGATCTCGCCCGTATCGGCGTCGACCAGGTCGCCGACAGCCTTGAGGCCGCGGAAACGCTCGACGTTGAACGGAATGCGCCAATGGTCGCCAGCGCGCACATAGGTGATCTTGTTGTAGAAGGTCGACAGGATCTCTTCGCCGTCCATGCCGAGCGCCATCAGCAGCGACGTCACCGGAATCTTGCGGCGGCGGTCGATGCGTGCGTGCACCACGTCCTTGGAGTCGAACTCGATGTCGAGCCACGAACCGCGATAGGGAATGACGCGGGCGGCAAACAGAAGCTTGCCGGAAGAATGCGACTTGCCCTTGTCATGGTCGAAGAAGACGCCCGGCGAACGGTGCATCTGCGAAACGATGACGCGCTCGGTGCCGTTGACGATGAACGTGCCGTTCAGGGTCATGAGCGGCATGTCGCCCATGTAGACGTCCTGTTCCTTGATGTCCTTGATCGACTTGGCGCCGGTATCCTCGTCGATATCGAACACGATGAGGCGCAGTGTCACCTTCAGCGGCGCGGCATAGGTCAGGTCGCGCTGACGGCATTCGTCAACGTCGAATTTCGGTCCTTCGAACTCGTACTTCACGAACTCCAGCATCGAGGAGCCGGAAAAGTCCTGAATCGGGAAGACCGACTTGAAAACGGCTTGAAGTCCCTCGTCCGGGCGCCCACCCTTGGGCTCCGCCACCATGAGGAACTGGTCATAGGATGCCTTCTGAACCTCGATCAGGTTCGGCATCTCCGCAACTTCCGGGATCTTTCCGAAGAACTTGCGTACGCGTCTGCGGCCATTGAAAGTCTGGGTCTGGGCCATCGTCGCTCCTTAGCTCAATTCTCGGGACGAGCCTCGCCGCGGCTCGCCTTGCATCTAGGCCACCTGGGCGGCGACCCTCTTGTCTGTTCACCTGCCGCCTGTTGGCGGCTGGCCAAAACGGGAGAAAACCCGTTTCCTGAAGACCGAATTCCGGCCCTCAGGAAAGAGGTTCTCGTACATCTCGCGTTACGCGTCCTCCCTTCACGCGAAGGGAGTGGCGGACGGCGCGAGGCCGCCCGCCAAACAATCAAAACGCTTACTTAAGTTCGACCTTGGCGCCAGCTGCTTCCAGCTGAGCCTTGAACTTGTCCGCGTCGGCCTTGGAAACGGCTTCCTTGACCGGCTTCGGAGCCGCCTCGACCAGGTCCTTGGCTTCCTTGAGGCCAAGACCGGTGATGGCGCGAACTTCCTTGATCACGTTGATCTTCTGAGCGCCAGCTTCGGTGAGGACGACGTCGAATTCCGTCTTTTCCTCGACCGGAGCCGCGGCAGCAGCACCACCGCCAGCGGCGGCAACAGCCACCGGAGCAGCGGCAGAAACGCCCCACTTTTCTTCCAGAAGCTTCGACAGCTCGGCCGCCTCGAGGACGGTCAGCTTCGAAAGGTCGTCTACGATCTTTGCGAGATCAGCCATTGTAGTATTCCTTCGTTAGGTTCGAACGTGTGTTTTTGATAGCGAGGAACGGCCTCATGCCGCCTCGTCCTTCCGGGCATAAGCGCCAATGACGCGCGCGACCGAAGCCGCTGGCGCATTGACGATCTGGGCGATCCGGGTTGCCGGTGTGGCGATCATGCCAACCAGCCTGCCGCGCAGCTCGTCCAGCGACGGGAGTGTGGCGAGAGCCTTCACACCGTCGGCGTTGAGCGAGGTCGTGCCCATTGCGCCGCCGAGAATGACAAGCTTGTCATTTCCCTTGGCGAAATCGGACGCGACCTTCGGCGCCGCAATCGGATCCTCCGAATAAGCAATCAGCGTCTGTCCCTTGAACAGCTCGATGATCGATGCGGAGTCCGTGCCCTGAAGAGCGATTTTGGCGAGACGGTTCTTCGCGACTTTAACGGTGCCACCGGCGGCGCGCATTTTCGACCGAAGGTCGTTCATTTGCGCGACGGTGATACCGGCATAGTGGGCCACGACCACTGAACCTGCGTTCGAGAACGCACCGTTCAGGCCCGTGACGAGTTCGCGTTTTTCCGCTCTGTCCACTGCCTATCTCCAGTTGACCCCAATCCTGTTGATGGGAACATTCCCATTCACGAGGACAGGCGTCTGGTTGCCTTTTGTCGGCCGGGCCATCCAGTAACGGATCTCCCGAACGACGCTCGAGGATCCTGCCCCCTTTCGCCACATCAGCCGGCAAGCCGAACGATGCGCAGACAAAAGGCAAACACGGTTCGAACCTTTCATTGGAGCAGTCGCTCCGTTGTCGGGTCTTCACCCGTCTCATGCAGGCCCACATGAATTAAGGCTTTTGGGCCGCCTGCAATCTCGGACAGGATGTCCGGAAGCCTTTCGACTTCCGGCACCGGACCTCCGAAACAAATCAGAGGCCCGGAATTCTTCGCGGATCAGCCCTGTCGCGGGCCGATCCAGATTGATCGCATCAGGACGCGGTGAGCGTCGAAACGTCGAGCTTGAGGCCCGGGCCCATCGTCGAGGTGACCGACACCTTCTTGACGTAGTTACCCTTGGCGCCAGCCGGCTTCGCCTTGGTCACGGCATCGGCGAAGGCGCGGACGTTTTCTTCCAGAGCCTTGACGTCGAACGAGACCTTGCCGACGCCGGCGTGCACGATGCCCGCCTTCTCGACGCGGAACTCGACAGCGCCGCCCTTGGACGCCTTGACGGCGGCGGCGACGTCGGTGGTCACGGTGCCGACCTTCGGGTTCGGCATCATGCCGCGCGGGCCGAGCACCTTGCCCAGACGGCCGACGAGCGGCATCATGTCCGGCGTGGCGATGCAGCGATCGAAGTCGATCGTGCCCTTCTGGACGATGTCGACCAGATCCTCGGCGCCAACGATGTCGGCACCCGCGGCCTTGGCTTCCTCGGCCTTGTCACCGCGTGCGAACACGGCGACGCGGACGGTGCGGCCAGTGCCGTTCGGCAGATTGACCACGCCGCGAACCATCTGATCGGCATGACGCGGGTCGAC
Organism: Mesorhizobium shangrilense; assembly: GCF_040537815.1. Taxonomy (NCBI): domain Bacteria; kingdom Pseudomonadati; phylum Pseudomonadota; class Alphaproteobacteria; order Hyphomicrobiales; family Phyllobacteriaceae; genus Mesorhizobium; species Mesorhizobium shangrilense. Next base: position 1,616,087 of record NZ_JBEWSZ010000001.1, read on the forward strand.
GCCGAGGTTCATCGCGACTTCAATGGTCTCGTCGAACTTCACCGACGAACGATCCTTGAGCAGCTTCAGCGCATCACCCAGGGCATAAGCCTTGTTGGGATCAATGCCTTCGCGGGTCTTCGATACACGCTTTGCAATCTTTGCCATGATCTTAGCCCACCACTTCCAGACCCATCGAGCGGGCGGAGCCCTCGACCATGCGCATGGCCGCCTCGACGTCGTTTGCGTTCAGATCCTTCATCTTGGCGGTGGCGATCTCGCGGACCTTGTCGCGCGAAACAGTGCCAGCCTTGACCTTGCCCGGCTCCTTGGAACCAGCCGTCAGGTTAGCCGCCTTCTTGAGGAAGTAGCTCACCGGAGCCGTCTTCATGACGAAGGTGAACGACTTGTCCTGATAGTAGGTGATGACGACGGGGACCGGCGATCCCTTTTCCATTTCCTGGGTCTGCGCGTTGAACGCCTTGCAGAATTCCATGATGTTGATGCCACGCTGACCAAGCGCCGGGCCGATCGGCGGAGACGGCGTTGCCGATCCCGCTTTAACCTGGAGCTTGAGCTGGCCTGCAATTTTCTTAGCCATCTCTTTTCCTGCCTCTTCTCATGCCGGCATCGCCGGCGGTTGCAGTCTGGTGGTTCGATCCGTGCGGCCGGCTAAAGCCGCACTCGTCTCCCACCGTTCTCAAGGCCACGCGTTTCCGCGCCGCCTCCCCTGATCGCCCGATGGGCGCCAAGGATTCCGGATCAGCCTTTTTCGACCTGTCCGAATTCCAGATCGACGGGCACGGCGCGCCCGAAGATCGAAACTTCCACCTTGAGCCGCGCACGCTCCTCGTCCACTTCCTGGACGAAGCCGTTGAACGACGCGAAAGGACCATCCGAAACGCGGATCGCCTCGCCAATCTCGAACGTGACCGAAGGCTTCGGCCGCTCGACGCCTTCCTGCACCTGGTTCAGGATGCGTTGCGCCTCGGCTTCCGTGATCGGCACGGGTTTCGAGTCGCCCAGGAAACCGGTGACTTTCGGCGTATTCTTGACGAGCGAGAAAACCGCATCGGTCAGGTTTGCCTTCAGCATCACGTAGCCCGGGAAGAACTTGCGCTCCGCATCGACCTTGCGGCCACGACGAACCTCGACCACCTTTTCGGTCGGCACGACGATCTGCTCGATGTCAGCGGACAGGCCCTTCTGCTTGGCCTTGTTGATGATGTCTTCGGCGACCTTTTTTTCAAAGTTCGAATAGGCGTGGACGATGTACCAGCGCGCGGTCATTTCAAGACTTCTCCGTAATCGCCGGACTTAGCGTCCGATGCCCAGAATCTGTTCGACCGCAAGGCCCATGAGCTGATCGGCGGTGAAGAAAAAGATCATCGCAATCACAGCGAAGGCCAGAACCATCACCGTCGAGATCATCGTCTCGCGCCGCGACGGCCAAGTCACCTTGGCGGTCTCCGCGCGGACCTGCTGGAGAAAGACGAAAGGATTTGTGGTTTTCGACGCCATATGCCGCTCTGTCTTCAAGATCCGTTGGCCGGATCTCCTGGATGATCCCGCTGGCCGGGACGTGCCGCCTGGACTTGCGCTTACGCCGAATCAGCGCAACCATTCCGCCCATGCAAATCAGACGCGTAAAGCCGGCTTCCCAGCTCCACGCGTCGCGTGTCTGTTTCGTCTACATAAAACCGATTCTTGATCCACGCAAGTGGCAAGTGTCCGCTTTATGACCAAACGCCGCCTCGGAACCATCCAGTCGTCCCGTCCCGGCTATCAGGCTGTTATGCCTCAGTCGGCCTAATATGGCAAGCGGGTCGCCGATTTTCAACGGTCGGCCGCGGGAGAGTCGTATTTTCGTGAATTGGCCATTTCGAAAAATGGCACGGGCAGCAGGGCTCGAACCTACGACCTGCGGTTTTGGAGACCGCCGCTCTACCAACTGAGCTATGCCCGTATCACGCCGCGCATCAATGCGGCAGGCGCTTCCTAAAAGCTTCCGCGTGTTCTGTAAAGAGTACTCTGCAGCGATGACCGGGGGAAAAGCAGATGGGCTTTGAAATACACCAAGGCCCATCATCTACCGCTCGCCGGCCGGTACGGGCCGCCAGGCACCCCCCACCCCCAAGCCGGCATCGGCTCCGTGGTCGGATCACAGGTTTCGCCGAGATTGGAATTCATCTTTGCAAGCCGCGATCCCCATTCGATATAGGCTGTGAAGGCCGAGCGAAATTCCGGATCGTCCGGCAAACCAACCGAGTCGGCGGCATCGATCAGCAGATTGATCCAACGGCGGCGCTGCTCCTCGGTCAGATGCTTGCCCAGGTGATGCATGACCATCTCGCGGTGGCCGCCGTGCTTTTCGCTGTAGGTCTTCGGGCCGCCAAAGACCTCTCCGATAAAGGCCGCGACGTGCGCAGGATGATCCGGCGCCATATGCCTGAACACCGGCCCGACAATCGGGTCGCGAAGCACCTTGTCGTAGAATGTTTCCGTCAGGCGGGTCAACGCCTCGCCGCCGCCAGCCCATTCGTACAGCGTCGGGACGCTCGGCTTTCCGGTGCTTTCGTCCATGTCGGGCCTCGTCTCGTGAGGCCGCGACTATCCGCCTTCATCATTGCGCACTCAAGCTGGCAGGACGGCTAGTGACAGAGCCTATTGCTTGAGGTCCAGCACAGTGAACACGCGGCAATTGTCGGCGGCGGGGGCAGCCGCGCAGACCGAGCCCGCGGTTAAAAGCTCGGGTCCGCCTGCGCCGGTGATCAGGCTCATCTTCAACATCTGTTGTGAAAACAGAGGATCGAGGCCGCCGGCGGGTGCCTTTTGCATCGCATCCGACAAGGAGCTGTCGACGCCCATTTCCTTGAGATAGGTCGACAGCTTGCGCGACGACGCGGCTTGCCTGACGCCGACAATGGCATCCGTGGCGACAAGGCGCCTGACGCCGCCAGCCAGCATCAACGTGCATTCGGATGCGCAATAGCCTCCAGCGGAAATGGCGCGGCCGAGGAAACGTGCGCCCTTGCCATCATTGGCCTTGCAATCCGGTTCCTCCGGCCGGCAGCCATCGAACCAGGTCCTGCCGACCACGACGCCGAGAGCGCTGCGCCGGATCAGCCGGCCAAGCATCATGGCGGCATCGCTGTCGCCACCGGACGAGAAGACCACGACCGGCAGTTTACGACCGTCAAGCTGCTGAAGCGTCTTCTTCAGAAGCTGCGGCGTGTTGGCTTTGATGTCGCCCTCGGCCGATATCCACTCAGGACATGTCGGCTCGCAACCCGCGTCACTGCTGCGAACAACGACAAAGCGCATCGCCGATATGTCTGGGCCATCGGACCCGGCGGCGAGCGCCGGTCTCCCCAGACACAAGAACAACAGCCACAGGACCAGGCCTGACCAGCGACCGGCACCAGCCATAAGGCGCGACAAGGTCATTGGATCAATGGTCCTCCTTGAGATCCGACACTGTCACCACCCGGCAGTTGGCCGCGGCTGGAACGGTCTTGCAGACTGGAGCCCCGATCAGCAGATCGACAGAGTCCAGGCTGGTCACGAGATGCATGCGCAGCATGCTATCGGGCACCAGCTGATGAATGCTGCTGGCCGGCGTGTTCTTGATCGTCTGCAGGACGCCCTCGCCTACGCCCATCTCCGTCAGATAGGCAGCCAGCTTTTTCTCGAGCGCCTCGTCCATCTCATAGGTCTTGTAGCTGCCCGCATTCTTTCGGCTGACGATCTTCGTATCGATGATCCGCTTCTTGCCCCGCACCACTCGGTATGTCGTGCGATACAGCAATCTCGTGCGCACGAAGGTGGTCGTGATCTGATGGACACCGAGATAGGGCTGCGGCCCAACCAGTCGCCTGACGCCACCGGCCAGCATCAAAGGGCACGCGGAAGCACAGTAACTGCCGAGTTCATAAGGGATGCCGATATAGCGGGCCCCCTTGCCGTCATTCGCCTTGCAGTCTTTCGCGTCGGGTTGGCAACCGAAGAACCATGTCCTTCCGACGGCGGCATCAAGCCTGTTCTGCCGGATCATGCGGCCCATCGCGATGGCCGCGCTCACATCGCCGCCCGGCGAGTCGATAACGATCGGCAATCTTCGGCGACCCAAGGTTTTCAGGAGGTTTTTCAGCAATTGGGGGCTGTTGGCGTTTATGGTGCCTTCCGCCGATATCCATTCAGGACAGGTCGGCTCGCAGCCCGGTGCGCTGCTGCGAACGACGACAAAGCGCATTTGAGGACTGTCTTCGGGGCCAACCGGTTTCTTGGCTACAGCGAACGCCGCATTTGCGTGAAAGATGAGAAAGAGCGCCGAGATCAGACCCAGCAGCCGGTGTGAATGAACCATCGAACAGAGCCTCTGGGCCACTCGCCGATCCCTCTCAGTGCAACCGACAATAGCGCAGGCTCCCGAAGGTCGGAATCGATTTCTGCTGTACCAACCAGCGCCGGGGAAAAATTCTGCGTGAGGGAATTGTTCCGGTATCTTGGTGTCAGAATCGTCGCGCAGCGCGTCGGCCGCGACGGAACAGATAGCCCCTGCTTGCTATTCCCAGCCTGGAAACGAAAAAGGGCGGTCCGAAGACCGCCCTTTCCTTCTCGATCCGGCGATGCCGGAAGCGATTATTCCTTGATGGTGACGACGATGCCGGCACCGACGGTGCGGCCGCCTTCACGGATAGCGAAGCGCAGCTTCTCTTCCATGGCGATCGGCACGATCAGCTCGACATCGACCGTGATGTTGTCGCCGGGCATCACCATCTCGGTGCCTTCCGGCAGCGACACGATGCCGGTCACGTCCGTCGTGCGGAAATAGAACTGCGGACGGTAGTTGGTGAAGAACGGCGTGTGACGGCCGCCTTCGTCCTTGGTCAGGATGTAGGCTTCGGCCACGAACTTCTTGTGCGGCTTCACCGTGCCGGGCTTGGCCAGAACCTGGCCGCGCTCGACGCCTTCACGATCAACGCCACGCAGCAGCGCGCCGATGTTGTCGCCCGCCTGGCCCTGGTCGAGCAGCTTGCGGAACATTTCAACGCCCGTGCAGGTCGTCTTGGTCGTCGGGCGGATGCCGATGATCTCGAGTTCCTCGCCAACCTTGACAATGCCGCGCTCGACGCGACCGGTGACAACCGTGCCGCGGCCCGAGATCGAGAACACGTCTTCGATCGGCATCAGGAACGGCTTGTCGAGCGGACGAACCGGCGTCGGGATGTAGGCATCGACCGCAGCCATCAGCTCGCGGATCGCGTCCTCGCCGATCGTCTTGTTGGAATCCTCAAGCGCGGCAAGCGCCGAACCCTTGACGATCGGAATGTCGTCGCCGGGGAACTCGTTCTTCGACAGAAGCTCGCGAACCTCGAGCTCGACCAGTTCGAGCAGCTCGGCGTCGTCAACCTGGTCGACCTTGTTCAGGAACACCACGATCGACGGCACGCCGACCTGACGGGCCAGCAGGATGTGCTCGCGGGTCTGCGGCATCGGGCCGTCGGCGGCCGACACAACCAGGATCGCGCCGTCCATCTGCGCGGCACCGGTGATCATGTTCTTCACATAGTCGGCGTGGCCGGGGCAGTCGACGTGGGCATAGTGGCGGGCAGCCGTCTCGTATTCGACATGCGCCGTCGAGATGGTGATGCCGCGGGCCTTCTCTTCGGGCGCCGCATCGATCTGGTCATAGCGCTTGTACTCGCCAAAATACTTGGTGATCGCAGCCGTCAGCGACGTCTTGCCATGATCGACGTGGCCAATCGTGCCAATGTTCACATGAGGCTTATTACGCTCGAATTTACCTTTTGCCATAGTCTCTTTCCTTGGACGGCCTGGACCTTCAGTTCAGTCGAATGCGGGGCGATTAGCGACAAAGGCCAAAAAACACAAGCGTCTTTTGGCGGGGCGCTGTCTCACTCGGCCTGAACCTGGGATCCGATTTCGGGATGTGATGCGGATATAGGAACGCGCGCGCCGAAATCAAACGGCTGCAAAGGGGTTACCCAGATAGTCTTTCAGCAGGACCCGCAACCGATATTTGACCCATTGCGGCAGCAGCCCGGCTCTGATTTTCTGGCGCGATGCATTCCATCCCGAGCACCATTCGCGGCCCCCTGTTCATGATCGTTGCGACCGGGTCGTACCTAGTCAACGACACGATGATGAAGCTCGCCACGGCAGGGCTGCCGTCCTACGAAGTCTTGTTTCTGCGCGGAGCGGCGGCAACGCTCTGGGGCTTCCCGCTCTTGTTCCTGCTGGGCTACGGCAAACAGATCCCGCTGATATTCGACAAGCGCGTGCTGCGCAGGAACCTGCTCGAGCTGGCGGCGATCCTTTGCTACGTGGTGGCGCTGGCCAACATGCAGATCGCCGATTCCACCGCGCTCGGCCAGATCACGCCGCTGTTGATGCTTGTCGGCTCCTCTATCCTGTTTGGCGACCGGATCGGCGGGCAACGCATGGCGCTGATCGGGCTCGGCTTCATCGGCGCGCTGATGGTGGCGCAACCGACCATGGAGGGCATTTCGGTGTATGCCTTGCTGGCGCTGGGCAACGCGGCGCTGTCGGCCGCGCGCGATCTCGCCGGCAGGCGGGTCCCCGCTGAAGTCCCGGGGATGATCGTGGCGATTTCTGCCGTGGTCGTGATGCTGGTTGGCGCGGGCGCCGCGCATCTGGTTTCCGAGCGCAGGGTCATGCCAGAGATGCGCCATCTGCTGTTGATGGCCGGCGCCGGGTTTTTCCTGATCTTCGGCCACTTCTTCATCTTCATGGCCTACCGCGTCGGGTCGACGAGCGCGGTGGCGCCGTTCTACTACTGCTTCACCGTCTGGGCGGTCATTTCGGGCCTGTTGGTGTTTGGCCAATTCCCCAATGCGCTGGCGGTCTGCGGCATCCTGCTGGTTGTCGGCAGCGGCCTGACCATCGTCACGCTGGATCAGCGCAAGCGCCGACTGACCATCGTCGCCTAGCTACCGTTCGGCGGATGGAGTGTTGGTCGCCAATAGCTCAGTTGCCGGCCAAACGAATGCGGCCGGCGACTGTCGAATATCCGAGGTGGACCTGCCCTGCGTCTAAAGTGTCCGGCTTCCGGTGAACTGGTGGTAGGCCCAGAGCACAACCACCGCACCCACGACCGCGACAATCAAGCTGTAGATGTTGAGGCCAGTAACGCCCGACGCACCGAAAGCGCTGAAGATCAGGCCGCCGACAATGGCGCCGACGATGCCGAGCACGATATCCATTATCATGCCCTGGCCTGTCTTGTTGACGATCTTGCTGCCAATGAAACCGGCGACGATGCCGAGAATGATCCAGCTGATGATACCCATTTTTTTTCCTCTCCGATCCCCCTGGCGAGAGATTTTCACATGATTGTCAAAAGCTCAAGCCAGCTTGAAATTCCGCCTGAATGCGCCATTGTTGACGATGGGCTGGGCTTGGTTCAGATGGAGGATCCACTATGGGACTTTTTGACAACGCCGTTCCCGGCGGCAATATCGCCAAACCGCTGATGATCGCGCTCGGCGCGCTGATGGTTGGAAAGATGCTGAGCGGCAGAAGCGCCGAACAGCCGGCACAGCCGCAAAGCCCCGAACCGGCCGGAACAACATCCGCCGACGGCGGCCTGCTTGGCGGGCTGGGCGGTCTCCTCGGCAAGCTGACGGACGCCGGTCACGGCAATGTCGCCGACTCATGGGTCGGCACCGGACAGAACCAGCCGATCAACCCCAACGACCTGGGCAGCGCGCTGGGCCCGCAAGTCATTCGCGAAATCGCACAGCGGACCGGAATGGACGAGCAGGAACTGCTCAAGCAATTGTCCGCTGCGTTGCCAGGGGTCGTCGACAAGCTGACACCGGGCGGACAGGTGCCGCCACAGCATCAGGTGGCTTCCCTGTTCAACAGCTGAGACTGCGCCTCCCCTACGAGATGCAAAAGGCGCCCTGACCTGTTGAATTTGCTTATTATTGATCGAAAGTTTCGGCTTTCGAAGAGTGGATGTGCTTGTGTCATGCGCGAACCCTTGAGCGGTTCGCGCATTTGAGCGGTTCGCGCATTCGAGCGGTTCGCGTAACTGCCTAATCCGCCTGGAAAATCATGAGGGCCAGAAGGCTCAGCGCGCCATTTTCACAACCACCAGCGTCAGTCGAATGCTGATCAAACAGCGTCGAACCGAAACGAATTCCTTGCGTGAAACTTTGGAGCGGGTAGCGGGAATCGAACCCGCACCGGGAGCTTGGAAGGCTCTTGTGATACCATTTCACCATACCCGCGTATGGCCACCTAGCTAGTCGACGATGTTGCGAAGGTCAAGCAGGCTCGATCCGACATCCCGAACCTTCTTGGCGCGTCAAGCACGAGATGCCGGCAATCAGCACTATCGGACGCTCCCGCTGGCGATGTTGACGTTCGGCCTTTCAATTTTCTGCGTCAATTAATAAATTTACGTATGTAATAATTTACTGATACGCATTAAAAGTGACAAAGTTATCTGTAAAATTTCGCCTTGCGGTTGCGCGCTGGCGCGACGTATGTAGCTGGCGGGGCAGCGCTAAGGGACAGCCAGGAAACGGATGTCCATGATGCGAGGGATCGAATGCCGATGACGCACAAGACGATGGAGGAGTTTGCCCGTTCCTGCGGCGTCTCCCGGCCAACGCTGTCAAAATATTTCGATGATCCGACCTCCATCAAGCCTGCCACGAGGCAACGGATCGAGGTTGCGCTGCGCTCGTCCGATTACCAGCCCAATCTGTTTGCCCGCAACCTGAACCGCAAGCGCACCCGCAGCATCGGCATCATGGTGCCGACGGTCGTCGACCCCTTCTACTCGGAGATGGTCAGCCGCATCGAACTCAGGCTGCGCGACGAAGGCTACTGGCCGATCGTGATCTCCTCGCATGGCTCGCGCGAACTCGAAGTCGAGGCGACGCGAACCATCCTGTCGCTCAAGGTTTCCGGTGCCCTGATCGCGCCACTCGGTGTGCGCTCGGATCACCGGACGTTGGAGAAGCTGACGCAGGCCATACCGGTCGTCTATTTCGACACTTATCTCGAAGGCGGAACGCCGTTCGTCGGCAACAACAACAGCCAGAGCGTCTCGACCATCGTCGACTATCTCTGCCGCTCCGGCGACGCGCCGATCTATTTCGATATTCCGCACGTCAACCACAATTCCCCGGAGCGGCTGAACAGCTATATGAGCTCCATGAAGCGGCTCGGACAGGAGCCCATCGTCATCGGCAACACCGATGACTACACCTGGGACTTCGAGCGGATCGGCTACGAACAGATGGAGAAAATGCTCGGCAATGGCGGCCTGCCTGGCAAGACCATTCTGTGCAACAACGACCGTCTCGCTTTCGGCGTGATGGCGGCCGCCTACTCCCATGGCCTCAAGGTCGGGCGCAAAAGCGATTGTGACCTGCGCGTCGCGGCGCATGACGACCATCCGCTGAGCCGCTACACATGCCCGGCGCTGACCACCATGGCCCAGGATTTTGCCTCGATGGCCGGGCGCAGCGTGGAAACGCTGCTGGCCTTGCTGAACGAGGATGGGGCGGCTGTCTCGCCGAAGGTCAATCTCGACTCGACACTGGTCATGCGTCAGTCGGCCTGACGCCCGAAAGCCGGATCGAAGCCGCACCATGCGGCAACCGCCGCATTCACTGCCTCGCGCGCCGCCGGGCCATGGTGGCCCATCGAAACGAAGCCGTGGATCTGGCCGGGCCAGCGCCTGACGATAATTGGCACCTCGGCCGCCGCCAGACGTTTCGCATAAGCCTCGCCTTCATCGGCAAGGATGTCGTGACCGGCGATCGCGACAAAAGCCGGCGCCGTGCCGGCAAGACTGACAGCCTTCAGCGGCGAAACGCGCCAATCCCTGATATCAGAGAGATCGCGAATGTAGTGATCGCGAAACCAGGCCATCGACGACGCCGTCAGGCCGAAGCCCTCGGCAAAGCGGTGATAACTGCCGGCTTCCTGCGAAGCGTCTGTGTTCGGATAAAACAGCAACTGCGCCGTTGGCGCGGCCTTTTCTTCGCGGCAGAGAAGACACAGCACCGTGGCGAGATTGCCGCCGGCGCTGTCGCCGGCGACGGCGATCCGCAGAGCATCGATGCCGAGATCATCAGCATGTATCCGCATGAAGGATAGCGACGCCTGGCAATCCTCGATCGCGGCCGGGAATTTGTGTTCGGGCGCCAGCCGGTAATCCGGAGAGACCACCACGCAGCCGGCGATGTTGGCAAACCAGCGGCAAATCTCGTCATGCGAATCGAGATTGCCGATGACCCAGCCACCGCCATGCAGATAGAGCAGTGCCGGGGCTAGGGCCGAAGGCACTCCCTGCCCGTGGTAGATCCTGAGCGTCAACGGCCCTCCGGGCCCCGCGATCGTGCGCTCGACAAGCGAGGCGACCGGTTCGCGCTCGCCCTGAAATTCGGGAAATCCCTCTTCATAGGCCCGGCGCGCCTCTTCCGGCGTGCCGGCCTCGAACGGCCGCGCGGGCGCCTGCCGGCCGAGGTCGAGCACATGCCGGGCCTCGGCGTCGAGCAGGGATAAAGGGGACTTCGTCATGGAAAGCCGCTCCTGCTTACGCACGCAGGCTTGCCGCCTCGTCTTCCTGGAGAAGCCGCGGCTGATCGACCGTTCCGTTGACGGCGACCGATTCGCGGCTTTCGCCCGAGGCAAGAATGGCCTCCATGATCTCCAGCACATGAAGGGCGAGATCGCCGGACGCGCGCGGCTTTCTACCAGTCTTCAGCGCGCGCGCCAGATCGGCAACGCCGAGCATCCGGTAATTGGCGCGATCGGGCGCGGCGTAGGGCCAGTTCAGAGCGCCGTAGAGCTCGCTCTCGCTCTGGAAATCAGCCCAGTCAGCGCCACGCTCCGACAGCGAGATCGTGCCGCCGAACGTATCGGGGTCAGGCAGTCTGAGCGAACCTTCCGTGCCATGAAGCTCGATCGGATGATTGGAGTGCCTGAAGACATCCCATGACGCGCCGAAGGTCACGGTGGCGCCGGAGCGGAATTCCAGCAGCGACAGGATATTCGTCGGCGTGCCAACCTTGAAGGTGGTGTCCTTGAACGGACCTTCGGCGGTGATCAGCCGCTCCTCCTGGCCGCGCGTCGCCATCGCCATGACGCGGGCCACCGGCCCAAGCAGGTTGACGAGCATCGTCAGATAGTAAGGGCCCATGTCGAAGACCGGCCCGCCGCCAGGCTGGTAATAGAATTGCGGATTGGGATGCCAATGTTCCATGCCGCGCCCCATCATGAAGGCGGTGCCGGTGACAGCCCGACCGATGGCGCCCTCCTCCATAAGCCGGCGCGCGCGCCGGCCGGCGGCACCAAGGAATGTGTCCGGGGCCGAACCCAGCAGCAGACCGCGCTCAGCGGCCTCGGCGACAAGGCGGCGTCCGTCGCTGGCTGATGTCGCCAGCGGCTTTTCGGTGAAAACGTGTTTTCCGGCGGAAAGCGCTGAAACCGAAACGTCGAAATGCGCCGACGGTATGGTGAGGTTGAGGACGAGGTCGATCTCGGGATCAGCCAGAAGCGCATCCACGCTGACGGCACGGATGCCATATTCGCTGGCGCGCAGGGCTGCCAGTTCCGTGGAAATGTCGGCGCATGCCCGCAATTCCACACCGGCGAAGAGCGCCGCATTGCGCAGATAGGTCATAGATATGTTGCCGCAGCCGATGACGCCGATGCCGAGCTTGTCCTTTGAATTCGCGGGCATTTCTATTCTACCTCCCAAACGTCCTGATGCCTTGTCCGAGCCCTTGCGCCAGCAGCGGGCCTTGTTCGAAAGCCGCTATACAGCATTTTAAATGTTGACGCGCGTAAAATTTTTATAGAACATACGAACATGCTGGCACACAATATCGGGAGGCTGCCAGCCCAAGGAGGAGAAAATGACTGACATGAAAAAAGGGCCGGTCTCCGGCTCGAAGCCTGCTGCTCACGTCACGATTGCTGACCGCAGGCAGTTTCTCATTGGAAGCGCCGGCCTCTTGGGCGCGGCAACACTTGGCATGAGCACAGGACTGGGAGTCCGCAAGGCTCGCGCCCAGTCACGCGCCGAAATCAGTTTTGCGAGCGCTGCCTTCTTCGGCAAGGAGACCTTTGGCGATCTGATCAAGGCCTTTAACGAATCGCAGGATCGCATTCTCGTCAAGAACATCGAACTCCCGCCACCAAGCTCCTCCACCGAGGTGTATCAGGGCCTTGTCCAGCAGTTGGCCCGCCGCAACGGCACGCCCGACGTGTTCAGCCAGGACGTGATCTGGATCGCCGGCTTTGCCGCCGCCGGCTGGGCACTGCCGCTCGACGAATACTTCCCGGTCGACAAGCGCAGCGCTTACTTTGAGGGAACCCTCAACGCCTGCACCTATGGCGGCAAGCTCACCGCCCTGCCCTGGTTCATGGATTCGGGCATGTTCTATTACCGCAAGGACGTGCTGGAGAAGCATGGTGGCAAGGTGCCGGAGAACTGGGCGGACATGGCCACGATCGCCGCCGCCGCACAGAAGGCCGGCGATATCGATTTTGGCTATCTCTGGCAGGGCAAGCAGGCCGAGGTTCTGGTCTGCGACGCGGTCGAGATCATCACCTCCAACAACGGTGCCATCCTCGCGCCCGACGGCAAGTCGTCGCTGATCAACCAGAAGGGCGCGGTGGAAGCGATCCAGTTCCTCCACGACACCATTGCCACGACCAAGATCAGCCCGCAGGATGTGTTGTCCTGGGACGAAGAGCCGTCGCGCCAACCGTTCACCTCGGGCAAGGCGATGTTCATGCGCAACTGGTCCTACGTCTACCCGATCGCCCAGGATGCCAAGGCATCTCAGGTCGTCGACAAGGTTGGCGTCGCGCCGCTGCCTTCGTTCCCGGGTGGCAAGAGCTCGGCCTGCCTCGGCGGCTATCAGCTCGGCGTCAACGCCAACTCCAAGCATCGTGAAGCCGCGATCGAGTTGCTCACCTGGCTGTCGTCAAGCGAGACCCAGCATCGCATCGCTCTGAACTTCGGCCTGGCGCCGACACGCCCCGCTCTGTTCCAGGACGAGAAGATCAAGACGGAACAGCCGTTCATGGCAAGCCTGGAAAAGGTCTTCACCGGCGCCACGGCGCGGCCGATCACGCCCGAATACGCCAAGGTGACGCTTGCCTTGCAGTCGGGTATCTCCAAGGCGCTGGTCTCTGGCAACGTCCAGGCCGAGATGGACGCGCTGGCCGCGCAGATCAACAAGATTGTCGGCTGAACCCATGTCCGCGGCGGTTGATGTTTCTGGCACCGGCCGGCCGCGGAGGCTTGGCAAGGCGCTTCCGGGCGCCCTCTGGGCCCTGCTCCTGCTGACGCCGGCATTCGTGTCGCTGGCGTCGGTCTCCTTCTATCCGATCGTCAACGGGCTTTACCTCTCGCTCACCAACACCTCGCTGATCACGCAGGATCAGGACTTCACCGGCTTCGCCAACTATGTGCAGCTGTGGGGCGACGCGCAGTTCTGGAATGCATGGTGGCACACCATGTGGTTCACCCTGGCGTCGACGACATTGGAGACCGTGATCGGGCTCGGCATGGCGCTGATTCTTTGCGAGGCCTTCAAGGGACGCGGCCTGGTTCGCGCCGCGATGCTGGTTCCCTGGGCAATGCCCACTGTCGTCACCTCAAAAATGTTCGGCTGGCTGTTCGACGGCCAGAACGGCATCATCAATTATATCCTGCTACACGCCGGGCTGATCGAGCAGAACGTCAATTGGTATGGCTCAACGCAAACAGCGATGACGACCATCATCATCGCCGATGTCTGGAAGACCACACCATTCATGGCGTTGCTGCTTCTGACCGGCCTGCAGACCGTGCCCAATTCGCTGATCGAGGCGGCGCGCATGGATGGCGCCAAGGGGTGGATCACCTTCTGGTACATCCGCCTGCCGCTGCTGATGCCGACATTGCTGATCGCCGGCCTGTTTCGCGCGCTGGATGCCTTTCGCGTATTCGACCTTGTCTATGTGCTGACCGGCGGCGGACCCGCCGACTCCACCGAGACGCTATCCACCTTGTCCTACAAGGTGCTCTTCTCGACATTGCAGTTTGGCTATGGCGCGGCGGTTTCGACAGCCATGTTCGTCACCGAAGGCATTATCGCACTGGTATTCTGCCTCTATCTCGTCAGGCAGATCAGGAGAGCGCAATGAACGACACGCGCTCACCTCTGCAAAGCATCGCCATCTATCTCGGCGCCCTGCTGATCCTGATCTGGTCGGCCGGCCCGTTCCTGTGGCAGTTCTCGACGTCGTTCCAGCTCGACAAGGCGCTGACCTCGGGCTCGCCGTCGCTGATCCCCTCGCCGTTCACGCTCGAACACTATTACAACGCCTTCGTCGAGAAGCAGCTGCACCGATACGTCTGGAACTCGCTGGTGGTCTCGCTGGCCACGACGTTCCTCTGTCTCTTCGTCGGATCGCTGGCGGCCTTCGCGCTGTCGCGGCTCAACATAAAGGGCCGCTTTGGCATCCTGATGGTCATCCTCTCGGTGTCGATGTTTCCGCAGATCGCACTGGTCGGGCCACTCTATCTAGTGGCGAGCAATCTTGGGCTGCTCGACACCTACACGGCGCTGATCATCACCTATCTGGCGCTCGGGCTGCCGCTCGTCACCTGGGTGCTGTTCGGCTATTTCGAAACGCTGCCGCGCGAGATCGACGAGGCGGCGCGCATGGACGGCGTCAGCATTCCCGGCCTGCTCTGGCACATCATCCTGCCGATGTCGCTGCCCAGCCTGGTGACCACCGGCCTGCTCGCCTTCATCACCGCCTGGAACGAATTCCTGTTCGCGCTGGCCTTCACCTCAAACATCGACCACCAGACGATTCCTGTCGGCATCGCCAATTTCACCAACCTCTACTACGTGCCCTGGGGCGATATCGCCGCAGCTTCGGCAGTCGTCACCGTTCCGTTGATCGTGCTGGTGCTCTTCTTCCAGCGGCACATCATCGAAGGGCTGACGCAGGGCGGCATCAAGGAATGAAAGCATGACCAAGAAAGACCTGAAAGTCGGTTGCCAGACCTTTACCTGGGAGATGCTCGGAGACCGCTTTGCCGGCGGTCCCGACGATCTCCTGAAGGCAATCGCCGGTGGCGGCTACGCCGGCATCGAGATCACCGACACGATGATCGGCCGCTATGCCGACAGACCCTCGGAATTCGCCGCCGCGCTGAAGTCGTCCGGCCTCACCCTCGTCTCCTTCGCCTTCGGCTCCAGCAGCGGCTTCACGCGGAAGGACAGGATCGACGCCGATCTCGAAGCCGCGCAGCGCTGGATCGAATTCGCGTCCGCATTTCCTGGCGCGCTCGTCTCGATCGGCTCGGCCACGGTCGTGTCCGATGGCCCGCGCAACGACAAGTTCGCCATCGCGGCCGAATTCTACAACAAGGCCGGCGAGCTCGGGCGCAAGGCCGGCGTCGATGTCGCCGTTCATCCCAGCTCCCACCACAACACGCTGCTGTTCGACCGCGCCGACTACGACCGGATCTTCTCGCTGATCGACCCCTCGCTCGTCGGCTGGGTGCCGGACACCGGCCACATCCTGCGCGGCCACGCCGACATGGCGGACACGCTCACCACCTATCGTGACCGCATCCGCTATGTGCACCTGAAGGACGTCGATGCCACCGGCACATGGGCGATGCTGGGCAAGGGCATCTGCGACACCCAGACGGTGATCGATATCGCAAGTGCTGCGCCACGCTTCAACGGCTGGCTGGTGCTGGAAGAGGAATCCGAGGCCGCCGCCGCCGATCCGGCCGCCGCGGTCAAGACCAACCGCCAGACCATGCGTAACTACGGCGCGTGAGGACGAAACCATGATCCGGAAACAGGAACGTCGTCTTCGTGTCGGTGTGCTCGGCTGCGGCCCGATCGCGCAATTCGCCCATCTCGAATCTTGCGTGAAAGCAGGCAATGCCGATCTCTATGCGATCTGTGATGCCGCGCCCGACCTGCTGGCACGGATGGGCGCAACCTACGAACCGCAGAAGATGTATGGCGACTACGATGCCATGCTGGCCGACCCGGAACTGGAGGCGGTTATCGTCGCTACTTCCGACGCCTACCACGTCCCGATGTCGATCAAGGCGCTGGAAGCCGGCAAACACGTGCTGTGCGAAAAGCCGATCGGCGTCTCGGTCGAGGAAGGCGAGAAGCTGGCCGATGCGGTCAAGCGTTCCGGCAAGGTGCTGCAGGTCGGCCACATGAAGCGCTTCGATCCCGCGCTCGAGGCTGCCCGAGATTTCGTCCGCCACGAGATGGGCGAGATCCTGGCGCTGAAGGCCTGGTATTGCGACTCCACCCACCGCTACACCAACACCGACGCGATCCAGCCGCTGCCCGTCACCAGCAAGCTGGCGCGCAAGCCGGCCGGCAATCCCAAGGCCAATCTCCGGCAATACTTCATGTTGGCGCATGGGTCTCACCTTGTCGACACGGCACGCTTCCTGTGCGGCGAGATCGTTGCTGTCCGCGCCCGCCTCAATGAGCGGTTCGGCGCCTATTGCTGGTTCGTCGAAACGGAGTTCGCCAATGGGGCGCTCGGTCATCTCGATCTCACAGTGGCCGTGCGCATGGACTGGCACGAAGGTTTTCAGCTCTACGGCGAAAACGGCTCGGTGATCGCAAAAACCTTCAACCCCTGGTATTTCCGGGCAAGCGAAGTCGACATTTTTCACGAGAAGGATGCGACGTCGCGAAAGCCGCTTGGCGCCGACGGTCATTTCTTCAGGCGGCAGATCGAAGGCCTCGCCGCCACCGTGCTTGACGGCGCGCCACTGCGTGGTGCCGACGTCGAGGACGGGCTCGCCTCGATCCGAGCCATGGTGGCGATCGCGCGCTCGGTCGAGACCGGGCAGCGCGTCGAGATCGCCTCCGTGACGGGAGCGGTCTGATGCAGATCGGGGTGTTCGCCAAGACGTTTTCGGGAAACGAACCGGCCGGCGTGCTGGCAGCGGTCCGCGACGCCGGGTTTGCCGTCACCCAGTTCAACCTTGCCTGTGCCGGCCTACCGTCCATGCCGAATGTCGTTCCGGACAACGCCATCAGCTCGATTGCCGCCGCTTCGGCTGGTTCAGGCGTCTCTCTGGTGGCGCTTTCGGGCACCTACAACATGGCGCATCCGGACAAGGCGGTGCGCGACGATGGCTTGCGCCGGCTTGCCGTGATCATCGAGGCGGCAGCAGCACTTTCCATTCCTCTCGTCACGCTTTGCACGGGGACGCGCAATGCCGATGACCAGTGGGCTCAGCATCCCGATAATGGAGATGCTTCGGCTTGGGCCGATATGGCTGCTGAAATGGCAAAGGCGCTGGAGTTCGCCGAGCGCCACGGCGTCGATCTCGGCATCGAGCCGGAGCAAGCCAACATCGTCACGTCAGCCGACGATGCGATGCGTCTCATCACCGAGATGAGCTCGAAGCGGCTGCGCGTCGTTCTCGATCCGGCGAACCTGTTCGAACAGGCGAACGCCCAGCAGGCACGCGTCATCGTCGCCGAAGCAATCGAACGCACGGCCGGCCACGTCGCCATGGCCCATGCCAAGGACCGTTTCGTCGACGGCCGCTTTGCCACCGCTGGCCAGGGCGTTGTCGACTTTGCGGATTTCGTCTCCCGACTCAAGGCAACGGGTTTCGACGGGCCGCTGGTCACGCACGGGCTCTCGGCTGCCGAAGCGCCCGGCGTGGCCCGCTTCCTCAAGGGGCTGCTCTGATGGCAGCCGTGGCCACCCTTCTCCGCGACGGCGCCGCGCTCTCGATGTCGGACAATGGCGACGGGCCTGCGATCGTCTTCCAGCACGGCCTGGGCGGCGGCGAGGCGCAGGTCGCCCAGTCATTTCCCGCCGACGCGGGCTTCCGGCGCATCACGCTGGAATGCCGTGGGCACGGCGCGTCCACTCTTGGCAAAGGCCGCCCGTTTTCCTTCGACATGTTCGCTAACGACGTTCTTGCCGCCGCCGATGAGGCGGGGCTGCGGCGCTTCGTTGCCGGCGGCATCTCCATGGGCGCGGCGATTGCCATGCGCCTTGCCTGCCGCCATCCGGATCGCGTGACCGGCCTCGTGCTCGTAAGGCCGGCCTGGACCTTCGACCGCGCGCCGGCGAATATGCTGCCGATCGCGGAGGTCGCAAGCCTCATCCTGGATCATGGACCTGAAAGGGCAAAAGCGATCTTCGTGGAGTCGCAAACGGCGGCCCGGTTCAAGCGTGAGGCGCCCGACAATCTAGCCTCGCTGCTGGGCTATTTCGACCGGCCCGATGCCGCGCAGTTCGCAGAGGTCCTGGCGGATATCGCTGCCGATGGACCAAGCGTTTCCGTTGACGATGCCGCCGCTGTCGCCATGCCGGTATTGGTCATCGGCAATGCCCTGGATGAGGTACATCCACTGTCGGCCGCCAACACGCTGGCCACCGCCATTCCCGGTGCGGTGGTCGCGGAGGTGTTTCCGAAGTCGCTCGACGGCAGCCGGCATTTTTCTGAACTCCACGCGCAAATCACCGCCTTCCTGCACGCTCACCTCAACATTCGGAGCCTTCTTCCGTCATGACGACCAAATCCCTGTCCGGCCGCGCCGCCATCGCCGCCTTGCCGCGCAACCGGCTGCTCGGCGAGTTTTCGCTTTGGTCAGCCGATCTCGCCAATATGGAACGCGACCTCAATCGCATCGATCCCTTCGTCGATCTGCACCACATCGACGTGGCCGACGCCCGCTTCACCCCCGGCTTCCTGTTCTTTCCGGACCTGGTGGCACGCATCGCCAAGCTGACAGCGAGGCCGATCCATGTCCATCTGATGGTCGAAGCGGAAATCGTCGAGGAGCAGACGCGCCAGTTCATCGAGGCCGGCGCCGACCTTGTCAGCGTCCATGCCGAGAACGCGGAAGCGGGCCTGCGCGCCGTGCGGCTGGCGCATGAGCTCGGCGCCGAGGCCGGCGTCGTGCTCAGGCTGGAAACACCAGTTGCCGCGATAACGCCCTTCCTGCCGGAAGTGGCCTTCGTGACGCTTCTTGGCACCTCCATCGGCGTCAAGGGCCAGAGCCTTTCGGAACAGGCCTGCCCTCGCCTGATCGAGGCACGCGCCCTGATGAGAAAGGCCGGCCGCGAGGCTGACATCATCCTGGCGGCGGATGGTGGCATCCGCCATGAGACCGTGCCGCGTCTGCGCGCCGCCGGCGCCGAGACCGTGGTGCTGGGCTCACTGGCATTCGGCGACCCCGACCTTGCCCAGCGCATGGCATGGCTGCATGGGCTGAAGGTCGCCGCCTGATGGCCAACAAGGTCGCCCTCGCCTTCGATCTTGGCGGAACCGAGCTGCGCGGCGCGCTGGTCGAGAGCGGCGGCCACGTCGTAGCCCATGCCTCGGCGCCAACGATGGCCGTGGCAGGATCGGAGGCGGTGATCGGCCAGATCATAACGCTGGCGGCCGATATTCTGGCACAGCGGCCGCAGGCGGAGGTGGTCGGCATTGGCGTCGGCGCGCCGGGTCCGCTCGATCCCAAGGCCGGAATTGTCATTGCCCCGCCGACGCTGGCGGGCTGGCACGATGTGCCGCTGATCGACATTCTCGGCAGCCATTTCGGCCTGCCGGTGCGCCTCGAAAACGATGCCAATGCGGCAGCGCTTGGCGAATGGCGCTTCGGCGCCGGCCGGGGCACCGGATCGATGGTGTTCGTCACCGTCTCCACCGGCATCGGTGGCGGCGTCGTTGCCGAGGGTCACATCTATCACGGACGGCGCGGGCTGGCCGCCGAGATCGGCCACATGACGATTACCGGTGAAGGCGAGCGCTGCTTTTGCGGCGCCATAGGCTGCTTCGAGGCGGTTGCCTCGGGAACGGCACTGGGGCGGCGCGCCACGGCACTGACGGCGCCAGGCGACGGCTCGCTGCTCAGGCGCCTGTCAGCCAATGGCGACGTTTCGGCCAAGCATGTCGTCGATGCCGCGCGTGCCGGCGACGTGCGCGCGCTTGAATTGCTGGAGGCGGAAGCGAAGTGGCTGGGCATTGGTTTCACCAATCTGCTGCATCTCTATTCGCCGGATCTGATCGTGATGGGCGGCGGCCTCGCCAACGGTTTCGACCTTCTGGCTCCGATGATCCGGACGACAGTAGGACAGCGGGCAATGCCTGCCTATCGTGACGTACCGATCGTGCGGGCCGAGCTCGGAGCTCGCGCCGGGCTGATCGGCGCGGCCAGCCTGATCCTCTGGAAGGGTGAAGCGGGTGCGCCGCTGGCGATGACGCATGATGAGAACAACAACGGCACGCCCGAACGTGCCGACAGGGAGGCAAGCCATGGCTGAGCTCAAGCTGCGCGGCGTGCGCAAATCCTACGGGTCCGTGGAAGTCATCAAGGGCATAGACCTGGACGTCAAGGACCGGGAATTCGTGGTGTTCGTCGGGCCGTCAGGCTGCGGCAAGTCCACGCTGTTGCGCATGATCGCTGGTCTCGAGAAAATTCCGCATGGCGACCTTCTCATCGATGGCGTCCGCTCCAACGACATCGACCCGTCTGAACGCGGGCTGGCCATGGTGTTTCAGTCCTACGCGCTCTATCCGCACATGACGGTCGCCGACAATATGGGCTTTGCGCTGAAGATCGCCGGTATTGCCGCCAGCGAGAAGGAACGCAAGGTGAAGGAGGCGGCCGAAGTGCTGCAGCTTTCGCATCTTCTCGAACGCCGGCCGAAGGAGCTTTCTGGCGGCCAGCGCCAGCGCGTCGCCATCGGCCGCGCCATCGTGCGCAACCCAAAAGTGTTCCTGTTCGACGAGCCGCTGTCGAACCTCGATGCGGCGCTACGTGTCAGCATGCGGCTCGAACTGATGCGGCTGCACGAGCAACTCGCCGCGACGATGATCTATGTCACCCATGACCAGACCGAAGCGATGACCATGGCCGACAAGATCGTGGTGCTGAACGGCGGACACATCGAGCAGGTCGGCTCGCCGCTCGACCTCTACAACAGGCCGGCGAACATTTTTGTCGCCGGCTTCATCGGCTCACCGAAGATGAATCTGCTGAAGCTGAAGGTTGCATCGACGGGTCCCGGTGGCGTCACAGTGACGTTGCCGGACGGCCAGGCGCTGACGGTTCCGGTCGAGGCCGGCGCAATCAGATCTGGCGACGAGGTCCTGCTTGGCATGCGCCCCGAACATCTCAGCGTCTCTGCCGAAGGACAGTTTCGCGGACAGGCCATGCTGGCCGAGCGGCTGGGCAGCCTGACCATCCTGCATGTCGAGATCGCGCCAGCACTGACACTGGTGGTTCAGGCCGAGGGCGGCGACACGACGCCTTTGCACAAGCCGATCAGCCTCGAAATCTCTCCCGCTGCCTGCCATCTGTTTCGAACGGATGGCCCCGCATTGGCGCCGCTCCGCCCGAACTGAGCAGCACGCTCACAATCCGGCTCTCCGAACCAATGACTCCAACCGACGTGCTGCGTTGCAGCACAATCAAAAACCACTGCACACCATTTTAAATCTTGACGCGTGTTAAATTTTTCTCGAACATGCGGAAATGCTGGCAAGGCACTGGCCAGCGCTCTGGGAGGAGAAATGCCTGACATCAACAGGCCCGAAATGGGCTCGAAGCCGACAAATCATATGACTGTCGCTGCCCTGACGGCCGCCTGTCATCAATGGGTGGATTCGCACCGCAACGTCCGGCGCAGGCCTTTCCTTCGCCTGAGACCGATCAACGAGACACAATCAACAACGGGAGGAAGAACTATGCGCTTGTTCAATTGTCTGGCGGTGAGCGCCAGTCTGTTTGCGATGATGGCTTCAGGGCCGGCATTCTCCGAAGACGCCGCGAAAGTCGCGGCCATCGTCAAGGGCCTCGACAACCCATTCTTCCAGACCATGCAGAAGGGCATCGAAGAGCAGGCAAAGGCCAACGGCGTCAATGTCACCGTCCAGGCCGCCGCCAATATGGGCGACGCCACTGGACAGGCCGACCGCCTGACCGCCATGGCCATGCAGGATTTCGATTGCTACCTGGTCAACCCGATCAGCGTCTCCAACCTCGTCCAGGCCCTTGTGCCGGTCGCGCAGAAGAAGAAGCCGATCGTCAACATCGACAGCACCATCGACGCCGAGCAGGCCAAGGCTGCCGGCTTCGCCGTCTCGACCTATATCGGCACCGACAATGTCGCCGCCGGTGCACTGGCCGGCGAAGAAATGCTGAAGCTGGTGCCGAAGGGCTCCAAGGTCGCTATCATTGCGGGCATCGTCGGCGATGTCGGCAGCAACGCTCGCATCAAGGGCTTCAAGCAGGCCGTTGAAGGCAAGCTCGAAGTCGTGGTGATGGTCAGCGCCGATTGGGATCGCGAGAAGGCGCTGACCGCCGCCACCGACATCCTCGCCGCGCATCCGGACCTCACTGGGTTCTTCGCCGCCAACGACATCATGGCGCTCGGCGTCGAACGCGCCGTGCGGACCTCTGGCAAGGAAGTGAAGGTGATCGGCCTCGACGGCATCGTCGATGCGCTGAAATCGATTGCCGCCGGCGAACTCTCCGCCACCGTCGCACAGTACCCCTATGTCGTCGGCGCCATGGGCGTCGAGGCCTGCGCCGTGGCCGCCAAGGGCAAGGAACTGCCCGCCAACGTGCCGGCACCGGTGCTGCTGATCAACAAGGACAATGCCGAGGCCTCGCTGAAGAACTTCCCGCGCCCCGGTGGCGACTATCCTGATCCCTTCCGCGAGATGTTGAAGTGAGCACTCCTTCAGACAACGCGCCCGCCGCCCATTCGGCGGGCGCAGAGGAGAGTCGTCCCTCCCTTGCGGCTCTCCTCCTCGATCCTTCCTTCTGGGCCGACTGGGCGTCCGTCGTCGGCCTGGTCGGCCTCGTCATCGTGTTCGGCATCGCCCAGCCGGTCTTTCTCAGCGTCGCCAATCTGCAGGCGCTGTTGCTGGCGGCGGCGATCCTGGTCGTGCTGTCGATCGGCCAGACTTTTGTGGTGGCGACATCCGGCATAGATCTTTCCATGGCCGCTTCCGTCATGCTGGGCGCCGTTATCCTTGGCCTCGTCAACGCCGCGGGCTGGGGTATCCTCCTCGCCTGCGTGGCTGCGGTTCTCGCCACAAGTGCGGTCGGGTTTCTCAACGGCGTCATCATCACCGCCGGGAAAATACCCGACTTCGTGGTGACGCTCGGCACGCTTTCGGCGATCACCGGGCTCGGCCTCATCCTGTCGGGCGGTGAGCCAGCCATGGTCGGCTCGACCTTCCTGCTCAAGCTGGCGTCCGGTTCCTTCGGTCCGTTCGGCTATCCGGTCTGGGTGGCTATCGCCGCCGTCATCGTGGCGCATATCGCGCTCTATCACACCCGCTTTGGCGTCCATTTGCTGGCGACCGGCGGCCAGACCGAAAGTGCGGGCGCGCTTGGCATCCGCACCAACCGGGTCAAGATCGCCGCCTACACGATTTCAGGCCTTTGCGCCGGCATCGCGGCAATTCTCCTGGTGGCGCGCATCGGTTCGGCCGAGCCGCTGATCAACACCAGCCTGCTGCTGAATTCGGTGGCCGCCGTCGTGCTCGGTGGTGTCAGCCTGTTCGGCGGCCGCGCCAGCATTCTCGGGCCTGCCATCGGCGCGCTGATGCTTACGGCACTGGTCAACGGGCTGACTCTGCTCAGTGTGTCCGCCTTCTATCAACCGCTTGCCGTGGGCGCCATCGTGGTGCTGGCGGCGCTGATCATGCGGTATCAGAAATGAGCGCCGTCAATCACATCCCGTCCTCGGAGGCGATCATCGCCTGTGAAGGACTGAGCAAGCATTTCGGTGGCATACGCGCCTTCACCGACGTCGCCTTCCAGGCCCGTCGCGGCGAAGTCACCGCCGTCATTGGCGACAATGGTGCGGGCAAATCCTCCCTGATACGCAGCCTGGTCGGCGTGCATCAGCCGGACGCCGGCAATCTGTTCTTCGACGGCCGAGCGCGACCTTTCACCAATCCCGACGAGGCACGCAAGGCCGGTATCGAAACCGTGCATCAGAACCTGGCGCTGATCGACGAACTGACGGTGGCGCAGAACCTGTTCCTCAACCGCGAGATCGTACGCCGGATCGGCCCCTTCGCTTTCCTCGATCGCAAGGCGATGAAACGCGAGGCCCGCTCCATGCTGTCGCGCCTTTCGATCAACGTGCCGTCGATCAACCAGCGTGTGCGGCGCCTGTCGGGCGGCCAGCGGCAGGCGATATCAATCTGCCGTGCCGTCGGTTCCGGCGCCAAGCTGGTTGTGATGGACGAGCCGACGGCGGCACTTGGCGTGCAGGAAACGGCCAATGTCGAGGCGCTGATCCGGCGCCTGCGCGAACAGTCCGTCAGCGTCATCCTGGTCAGCCACAATTTCGATCAGGTCCGCCGCCTCTCGGACCAGATCTGGGTGATGCGGGCAGGACGCATGGCAGCGACGGTGCGCGCATCCGAAACAACCGGCAACGAACTCGTTGCGCTCGTCACCGGCGCGGCTTGACTGCCGCGCCTAACGACATCTTTACCAAATGAACGTTGGTTTTGACCAACCGAACGATTGAGTTGAAAGGGAGCATGCCGTGGCGGTGATCCGTGTCGGACTTGTAGGTCTTGGAGAGGTCGCGCAGTCGATCCATCTGCCGGTGCTGAGCGATCAGCGCGACCGCTGGGTCATCGCTGGCGTCCATGACGTCTCGCCAAGCCTCGTGGCGCTATGCACATCCGAATACGCGACCGCAAAGGCCTATGAATCCGCGGAAGCCCTGATCCGTTCGCCGGACATTGATGCCGTGTTCGTGCTGTCCTCCGACGACACGCACAGCCGCTTCGTGCGTGCGGCCATGGAGGCCAACAAGCATATCCTGCTGGAAAAACCCGCCTGCCTGACGGTGCGCGAGATCGACGAGTTGCTGGCACTGACACCTAACTACGGAAAGACCCTCTTTGTCGGCTACATGCGCCGCTACGCGCCGGCCTATCTGGCGGCCAGGGATGAACTGCCTGATCATGCCGACATCACCCATGTCCGCATCTTCGACCTGATCTCGGAAGGCCGGCATTTCCTCAAGAAGAGCCAGAATGTCCTCTATCCCAAAGACATCGACGCGGACTTGCTTTCGCGTGGCGCAAAGGAGCGCGATGCGCTGATCCGCGAGGTGGTGGGCGTCGATGCGCCGGCCGACCTGATGCGCGCCTATCGCGGTCTGACCGCTCTGTCCTCGCACCATATTTCGGCGATGCGTGGGTTGATCGGAGAGCCCGTGGGCGTGGTCGCGGCACACCGCACCAATGGCGGCGCCAACACCTCAGTCACCTTCGACTACGGCCATTTCGCCTGCTGCTATGATGCGGTCGTCGACGATATCGGCCTGTTCGACGCCATGATCGAAGTGCGCTCGAACACCAGGCGTGTGCGCATCATCTATGACACGCCCTATATCCGCAGCCTGCCAACCCGGCTGGAGGTGACCGATGCCGGTCCGCTTGGCCCGGTGACCAGGACTTTCGGTCCGCTCTACGGCGACGCCTTCTCCAACGAGTTGGAGATTTTCCACCGCCACATCACCGAAGGCACCAAGCCGCTGACCGACCTGGCCGATTCACGCCGCGACCTGGCGCTGATGGCCGAGATCATCGATCGGATGAAGAAGAGCGGCCGAGGCTGAGAGCGCTCGCTACTTCCCGCAATGGTGGTCGTTGATCTTGTTCAACGCATTCGCGTCGGGCCCGACACGATGGTATGAGCAGGCTCCGGCAGCCGTCGTGACCAATTGCTGGTCGTAATAACGCGGGCCACCGAACAGGAAGTCGATGACGTCCCTTTCGGCGGGAACATAGTGTTCGGGTTGATCCTGACGCTCGTAATGCCGGTCTCCAGCAGCCGCCGACCCGCAAATGCCGCAGCCTATTCCGACAGCGAGGGCGAAGATCGCAGAACATTTCGTCGTCATCGGCAAATACCCTCTTGGCCATTCGGACTCACACCATACATCCAAAATCGCCAGTCGAAAAAAGGTTCCCGAGACGGTCTCGTCAAGCACCAGCCTGATCGGTGGTGGTTGTCCTTAGCCTCGCCCGTGTGCAGTCAGTAGCCAAGCGCCATGCCGTCCTTGCGCGGATCCGAAGCCCCGGTCAGCGTACCCTTCTCCCAGTCGATCAGAACCAGTTGGCCGCCACCCAACGGTTCGTACGGCGCCGTGACCTTGTGGCCGCGTCGGCGCAGGCCTTCGATGGCTTCAGCAGAGACGCTGCGTTCGGCGCTGACCATGTCGTCATTGTAGAACACGCGCGGCGCGTCCATCGCTTCCTGGGGGTCCATGCCGAAATCGAACATGTTTGTCAGCAGATGGACATGGCCGAAGGGCTGGTAGCCACCGCCCATCACCCCGAATGGCATCAGCGCGCGACCACTCCTGGTGACCATGCCTGGCATGATGGTGTGCATCGGCCGCTTGCCGGGAGCGATGCAGTTCGGATGCCTGGGATCAAGGCGAAAACTCGTCCCGCGATTCTGCAAGACGATTCCAGTTTTTGGGCCGACAATGCCGCTGCCAAATGAAAAATAGGTCGAGTTGATGAAGCTGACCGCGTTGCGGTCGCGATCGACCACCGAAATGTAAACCGTGTCGCTGCCGGGCAACGCAACACGCGGCAGACGCGTCATGGCACGATCGCGGTCGATCTCGGCGCGCAGCCGGTCCGCATAGTCACGCGACAAAAGTTCTTTCACGGGGACCGCCACATGGTCCTGATCGCCAACCAGATTGTCGCGATCGCGATAGGCAAGCCGTCCCGCCTCGATCTCCAGGTGGAGCCGCTCGGCGCCGTTGGGATCGAGCCCGCCCGGCAAGAAACCGGACAGCACGTTCAGCATCAACAGCGCGGTAAGGCCCTGATTGTTCGGCGGCATCTGATGGATGTCGTAGCCGTGGTAGGAGGTGCTGACGGGCGTCGTATAGTCGCCCCTTGTCGACGCGAAATCGTCGAGCGTGTGCAGGCCACCCAGTGCCTGCAACCTCGAGACCATATCATCGGCGGTCTCGCCTTCATAGAAACCAGCGCGACCGTCCCTGGCGATCTTGCGCAGCGTCGCGGCGAGTTCCGGCTGGCGATGCACATCACCCGCCACCGGCGCCCTGCCACCCGGCAGGAAGATGCGTGCGGCGTGCTCGTCGGCCGAAAGATCCGTCTCGGGATCCGCCCAGTCGAAGGCGACACGGTCGTGCACGACATAGCCGTGCTCGGCATAGTGGATGGCGGGAGCCAGCGCATCGGCGATGCCTTTGCGGCCATGATCTTCCAACAGGCGGCACCAGGCGTCCACGGCGCCGGGTACCGTCACCGAATGCGGTCCGCCAGCCGGAATGCGATCGAAGCCTTTTTCGAGATACCAGTCGACATTCGCGGCCGCGGGAGCGCGGCCCGAGCCGTTGAATGCCAGCACATCGCCCCCTCCATTCGGGCAATAGAGAACGAAGCAGTCGCCGCCGATACCGGTTGACTGCGGCTCCACGACGGCCTGCACGGCTGCCGCCGTGATCGCGGCATCCATCGCATTGCCGCCGGCGCGCAGCATGTCCACGGCGGCAAGCGTAGCGAGCGGATGCGATGTCGCGGCCATGCCTTCGGTGGCGCGGACTGGAGATCGGCCGGGAAACTGTAAGTCACGCATCGAGGGTCAGTACCTTGTCATAAGAAGAAGCTATAAAGTTTGGGCGTAAGCTAAAGCTTTCGCATCGAGATTCGTCTTGCATGAGCTTGGTTTCGAAAAACCCGTTTTTTATTTTTCCGGACATGCGTTAGCGGCGACGACCGAACAGTTGCGCCATCGACAGCAACACGACCGAGAGCACGATCAGGCAGGTGGAGATCGCGGCGATCGTCGGATCGATCTGGTCGCGCAAGGCGTTGAACATCCGGCGCGTCAGCGTCGTCACCTCGCCGCCGGATATGAAGAACGAGACGACAACCTCATCGAACGAGGTGATGAAGGCGAACAGCGCGCCTGAGACGATCGAAAACCGTATCTGCGGCACCGTTACTTGCCAGAAGGCGGCAAAGCGCCCTGCTCCCAGGCTGCGCGCCACCCGCTCCTGGTTCATGTCATAGGACCTGAACCCGGAAAGCACTGTCAGCATCACCAGCGGCAGCGCCTGAACGGTGTGGGCCAGCACCAGCCCGGTCATGGTGTTGTTCAGGCCGACACGCGCATAGATGAAGAACGTACCGATGCCCACGAGGATGACCGGTACGATCAAGGAGGCCGTCATCAGCGCGTTGATAAAACCCGACATGCGCAGCATCCGCGAATTCAACGCATAGGCGGCCGCCACTCCGATCGGTGTTGCGACGATCGTCGTCAGGATCGCGGCCTTGAGCGAGACGATGGTGGCGTCACGCCATTCCACGGACTGGAAATAAGCTTCGTACCAGCGCAACGACCATTCCTGCGGCGGGAACTGCAGCAGCGTCGACCCCGAAAATGACATCGGCACGATGATCAGCGAGGGCGCGATCAGGAACAGCAGTACGAGGCCGCCAAAGGCATACAGCCATAGCCGCCGCCAATGCGAGATCGGCAAACCAAGGTCCTCGTTCATCTTGCGCTCCAGACGCCGGTGGCTCGGGCTCCGAACAACCTCTGCAGAAGCGCAAGAAGGCCGAGTGTGACCGCAAGCAGGATGACCCCGAGCGCGCTGCCGGCGCCCCAGTTGGAATAGAGGCTGGTGGTCTGTTCCATCCGCATCGCCCACATGATGACCTTGCCGCCACCCATCAATGCCGGCGTGACGAAGAAGCCGAGGCACAGCACAAAGACGATGACCACGCCCGAAGCCAGACCGGGAAGCGACAGCGGAAAGAATATCTGGCGAAAGGTCGCCGATGGGCTGGCGCCAAGATTCATCCCGGCCCGCAGATAGTCGGAATCGATCGCCTTCATCGAGGCATAGAGCGGCAGGACAAGGAAAGGCAGCATGATGTGCGTCATGCCGATGATGACGCCAGTGAAATTGTTGGCCAATGACAGCGGCTGGTCGATCACCCCGAGATTCATGAGCCAGGTGTTGACCAGGCCCTTGCGCTGCAGGATCACCAGCCAGGCATAGGTGCGCACCAGCACCGAGGTCCAGAACGGCAGGATCACGAAGATCAGGCACACGGAAGCGATGCGCTGCCGCAACTGTGACAGCATGTAGGCAAGCGGGTAGCCGAGGAGGACGCAGAGCCCGGTGACCGTGAAAGCCACCTTGAAGGTGGTGACAAAGGTCCGGATGTAGGAACTCTGCTCGACGAAACGGGCATAGTTGGACCCGCTGAGCATGCCGTTTTCGTCAAAGAACGAAAGCCAGAACAGCCAGCCGATTGGCAACACGATGATCACGCCAACCAGCAGCAGGCCTGGCGAACACAGTGCCAGCAAGGCCAGTGATTCACGCCGCGCATCCGCCTTCAGCACGTCGGCGTTCGCGCCGCGAAGGTGACCTTCGGTGTCCGCCAGCGTCGTCATGCTTCGCTCGTCACGATGCTGGTGTCTTCGGCGTTGATCTGAAGATTGATCGCCTGCCCGTCTTGCGGAATCCTCGACAGAATGTCGCTGCGGCAATAGTCGCGAAGTGCGACCTGCTCGCCATTGGCCAGCGTCACGTAGCAGATGAAACTGTCACCTTGATAAACGATGTCGCGGACCGTGGCTGCAAAGACATTCGTGCTGGTTTCCGAAGCGCCTCCGGCGAGCCTGACACATTCCGGGCGTGCGACCAGCCAATGCCGACCCGACGGCGGCACCGGCGACCCGGTATGAATTCTCTGTCCAGCGTACCATGCGGCGCCGTCCCGGCAGTCGACGGGGATGAAATTAGAGTCGCCGATGAAGCCGGCGACGAACCGGGTGCGAGGTTTGGCATAGAGCGTCTTGGGTTGATCCAATTGCTCGATGCGGCCCTTGTTCATGACGGCGATCCTGTCCGACATGGTGATCGCCTCGCGCTGGTCGTGGGTGACATAGACAGTGGTCATGCCCAACCGGCGATGCAGGCTGCGCAGCTCGATCTGCATATGCTCGCGCAGCCCCTTGTCGAGCGCCGAGAGCGGCTCATCCATCAGGACGATGCGTGGCTCGAACACGATCGCCCGCGCCAACGCAACGCGCTGGCGCTGGCCGCCCGACAACTGGTCGACGCGGCGGTCGGCAAGGCCCTGCAATTGCACGAGTTCAAGCGCCTTCTCGACCCGCTCGGCCGTTTCCACTGCCGCGATGCGCCGCTGCTTCAACGGGAAAGCGATGTTGTGGAAGACGTTCATATGCGGGAACAGCGCATAGTTCTGGAACACCATGCCGATGTTGCGCTTGTGCGGCGGCATGGTGATGACCTCATCCCCGCCGATCCTGATGCTTCCGGCATTGGCTCTTACAAACCCGGCGAGGATCATCAGAAGCGTGGTCTTGCCTGACCCGGACGGACCAAGCAGCGTGAGGAATTCGCCGGGCGCCACGTCGAGATCGAGATCACTGAGAACCGGGACGCTGCCGAAGCGCTTGGCAATTCCCTTGATGCTGATCGGTGGCGAGGACTGTGCTGCGGACAAAATCGACACTTCCTTCAGAGATGAGCTGTGCGAGAACGCAAGAGACTTCTCTCGCCGGAGAATTGCCCCGGCGAGGACGTGCTTGTCGGACCGGACGCGGCCTTACTGCTGGATCAGGTTGTTGAATTTTTCCGTGGCTTCCACGAGGTTGTCACGCCAGAATTCGGCATCCTGCAGAACCTGTTTCTTGACGTTCTCGGGCGATGAATTGATGTCCTTGATCCTGTCCGCGGGGATCTTGCCGGTGTCAAAAGCCTTCTCATTCACCGGCCCATTGTCGACATAGAGCGGCAAATTGGCCTGCAGCTGCGGGCTGACGAACATGGCCAGCGCCTTCATGGCGATGTCCTTGTTCTTCGAGCCCTTCGGTATGACCATGCAGTCGGCGGTGAGAACGCCCTGATCGAACGAGAAGCTGACCGGCGCGCCTTCCTTCTTCAGGGTACCGGCGCGTCCGTTCCAGATGCTGGCCATGTCGACCTCGCCATCCTTGACCAGTTGCATCGCCTGGGCTCCGGACGTCCACCAGGCGTCGATGTGGCCACGGATCTTGTCCACCGACTTCAAAGCGCCGTCGACGTCCACGGGATAGACCTTGTCGATGGGAATCCCTTCGGCAAGAGCCGCGACGCTGAGCGTCTCGGTCGACTGGCTGCCGCTCAGCGCACGGCGGCCCGGAAACTTCTCGACATTCCAGAAATCGGCCCAGGTCTTCGGTCCCTTGTCGCCGAAGACATCTGTCCGGTAGATCAGGACCACGGACGTGTAGGAGATGCCCACCCAATCGTCATGCACCAGCTTCGGATTGATCCCGCTTTTGTCGATGACACTGTAGTCGAGCTTCTCGAACAGGCCTTCCTTGGAACCCCTGGCACATTCGTCAGCACCCAGCTCGGTGATGTCCCACTTGACCGCATTGCCGGTCACCTGGAGCCGGACATCATCCAGCCCGTTGGTGGTGTCTTCCTTGATCGTGATGCCGAGCGCATCGGCGGTCGGCTTGAAGAAGGCTTTGGTCTGCGCTTCCTGATAGGTGCCGCCCCATGAGGCGACAGTGATCGTGTCGGCCGCGAGCGCGCCCGAAGCGACGCCAACGGTCAGGCCAGCCATGGCCAATGCACTTGCAAGGCTTGATTTTCTCATCGTCATGTTCCCCGGATATTGCCATTGTTTCGGCATTCTATTTTGTATACAATTTTGAATGTAATCGCTGGCAAAAACAAATGTCAACTTGAAAGATCGCGTTCTTCAGCCATAAGCTGGCGTCTGTATCGGACAGTTGAGTGGCCGGCGACCACCGCTGTCCCGACGATGCCGGGCAGCCGACGGTGGCCGGCGTTTCTCGAGCAAGAATTGGAAATCGCTTAGTATGGCCAAGGGGAAGAATACGCTGCGCGAATCCGTGTACGGGTCGCTGAAGGCGATCATCGTCACCGGACAATTGCCGCCGGGCGCACGCGTCACGGAAAACGACCTGGCGGTGAAGCTGAAGGTCAGCCGCACGCCCGTTCGCGAGGCGTTGAACCGGCTGGAGCAGGACGGGCTGGTGATCGGCCGCCCGCGTCAGGGCTACATCGTCACCGAATTCGACATCCACATGTTCCGCGAAGCGTTCGAGATACGCGAACTGCTTGACGGCTATGCGACCGAGTTGGCGACAGCCAAGATCACAGACCCCGAGAAGGAACGCCTGCGCGAAATGGTCAGGGAATGCGAGCGGCTTGCCGCCCTGCCCGACCGCAAATCGGAGGACATGTTCCAGGAGTTGCAAATCGGAATGGACATCCACCGCACCATTGCCGAGATCAGCGGCAATGTGATGCTCTGCGGAATATTGAACGGCATTCTCGACAAGTGCCAGCACTACGTCTGGATGGAGTTGCTGAGGCTCGATGAGTGGAAGATCGCTCGCGACGAGCACTTCGATATCGTCGAGGCGATTTGCGAAGGTGATGCCGCACGTGCTGTCGAATTGACACGTGAGCACATCCGTGGATCGCGCAACAACATCCTCCGGCTGCTGCAAGCGAAGTCCGACTACCAGACATTTCTTGCTCGGGCCTCGTAGCGCAAACGAAGCCGAGCCGGCCGGCCGGCAAGGCCGCCCAGCCCATTGGCTACATCAGGGGTACGCGCCGGCAATGCTCGCACGCTGGCGCACCAGAGCCAGCACCGTGTCTATTGTCGGCGTTTCGACACCGACGATGCGGCCGAGTTCCGAAACGGCGGCTACCACGGCATCGATCTCCATCTGCCTGCCACGTTCGAGATCCTGCAGCATCGATGTCTTGTGCTCGCCGATGGCGGCCGCGCCATCGATGCGACGCTCCACCGAGATCGGCATGGTCACGCCGAGCGCGTTCGCCACCTTTTCCGCCTCGGTCATGATCGAAAGCGCCAGGCGACGGGTCTCGGCATCGCCGCAGATTCGCGCAAGCGTGGCTCCCGTCAGCGCACTGATCGGATTGAAGGCAACGTTGCCCCACAGCTTCACCCAGATCTCGGTGCGGATGTCTGCCTTGACCGGAGCCTTCAGCCCTGCCCCGATCAGCGCCTTGCTGAAAGCTTTCACGCGTTCGGTGGCGACACCGGAGGGCTCGCCAAGGCTGAACCGGTCGCCGGAAACATGCTGGACCACGCCGGGCTCAACGACTTCCGCCGCCGGGTAGACGACGCAGCCGATGACCCGGTCGGCGCCAATGCCGCGCTTTTGCACTCCGCCGGGATCGACCGATTCCAGCACATGGTCGCGCCACGGACCCTCGAGGCCATGAAAGTACCACCACGGCACGCCATTGACCGCCATCACCACGCTGGTTGTCGGCCCGAGCAAAGGCTGCATGCGGTCGACGATCCCTGCAACCGCGGGCGCCTTCAGCGCGACGACGACATAATCCTGTTCGCCGGCTTCGGCAGGATTCTCATAAGCCGCGACCTGCACGGTCGACGTAGCGTCGCCTTCGACAAGACGCAGCCCATTGGCCTGAATCGCCAGCAGATGGGGCCCCCGCGCGATCAGCGTCATCTCATGGCCGGCTTTCGCCAGGCGAGCGCCCATCAGGCCGCCAATGGCGCCGGCACCGTAGATACAGATCCTCATCGCGTGATCCCCAGCCGTTCCGCAAGGCCGATCCGCTGCAGTTTGCCCGTCGGTCCTTTCGGTATCTCTTCCAGGAACACGATTCGGCGCGGCACCTTGAAAGGCGCCAGTCTCGCGGCGACGAATTCGCGCAATTCGCTCTCGGACGCGGATGCGCCTTCGCGCAAAACCACGGCGGCGGCAACCTCCTCACCAAGCTTCTCGCTCGGCATGCCGAAGGTCAGCGCCTGGAGCACGGCTGGATGTTCGGCAATGATGTCGTCCACCTCGCGCGGCGAGATCTTCTCGCCGCCACGATTGATGATCTCCTTGAGGCGGCCACTGATAGTGAGATAGCCCTGCTCGTCCAGATGGCCGAGGTCGCCGGTGCGAAACCAGCCATCGCGAAAAGCTTCGGCATTGGCTTCCGGCCGATTCTCGTAGCCGCCGGTCACATTCGGCCCACGGATGACGATCTCGCCGGGCTGACCGGGCGCCGCCAGCTTTCCTGAGGCGTCGAGGATCGCCACCTCGGGGCCGGCGGCGATGCCGACCGAGCCCGGCTTGCGCGGCGATGGCGGCAATGGGTTGCTGGTCATCTGGTGCGCTGCTTCCGTCATGCCGTAGGATTCGATGACCGGACAGGCAAAGGTCCGCTCCAGTTCGCCGATCAGCACCGGCGACATCGGCGCGGACGAGGAGCGGATGAGCCGCAGCCTGTGCCGTTCCATCACTTCGCGGTTGCGTTCGGCACGGCCGAGGATCGCCTGATGCATGGACGGCACGGCGCTGTACCAGGTGGCAGTCGACTCATCCAGCCAGCCGAAGAACCGCAGTGCGTTGAAGCCGCCACCGCAAAAGACACTGGCGCCGGCAGAGATCGACGACAGCAACGCTCCGATCAAGCCGTGAATATGGAAAAGCGGCATGATCACCAGCCCGCGATCGGACTGGGTCAACGACAATGTGCGGGCGATGTTGCGCGCCGAGGTCGTCAGGTTGAGGTGGCTGAGCGGCACGATCTTGGGTTTTGAGGTGGTTCCTGAGGTGTGCAGCACCAGCGCGATATCCGCGGGCGTCGCGTTGGCATCAGCTGCCGGCGTGTCCGCTGCCTGCTCAACGACAAGATCAAATGAACCGGCCGGTGCATCATTGACGGGCCGCAGTTCGACGATCGCCACGCCGCGTGCGAGCGCTGCCGCACGTGCCGGAGTCTCGGACCCTTCCAGCACCACCAAGGCCTTGGCGCCAAGGTCGTTCAGATAATAGTCGAACTCCTCCATGCGATAGCTTGGATTGAGCGGCGCAGCCGTAGCCGCCGAGGCAATCGCCAAAAACACGGTCGCCAGTTCGGCGCTATCCGGCATGACGATCGCCACGCGGTCGCCGGGAACAATGCCGGCCTTTCGAAACACCGTCGCGACGGCCGCGATCCGGTCGGCAAGCCCACCATAAGTCAGCGGGGCACGGCCGGGTGCAAGAACGGCGAGGGAGGCCGGATCGTGTGCGGCGACAAGCGCCGGGATTGTTGAAGTTACGGATGTCATCGATGGGTCCTCGCTTGTCGTGACAGTTCAGCCGGCGTTGCCAAAAAGACCATCACGCACGGATTCCAGATGGCGCCGCATCGCCTGGGCCGCGGCTTCCGCATCGCGCCCGGCAATGGCGTCGACATAGGCGCGGTGTTCCTCGCGATAGATGGTGAGGCGTTCCTGCGTCAGTGTTTCGTGCCGTAGCCGCGACCATTGCGGCTGGGCACGAATGGCGTTGAAGGCCTCGTAGATCGACAGCAGCAACACATTGTGCGCGGCTTCGGCGACCGCCCGATGCAGCCGTGCGTCCCACAGCTCCCAGGTCTCGACATCCCTGGCCACTTCGCTCCTGGCGAGCAGATGATGCAGCTCGGCTATCTCGGCCGCCGTTGCCCGCGTCGCGGCGAGCCGAGCCAGCGACGGCTCGACCAGGATTCGCGCTTCCATCAGTTCATTCGGGCTGGTGTGCGGCGCGACCAACGGTGCCGTTCCCGCAACGCGGCGCGGGCGGGCTCCCACGAAAGTGCCCTGCCCGACATGACGCCAGATCTTGCCTTCGGCTTCGAGCACCTCAAGGCCTTCACGCAACGCGCTACGGCTGAGATCGAGCTGTTCGGAAAGATCGCGCTCGGCCGGAAGCCTGCTGGCCTCGGGAAAGGCTGCACTGTCGATCAATTCGAGCAGCTTTGATACGGCGCGTTCCCTACGCCTCATTTGATACCACTTAAGATTGGTTTCAGTTTTGAGCGCAGCGTATCAAGCAAGTGGAAGGAGATGCGAGCGGAATTTTGATGTCAATTTTCAAATTGGTATCAACCAAGGCCGACGAGGAACGGCACTGTGTCGCCATGCGCTTGTTTGACTTCGAGGCAGGGCGGCATCGACATACGAATCGCCACCGCAATGGCGTCCTCGTGACACGCCAAGTCGGATGGTAAAATCTTCGGAAGGAATAGAACCGTTTGGTTCTTCAGGGCTGCTCTGGCGAGCAGGCCTGCTTCGCGTTTCAGGGCTTCCGGGCCGGCAGTGGTGGAGAGGGTTGGATTTGAACCAACGTAGGCATAGCCAACGGATTTACAGTCCGTCCCCTTTAACCACTCGGGCACCTCTCCAGTCTGCCGCCGGAGCCATGCAACGAGGCTTGTACGCGTCACGACCGCCATGGCTGTCGTCCGCGATGGGCCTTATGGCGGCACCATCCAAAACTGTCAACCGCAACATTCCGGCAAAACGCATTGAAATTTCATCCGGGTCACGATGGGTGGTTGTCCGGTGCGGCTGTATCCATTTCCACCGGACATGGTTATAGAACCGGCATGACCAGCGACAACAATTCCAAGACGCCCAAAGACACCCACTACGCCAAGCTGCGCCGCGCCTATCGCGACGAGAAGAGCGGTGGCGCGCCGGCATTCCGGCCACGCCAGCCGGTGCCGCCGGGCGAGAACGCGGCGGACGGGCTGGTGCGCCTCTATGGCCTGCACACGGTGCGGGCGGCACTGGACAATCCACGGCGCAAGATCAGAAAGATGCTGGTGACGCGCAATGCGCTGGAGCGCCTGGAAATAGCGGATCTCGCCGCTCTACCCTTCAAGGCCGAACTGGTCGAGCCGAGGGACATCGACAAGGTGACCGGTTCCGACGCCGTGCATCAGGGCGTGCTGATCGAGGCCGAGCCATTGAAACCCAAGCGGCTTGATGCACTTGGCGATGCCAAACTGGTGCTGGTGCTCGACCAGGTCACCGATCCGCACAATGTCGGCGCGATCCTGCGCTCGGCGGTGGCCTTCGGCGCCGGCGCGCTGATCACCACGGCACGCCACAGTCCGCAGGAATCAGGCGTGCTGGCGAAATCGGCTTCCGGTGCGCTGGAGCATATCGACCAGATCGAAGTGAAGAACCTGGCTGACGCGCTTGGGCAATTGCACGAGGCCGGCTTCCAGACCATCGGCCTTGATTCGGACGGCCCCACGGAACTTGAAACCGGCTTCGAGGGTGACAAGATCGCCTTGGTGTTGGGCGCCGAAGGCAAGGGCCTGCGCCAGAAGACCCGCGAGACCGTGACGACGCTCGCCCGCCTGGAGATGCCCGGCGCGATCCGCTCCCTCAACGTGTCGAATGCGGCGGCAGTCAGCCTCTATGCGGCGCGGGCATTCCTGAAACAGCGCGGCTGAGCCGGAAGTGACGGGCCGTCTACCGCCAACATGATTGAAACGAGAAGCGGGTTCCGGCGACGAACGCCGAAACCCGCTCTTCGCGAGGCAAGAGTTGGCGGCTTGGGAACGTTGGACCGCCCTCTCCTGACCTATGCCGCTTTGCCTTTGACTTCAGCTGCTTCGCCGCCGACTTCGAAATTGGCCATCCGCTCCAGCGCCCGCACCAGCGCCGAATGATCCTCCTTGGCGCCGCCATTGGCCGCGCAGGAATTAAACAGCTGCTGCGTCGTCGAGGTGTTGGGCAGCGACACGCCAAGCGCCTTGGCGCCCTCCAGCGCCAGGTTGAGATCCTTCTGGTGCAATTCGATGCGGAAGCCTGGTGCGAAGGTGCGCTTGACCATGCGCTCGCCATGCACTTCAAGGATGCGCGAAGCCGCCAGGCCGCCCATCAACGCCTGTCGAACCTTGGCCGGATCAGCTCCGGCTTTTGAAGCAAAAACAAGAGCTTCGGCGACGGCTTCAATGGTCAACGCGACAACGATCTGGTTGGCGACCTTGGTGGTCTGGCCGACGCCGTTCGGCCCGACCAGCGTGATGTTCTTGCCTATCTTCTCGAAAACAGGCCTGGCGCGCTCGAACGACTTTTCCTCGCCGCCGACCATGATGGTCAGCGATGCGGCCTTGGCGCCGACTTCGCCGCCGGACACAGGGGCATCCAGATAGGAACAGTCGAGATCGTTTATCCTCTTGGCGAAAACCTTGGTCTCGATCGGCGAGATCGAGCTCATGTCGATGACCAGCTTGCCTTTGGTCAAACCAGAGGCAACGCCGCTCTCACCGAACAGCACGTCGGCGACCTGCGGCGTGTCCGGCACCATGGCGATGATCATGTCGGCGGCCTTGGCCACAGCGTCATGGCCGGTCACGGTCTTCAGCCCCTTGGCAACAAGGTCAACTGGTGGCTTCGAACGATGGTCGCTGGTGATGACCTTGTAACCGGCGTCGAGAAGGTGGCCCGCCATTGGGGCACCCATGATGCCTAGGCCGATGAAACCGATGGTTTCCATAGTTTTTCTCCAAATGACTGTGTGAAGGCTGGCTAGGCCGCAGCACTTCCCTGCCCGGCCAACGCCCGGAACCATCCCAGTCCAGCTTCCGTCCCGGCCTTGGGCTTGTACTCAGCCCCGACCCAGCCGGAATAGCCGATGCGGTCGATGTGGTCGTAGAGGAAGGGATAGTTGATCTCGCCCGTACCCGGTTCGTGACGACCGGGATTGTCCGCAAGCTGGATATGCGCGATGCGGCCGAGGTTTGCCTCGATGGTACGGGCGAGATCCCCCTCCATGATCTGCATGTGGTAGATGTCGCATTGAAGGAAGAGGTTCTTCGAGCCGACGCGGTCGATCAGCGCCAGCGCCTGGTCCGAATAGCTCAGGAAGAAGCCCGGAATATCTCGCGTATTGATCGGCTCGATCAGAAGCTTGATGCCGGCCTGCTCCAGTTTCTCCGCCGCGAAAGCCAGGTTCTCGACGAAGACGTCCCCAAGCACCTTTGGCTCGACGCCTTGCGGCGCGATCCCGGCGAGACAGTTGACCTGTTCGCAACCCAGTGCGTGCGCATAGGTGATCGCCTTGGCGACGCCTTGGCGGAATTCGGGGACGCGATCCGGCAGCACCGCGATGCCGCGCTCGCCCTTGGCCCAATCGCCGGGCGGCAGGTTGAACAGGACTTGCGTCAGCGCGTTCTTCTTCAGGCGTGCGGACACGACATCGGGCGCATGGTCGTACGGACCGATATATTCGACACCCTTGAAGCCCGCGCGGGCAGCGGCCTCAAAACGATCAAGAAAATCATGCTCGCCAAAGAGCATCGAAAGATTGGCTGAAAACCGTGGCATAGCGGAACTTCCTCACAAATTGAATCAGTCGAGCATGACGATCGACGTCGGCGCGTCTTCATGGCTTTCGGCAAGTTGCTCGAATTCGGTGATCTTGTCGATTTCAGTGCCCATCGAGATGTTGGTGACGCGCTCGAGGATGAATTCGAGCACGACGGGAACCTGATGTTCCTTCATCAGCCGTTGCGCCTCCTTGAAGGCACCGGCGAATTCCTCCGGCTTGCGCACCCTGACAGCCTTGCAGCCCATGGCTTCGGCAACGGCGACATGATCGACGCCATAACCCGCCTCAGGATCGCCAGTCCGGTTGATGTTCTCGAAGGCAAGGCTGACTTCGAAATCCATCGAGAAACCGCGCTGCGCCTGGCGGATCAGGCCGAGATAGGCATTGTTCACGACCACATGGATGTAAGGCAGTTTGTGCTGCGCCCCGACAGCCAGTTCCTCGATCATGAACTGGAAATCATAGTCGCCGGAAAGCGCCACGATGTTGCGATCCGGGTCAGCGGCGCGAACGCCGAGCGCTGCCGGCAGCGTCCAGCCGAGCGGCCCGGCCTGCCCGCAATTGATCCAGTTGCGCGGCTTGTAGACATGCAGGAACTGCGCGCCGGCGATCTGCGACAGCCCGATCGTGGTGACATAGGTGGTGTCGCGGCCAAACGCCTTGTTCATTTCCTCATAGACACGCTGCGGCTTCAGCGGCACCTGGTCGAAATGCGTCTTGCGCTTCATCGTCTTCTTGCGGCTCTGGCACTCCTTCGCCCAGCCTGACCAATCCCGTAGCCTGCCTGCCGTCTTCCACTCTGTGGCGACATCGAGCAGCATCTTCAGCGCCGCACCCGCATCCGAGACGACGCCGAGGTCGGGCGCGAACACACGGCCGATCTGCGTCGGCTCGATGTCGACATGAATGAACTTTTTCCCCTTGGTGTAGACGTCGACCGAGCCGGTGTGGCGGTTGGCCCAGCGGTTGCCGATGCCGAAGACGAAGTCGGCCTCGATCATGGTGGCATTGCCATAACGATGCGAGGTCTGCAGCCCACACATGCCGGCCATCAGCCGGTGATCGTCGGGGATCGCGCCCCAGCCCATCAAGGTCGGGATGACCGGAACGCCGGTGATCTCTGCGAATTCGATCAGAAGGTCGGAAGCATCCGCATTGATGATGCCGCCGCCAGCGACGATCAACGGCCTTTCGGCCGCATTCAGCATGTCCAGCGCCTTCTCGGCCTGGCTGCGTGTCATCGCTGGCTTGAACGGCGTCATCGGCTCATAGGCGTCGATGTCGAATTCGATCTCAGCCAGTTGCACGTCGACCGGGAGATCGATGAGGACCGGCCCGGGTCGCGACGAGCGCATCAGGTGGAACGCCTTCTGCAGCGCCATCGGCACCAGGTAGGGCTCCATCACGGTGACCGCCCATTTGGAGACGGGGGCGGCGATGGCGGCGATGTCGACGGCCTGGAAATCCTCCTTGTTCAACCGGGCGCGCGGCGCCTGGCCGGTGATGCACAGGATCGGAATGGAATCGGCGGCGGCCGAGTAGAGCCCGGTGATCATGTCGGTGCCAGCTGGACCCGAAGTGCCGATGCAGAGCCCGATGTTGCCCGACCTGGCACGGGTATAGCCCTCAGCCATATGCGAGGCGCCCTCGACGTGGCGGGCAAGAACGTGGCGGATCGAACCCCTCGCCTTCAGTGCCGAATAGAGGGGATTGATCGCCGCGCCCGGCACGCCGAAAGCGCAGGAAATGCCTTCCTTTTCGAGAACGAGAACCGCGGCATCGACAGCGCGCATCCTGGCCATTTTCCAGCCCTCCACGGGATTGTCATTGTTGGATGGACTGATGATGCTCGCGTCGTCACTATTTTTCAATTTTTTCAGAATATTTTTTCATTTCTAGGAAATGGCCTTTATTAATTGATTTCATTTGACTTTTTGTTTTTCAAGAATCTCGCCACCACGATCCGTGAAAAACTTTTTCATTGCGTCTTGGACGAAATCACCGAGAATGACGTCCATGGAAACAACTGAAAAACGCCAGCGCGGCCGCCCGCGCTCCTTCAATGGTCCGGCCGAAGCCGCTTCGGTGCAGTCGCTTGACCGGGCGCTGCGCATCCTGGCGATTGTCGCTGATGGTAGCGGCCTGTCGCTGAGCGAGATCGCGGCGCAGAGCGGCCTTGCCGCCTCCACCGCCTATCGCATGCTGACGACAATGGAGAACCACGGCATGGTCGAGTTCGACTCGAGCGACCAGCTCTGGTCGATCGGCGTCGAGACCTACCGCATGGGCGCGGCCTTCCTGCGCCGCCGCAAGCTGGTCGACCGCGCGCGTGTCGTCATGCAGGAGCTGATGGAGCAAACCGGTGAGACCGCCAATCTCGGCGTCGCCGAGGATGATTGCGTTGTCTTCGTCAGCCAGGTCGAGACACACCAGGCGATCCGCGCCTTCTTCCGGCCGGGCACCCGCAGTCCGTTCCATGCCTCGGGCATCGGCAAGGCGGTGCTGGCGCATCTCGAGCCGGAACGCGTCGGCGCCATCCTGCGCAAGGCCGGACTGGAACGCTTCACCGACAAGACGCTCTCGGATCTCCCCGCCCTCACCCGTGATCTCGGCAGGATCAAGCTGCGCGGCTGGTCCGTGGACGACGAGGAACGCCACCCAGGCATGCGCTGTGTTGCCGCCGCCATCTTCAACGAATTTGGCGAACCGATCGGCGGCGTCTCCGTTTCCGGACCGACAGTGCGGGTGACACCGGAGCGACTGGCCGAGATCGGGCCCCTGGTGCGCAATGCCGCGGCCGACGTGACGAAGATGATCGGCGGGGTCAAGTCAACATGAAGAGCGCAGTCGCGCAAAAAAGGGGCTGCGAGGAGCCCCTCTTTCTGGCTGTTTGAAACACCCCTCAGAGCCGGCAGTAATGGGAATAGCCGTCCCGGCCGATATAGGTGTCGGAGTCGGGATCGTAGCTTGCATAGCGATTGAGGCAACGCCGGACATGCCACGAGCCGCCGTCTTCCTCGACGTAGACAGGACGCGGCTGGGCGAGCGCGCTGCCCAGAATGAAGCCGCCGACGCCGGCGGCGATGCCGATGCCGATCTCGCGATCGTGTGAGTGAGCAGCCGACGGCTGGACGGTGCCGGCCAGCATCGTGGCGGCGACAGTGGTGGCGATGAGGCCGGAAACGATTGTGCGCTTGAACATGATGATCTCCCTGCTTCGTTGACCGAGGCGAGCCATCCGCCTCTTGATCATCTGTCGTTGCGGCAACGGAAAAGGTTCGAAGATTTTTTTGATTTTTTGAAGGGACGACGATCGGCCGGTTGGACGTGGACATAAGGCGCCAATCGTCGACGATGATCGCGGCGGCATGCAGATGCAAAAAAAGGGCGGCCGAAGCCGCCCTTTCCTGAACTGGTCTTTCAGTCACGCCATCAGCCTATGCTCAATAGATGATGTAGTGATGGTGATGATGATGGTG
The DNA here is from genome assembly GCF_040537815.1 of Mesorhizobium shangrilense. Taxonomy (NCBI): domain Bacteria; kingdom Pseudomonadati; phylum Pseudomonadota; class Alphaproteobacteria; order Hyphomicrobiales; family Phyllobacteriaceae; genus Mesorhizobium; species Mesorhizobium shangrilense. Next base: position 1,658,835 of record NZ_JBEWSZ010000001.1, read on the forward strand.
GTGATGATAAAACCACCATCCGGAATCCGGGTAGTCCGGGTAATCCTGGTAATACCCGTAATCCTCGTAGTGATGATGATGATGGTGCATGCCGTAGGCCGACGATGACTGGACGGTGACGGCCAGCGCGCCGGTTGCAACGAAGATTGCGATAAGAGCGGAAACGAAACTGCGCTTGAACATGGTGATCTCCTGGATCCTTTGATCGAGGCGACCATTCGCCTCTGACAATCAGTCGTCGAGGCACCGAAAAAGGTTCAGGAAGGAATTTTCAAAGGCAGGACGAATCGCTCCGCCCGGGCCGGTAAACGGCGGCCGAATGCCGCAAGCGCTGCCTGTTCAGGCTATGCCTGCTATGGTGCTCAGCCCATGCCGGTCACGTGGCGAAGCCAGAAAGCCAGCGCGATAAAACCGACGATGGTGGCTACACCGGTCCAGTCAATGTTGGCGCTCTTCAGATCCTTGATGAGTTTCAGCAACAAAGCCCAAACGGCAACCACGACAATGGCAATGACGACAAAACGGATCATGCGACACCCTCGCCCATGCGATTGCACCTGACCCCTATATAAGGGGTCAGGTGGCGGTTTTCAGGGTGACCAAGCAGGCGGTCCATCCGCCACGCCGATGGTGAAAAACCGACTTTTGCCTTTACTGGCGCGACAAATATGCTAACCGGTGCGCCGTGCCCTTGTAGCTCAGCTGGTAGAGCAGCGGTTTTGTAAACCGAAGGTCGGCGGTTCGATTCCGTCCGGGGGCACCAGCTTTCACGAATTGACATGGGCCGGGTCCCACAATCCACCTTTTGCAGACGTGGGTGTTGTCGGCGTGTTCGCTCACGGCTCCTTCGATTGACGTCCCAATCCCACACGCACCAGCACCCTTGCCGGAAGTCAAAATTCGCCGCGACGGAAAACCGGGCGAGCGGCGTTTAAGGTTTTGCACCACTTCCGAACAACGTGTTGTGCGACCCAAAGAGAGGACATCATGAGAAAGATAATTTTGATCGGCTTTGCCGTCGGAGCCGCCCTGTCGGCAGTGGCTCCAGCTGAAGCAAGTGGCGGCTGTGGCGTCGGATTTCATCGTGGGCCGTATGGCGGGTGCCGCCCAAATCGCGGCCCCGTGGTGGTCGTCCCCGGCCCTGTCCTAGGCACGTTCTATCCAGGTCGCGGTTATTGGTACGACGGCCGTTATTGGGGCCATCGCTATCGGGTACACGGCGGCTGGCGCTATCGCTAATCCCACCACGCGTCCGCGGGAACACGGCAAGCTTCCGTTCCCGCACCTTGCAACGGCGTAACTGAGTTTTTCACTTCCTCACTCCCGCGAGCAGAGTGGCGGTCCCTACGAGCTGGGCGCAACTGCGCCCAGCGAATGCGCAATTCTCACGGCCCGCATGATGAAGCCTGATAGCGCGATCCGCTGCCTCTCACCGTCGGTTTGAGGTGACCCGCGCGAATCCGCTTGCCATCCCGCAGTTCACTTAATAGCTTGTAAAGTGAACTGCGGGGCCCCCATGAAAATCGCCGAGGATGACAGCGACAACGACAGCGCCATGCCCAGCATGGAGGCGCGGCGATCCGCGATATTGGGCGATCGCGTCAAGTTCTATCGCACCGCACGACGCCTCACGCTGCGCCAGCTCGGCGACATCGTCGGCACCACCGCCAGCTTCCTGAGCCAGCTCGAGCGCGGCCTCTCCGGCGCCAACACCAGCACGCTGATGCTGATCGCCAATGCGCTGGGCATCAGCCTCTCCGACCTTTTCGATGAACGCAAGGCGACGCCGCACGCGGTGCTGACGCGCGCCGAGCGCCCCGCCCTGCCGGTCAGCGAGGGCTATCGCAAGACGCTGCTGTCACGCCGTCCGATTCGCGATGTCGAGGTCTATTGCGGACATTTCGACGTTGGCGGCTCGACCGGAGATGCCCCTTACACCCACGGCAACGCGCATGAGATGTTCCTGGTCCTGCGCGGGCGGGTCGAACTGACGCTCGGCGCCGAGACCTTCGTTCTCGATGAGGGCGACAGCATCGAATACCCGACATCGACGCCGCACAAGACCGTCAATGTCGGCAGCACGCCTGCCGAAGTGCTTTGGATCATCGCACCGCCAACCAGCGGCACCATCGATCTCGACGAATATGTAGCCCGGAAACCACTCGCGGCCGGGTTGCCTAAAGCAAAAGGCGAGTTTGGGAAGGATGAGTAATATGGGATACAGATCAACGCTTGCGAAGATTGCCGGCGCAACAGTGCTCGCGGCCATGGCGACCGGAGGTGTTTACGCGCAGAGCGCGCCGCCGGCCGGCACAGTCGTCGACGGGTCGCTGAAAGGAAAGACCCTGACCTTCGTGTCCTATGGCGGCATCTACCAGGATGGCCAGGTCGCCGCGCTCAAGGAGTTCGTCGACAAGAGCGGCGTCAAGCTGCTCAATGACGGCCCGACGGAAATCGCCAAGCTCCAGGCACAGGTGGAATCCGGCAATGTGACATGGGATGTCGTCGATACCGACGATCTTCCGCCATTCGTCCATTGCGGAAAACTGTTCCAGAAACTCGACCTGACCAAGATCGACATCTCGAAGATCCCGGCGGGTCAGGTCGGCGAGTGCAGCGTGCCGGCGATGAACTACGGCGCCGTTCTGATGTACAAGAACTCGACCTACAAGGACAATCCGCCGAAGGACTGGAAGGATTTCTTCGACACCAAGAAATTTCCCGGCATACGCGCCATTGATGGCAGCGGAAGCCCGGTCGGCGGCCTTATCGAACAAGGCATCCTGGCAGATGGCGGCTCGGTCCAGAACATGACGGCCGCGGATATCGACAAGGGCATCGCCAAGATCAAGGCAATCGGCCCGGACACGATCTTCTGGAAGACCGGTGCTGAATCCCAGCAGCTCGCCGAATCCGGCGAAGCCGACATGATCATCATGTGGACGGGCCGCGCCATGACCGCGGTCAAGAACGGCGCTGCCTACACGCCGGTGTGGAAGGACTGGCTGGTCGTCATGGATCAGCTGACCATCCCGGTCGGGGCCAAGGACACCGACGCATCCTACGCGCTGATCAATGCCTATCTCGGCAAGAAGTCGCAGGAGATCCTGACGGAGCAGACCTCCTATTCGCCCATCAACACCGAGTCGCAGCCGAAGGTGGATCCTTCCGTCGCCGCCTTCCTGACCAACTCGCCCGACCACGCCAAGCAGGGCTATCAGCAGAACATCAAGTTCTGGGTCGCCAATTTCGCTGCCGCTTCCGACAAGTGGACGGCCCTGATGGCCGGCAATTGAGCCGTCGGGACCGCGAGGCAAAGACGTGAGCCAGACATCACAGATATCCACGGCCGGGGGTGAAAATCCCCGGCCGGCGGGTGGCGCGCCAGCCTCTCGGCGGCGCCCATGGCTTGCCGCCTATCCTTCGCTGCTGGCGATGCCGGCCTTGCTGCTGCTCATCGCTGCCATGGGCTATCCGCTGCTGACCGTCACGCTGCGCAGTTTCTCGGACCCCGCCTGGGGCCTGCAGAACTACGTCTGGTTCTTCTCCACACCCGTGAACGTCACGGTCCTGTGGCGCACTTTTTCCATCGCGGCTTGGGTCACAATCGTCTGCGTGATCGCCGCCTATCCCTACGCCTATCTCATGACCGCGGTCGGGCCGCGCATGCGGCTTATCCTCATCCTGTGCGTCCTGGTGCCGTTCTGGGTCAGCGGTGTCGTGCGCACCTTGGCCTGGGTCATCCTGCTGCAGGATTCAGGCATCATCAATTCGCTCATCAGGCTGCTCGGCTTTGATGGCGTGAAGCTTATCCGCACGCAGACCGGCGTCGTCATCGGCATGGCACAGGTGCTGCTGCCGTTCATGATCCTGCCGCTCTATTCGGTCATGCGCGGCATCGACCTGCGCCTGGTGCAGGCGGCGCGCAGCCTGGGCGCGCGCCCCTCGCGCGCCTTCCTGCAGGTCTATCTGCCGCTGTCGCTGCCCGGCGTCTTCGCCGGCGCCATCATCGTCTTCATCCTGTCGCTCGGCTTCTACATCACCCCGGCGCTGCTTGGCGGGCCACGCAGCACGATGCTGTCGACGCTGGTGCAGAGCCAGGTGCTCAGCCTGCTCAACTGGGGTCGAGGCGGCGCCATGGGCGTCGTGCTGCTGGTCGCAACCTTCGTGCTGCTGGCGCTCGCCGCACCGCTGATGCGCCAGCGCCACAAACAGGCGTCCAGATCATGAAGACGCCGTTCCGCATCATACTCGGCCTGTTCTGCCTGCTGGTCGCCGTCTGGCTGGTGATGCCGACGCTGGTCATCATCCCGATGTCGTTCAACGAGAAGAAGTCGCTGGCCTTCCCGCCATCCGGCTTCTCCTGGCAGTGGTACGAGAATTTCTTCACCAACCCGGATTGGCTGGCGAGTTTCTTCAATTCGCTCAGGGTCGCGGGCCTCGTTGCCGTGGCCGCCACGGTGATCGGTACGCTGGCCGCGCTCGGCCTCAGCCGCATGAAGCATTCCGGCGCCGGCCTGCTGCGCGCCATCCTGATCACGCCGATGATCGTACCTGGCGTGGTGCTGGCGATCGGCATCTATGCCGTCTATCTCGATTACCAGCTTGTCGGCACCACCACCGGCTTCGTCATCGCCCACACGATGCTGGCGATCCCCTTCGTCATCATCGCCGTGTCGGCAAGCCTCGAAGTCTTCGACGTGCGGCTGGAGACGGCCGCGGCAAGTCTCGGTGCCAACCGCTTCACCACGTTTCGCACCGTGACCTTGCCACTGATCGCGCCCGGCATCCTGTCCGGCTTGCTGTTTGCCTTCGTCACCTCCTTCGACGAAATCATCGTCGCGCTGTTCATCACCAGCCCATACCTGAAAACCTTGCCCGTCCAGATCTTCACAAGCATCACCCGTGACGCCGACCCCACGGTGACAGCCGTCGGAACGATCATCTTCATTGCCACGACGCTGATCATCAGCGCCGGGCTGATCATCAGCTCTAGATCGAAGAGGAGTTGAGATGTCTGCGTCCAACACCAGAGAACGCGGCGCGGCCATCGACATTCAAGGCGCCACCAAGCGTTACGGCAATTTCACCGCGCTCGACGACGTCAGCCTGCATATCGAGCCGGGCGAGTTCATGACGCTGCTAGGCCCCAGCGGATCGGGAAAGACCACCACGCTCAACGTCGTGGCGGGCTTTACGGACCTGACCTCCGGCGACCTCGCCGTCGGCGGAAAAAGCATCGTCGCGCTGCCGGCGCACAAGCGCAATATTGGCGTGGTCTTCCAGCACTATGCGCTGTTTCCGCACATGACCGTCGGCAAGAACGTCGCCTATCCGCTCACACTGCGCGGCATGGACAAGCAAGCGCGCGACCGCCACGTCGCGCGGGCGCTCGACATGGTCAAGATGGCCGACTTCGCGCATCGTTATCCAGCCGAGCTTTCAGGCGGCCAGCAACAGCGCGTGGCACTGGCCCGCGCCATTGTCTTCGATCCGCCGCTGCTGTTGATGGATGAGCCGCTCGGCGCGCTCGACAAGAAGCTTCGCGAATGGCTGCAGCTGGAGATCAAGCGCATCCATCGCGAACTCGGCACCACCTTCGTCTATGTCACGCATGACCAGGAGGAGGCGCTGGTCCTGTCTGATCGCATCGCCGTGTTCAACCAGGGGCGTATCGAGCAGGTGGGAACAGGCCGCCAGCTCTATGATGAGCCAATGACCTTGTTCGTGGCGAAATTCATCGGGGAATCGACCAGTTTACGCGGCGCCGCCGAAACGTCAGGCAGCGAGACCAGCCTGACGGTTGCCGGCCAGAGGATCGTTGCCCGGGGAAAACTCGCCAGCGGCCAGAAACCGGTGGTCCTGCTGCGGCCGGAGAAACTGGCGCTTGCCAGCGCGAACGCGCCTGTGGCCGACGGGCAGAACAGCCTCACCGCCCAGGTCAGCGAAGCGATCTATCTGGGGTCCGGTTCGAAATACCAGGTGACCCTTCGCGATGGTTCCGTCGCCATCGTGCGCGCATCCCTGGAAGCCCAGCCTTTCTCCATTGGCGACACAGTCGATCTGCGCTGGTCGACCGTCGATGCAAAGCTTCTTGCCGACGACGACCGCGCCGACATGACGATGACCTGACCCCTCTTTCCACCACAGGATTTTAAACATGGATGCCAAGGTCAACGGCAACGTCTCGTTCTGGTATGCCGACATTGGCGGCTTGCCGGCCTATCGCGCGCCGCTTCCAGGCGACCTCGAAGCCGACGTCTGCATCGTCGGCGCCGGCTATACCGGCCTGTGGACGGCCTATTACCTGAAGAAGGCCGCCCCTTCGATCCGCATTGCGATCGTCGAAAGGGAATTCGCCGGCTTCGGCGCGTCCGGGCGCAATGGCGGCTGGCTGTCCGGCGGCTTCAGCTGGTCGCGCGAAAAGTATCTGAAGACGTCGACCCGCGGCGCCGTCATCGACATGGAAACGGCCATGCATGGCACGGTCGATGAAGTGATCGCGGTGACCGAGGCCGAAGGCATCGACGCCGACATCCGCCGCGTCGACAATCTGACGGTAGCGACCAACAAACCGCAGCTGGAACGGATCAAGGCTGCCTACGAGGACGCGATCGGCTGGAACGTGCCACGGGACCGCATCGCCATGATCGGTCAGGAGGAAGCCAAAGCCCGCATCAATATCAAGAATGTGCTTGGCGCTTTCATTCATCGCGGCACGGCACGCGTGCAGCCAGCCAAGCTCGTGCGCGGCCTGGCCGCGGCCGTCGAGCGCCTCGGCGTGCCGATCTATGAACAGACTGAGGTGACCGGCATCGAAAAGGGCAAGGTCACGACCAATCGCGGCACTGTGCGCGCGCCCACCATCATCCGCGCCACGGAAGGGTTCACGGCCGGCATTCCCGGCAATGAGCGGCTCTGGCTGGCGCTCAACAGCGCGCAGATCATTACCGAGCCGCTGCCGCAATCGCTGTGGGACGAGATCGGCTGGAAGGGCCACGAACTGCTGGGCGATGCCGCGCACGCCTATTGCTATGCGCAGCGCACCCGCGAAGGTCGCATCACCATGGGCGGCCGGGGCGTGCCCTATCGCTACGGTTCAAAAACGGATGTGCGTGGCCAGACCCAACAGGCGACGATCGAAAGCCTGCATGCGATCCTCACCAGTCGCTTGCCACAGACAGCTGGGCTTCGCATCGATCACGCCTGGTGCGGCGTGCTTGGCGTGCCGCGCGACTGGTGCACGACGGCCGGCCTCGATCCCGAGACCGGCATTGGCTGGGCCGGTGGCTATGTCGGGCTCGGGGTCTCGAGTTCCAATCTTTCAGGGCGGACGCTGCGCGATCTCATCCTGCGCCGCGACACCGAACTGACCCGCCTGCCCTGGGTCAACCGCAAGGTCAGCAAATGGGAACCGGAGCCCATGCGCTGGATCGGTGTCCACTCGATGTACCAACTGTACCGTATCGCCGACGAACGCGAGGAGGCGGGCCTCGACCACACATCGAAGCTGGCGGGGATCGCCGACCGCATCACAGGACATTGAGCCCGTAGCGCCATCCGATTGGACGCTGTGGCACCAGCCAATCCGCGAATAAGTCCTACAAGCATTTCAGTGCCTGCCGGAGACCGCCATGACCGACTTCCAGACCTTCGCCCACCTCGCCTCCATCGATCTCGGTGAACCCGAGGCCAAGCCGACCTCGATCAGTGGCGATCAGGTCGAGGCATCGAGGACATTATGGACCTCGCCGGACGGGACGCTGGAAGTCGGCGTCTGGGAGTGCACGCCCGGCCGGTTCACGGCCGCGCGCGAGGCGAATTCCGAAACCTGCCACATTGTGTCGGGCCGTGTCTCATTGCATGGTCCCGATGGCAGGAGCCAGGACGTCGGCCCCGGCGAGATGCTCGTCCTGCCAAGGGGCTGGCAGGGCGAGTGGACCATTCACGAGAAGACGCGAAAACTATACATCCTGCACTTCGAAGAAGCGTGAGCCGAATTCCATTTTCTGGTAAGTTTGCAAACCGGCGCGGGGTCGGATCAACGCTTGTGATCAACCACGCGGGGCCAGATCGAAATGCCGTGGAAACGCCTGATGCAGCAGCATCAGCATCGTCTTGCGCAGCACATCGGATCGGCCTTCCGGTGGGTTCAGGTGATCCCAGAACCACGCGCCATGAACGAGGTAGTTGAGGCTTTCAGCCAGCGTGTCCGTATCGACGTCGCTGTAGCCGCCGATATCAGCGATTTCGACGAGGAATTCACGCGCTTCGGCAGTGTAGGCGAGATCATTCGGCATGCCGATTTCGTTGTAGATTTGCATGCTCTTGCGATCGCTGGAGAAGACGACGAAGACCGACACCCATTTGGGATGCAGTCGCGAGAACCTCTGCGCGCATTCGAGCGCGCCCATCAGGCGTTGCACGGGTGAAAGGTCCGGTGCTCGGACCAGGCTCGCCCAGAGTTCGTCGTATTGATCGCTGAGATACTGCAACACAGCCCTGAAAAGATTCTCCTTGCTGCGGAAGTGGAAGACGACCAGCGCGTTGGATGAGCCGACATGCTCGGCAATGCGCTGCATTGTGACGGTCGCGAGCCCCTCCTCGGCGATGAGCTCGATCGTGGCGTCGATGATCCGCTGAATGCTCGCTTCGCCGCGTTCGCGCCGACGATCCCTGAGGCCGGGGGCGGGTTTCGAACCCTTGCCCTCGGCCTTTGCGACCTTGCGTGTCTCCGGTGCCACGGCTGCCTTGCGTTGCGCCATCTTCGTCCAGTCCTGTTCGAACCCTGCAGTGGATACTTCGCCGGCTCACCTTGGCTTGAGCCGGCGCGCAAAATTCCGTTGCAGGTGCTACCTATACACGATCAAAGCACCGGTCGTGTTTCAGCGCTCCCGTACCATTGGCCCTGTGCCGTTTCATAAGCCATAGCTGCCTGAAACACATCGGCGTCACAATAGGTGCGGCCGACAATCTGGATGCCCGTCGGCACGCCGTTAGCGGCCCTGCCCGACGGTATGGAAAGAACCGGACAACGGCTCATCATGTTGAACGGCGTCGTCATCACCCAGCCAAGCGATGGGTTCACGTGCTTTCCGTTGATCTCGACGGTGTCCTTGGAGTGATCGAACTCCGCCGCCACCGCCGGAATCGCGTTGGTCGGACAGATCAGCACATCGTATTTTTCCAGCAATGGCCCGAGCGTCTGGTACATCCTGGCCGCCACCTCCAGGGTTGCGACAAAGTCCGTGGCCTTCGACTTTTGCCCGTCCTCGGCGAACTTGCGGGCATAGCTCGTCATGTCCTTGCCGTGCTCCCGCAGCATCTGGACAAGCGAGGCGCCGAACAGATGCTCCAGATAGGCCATGCCGGCCTTCAGCACTTCATCGCCCCAGCCAAGATCAACCTCCTCGACCGCAGCCCCCAGCGAACGGAAGACGTCACACGCGGCGAGCGTGTTCTTGCGCACCTCCGGATCCACCTCATAGGAGCCGAGATCCATCGAGAACCCGATCTTCCAGCCACTGATCGGCTTGTAGTCGAGCGGCAAGCGCAGCTTGGGCCGTAGTGTGGCGATGTCGAGCGGGCTCGGTCCAGCCATGACGTTCTGCAGCAGGATCGCGTCCTTCACATTCCGCGCCAGCGGACCCGTGTGGCAGTAGAAATCGAGATTGAAGGGCGGTTCATCGGGGTTTCGGCCATAGGGCGGCTTGAAGCCGACGAGACCGCAAGCCGAAGCGGGAATGCGGATGGAGCCGCCAATGTCCGAACCGGTCGCGATCGAGGAGGTACCGGTGGCCAGCGTCGCCGCCGCACCACCGGACGAACCGCCCGGCGTGAATTCCGGATTCCACGGATTGCGTGTCACGCCCCAGCGCCTGGACCAGGTGTAGCCGGCGCAGCTGAATTCCGGCGTCGCCGTGCGTGCGTGCACGATGCCCCCGGCCTTCATGATCCGCTCGTTCATCGTCGACGTATGGCCGCCAATGGCATCCTTCGACAGAAGCGAGCCATGCGAAGTCGGCTTGCCCTTGATGTAGCTCTCGTCCTTGATGCCGATGGGCAGGCCTTCAAGGACGCCGGCCCTGACGCCCTTGGCGTATTTGGCTTCGGCTTTTTTTGCCAAATCCAATGCCTCTTCAAAATGGGTGAAGGTGAAGCAGTTGATCGTCGGCTTCGTTGCTTCGGCGCGGCGGATGGTGGCCTGCATCAGTTCGACGGGCGAGAGCTTCTTCGCCTTGAACAGCCGCAGCGCCTCGCTGGCCGGCATGTAGCAAAGGTCGAGATCGGTCATGGAAAGTCTCCTGCGATCGCCGGATCGCGTTCTTGCTCAAGTGAGTGGGGGCCGCGCCGCGGGTCGCGGCGCGGAGAAAACCTGGGGCCAGGCTATTTCTGAAGGTCGGTCCAGATCTTCGTGTAGAGCGCCTGCACATTTGGCGGGCAGGCCTGCATGAACTGGCCCTTGGCAGCGAATTCAGCTGGAACGTTCACTTCGGGCGCATTCTTCATGTCGTCGGGCATGAAGGCTTCCGACCCCTTGATGCCATTGGCGTAGTGCGCGAAGGCCGAGATCAACGCGGCGTTCTGCGGGTCCATGATGAAGTTCTGGAAGAGCTTGGCATTCTCGACATTCTTGGCGTCCTTCAGGACAGCGACATTGTCCATCCAGATCGGAAAACCTTCCTTCGGATATCCGTAGACAATCTTGGGATTCTGCAGCCGCTGCCGAAGGGAAATGCCGTTCCAGTTCACACCGGCGGCGATGTCACCCCTGCCCAGGCCGTCGACGGCCGCATAGTCGAGGGAAAGCCATTTTCCCTTCGCCTCGACCAGCTTGTCGTGGACCTTCTTCAGCACCTGCATATCGTCGGTGCAGTATTTGCCACCTTCGTAGGCGATGGCCAGGAACATGATGTCCCCCATTTCTGGGACGACGTTGATCTTGCCGACGAGCTCTGGCGGCGGATCAAGGAAGATCGCGGACGTGTTGATATCGCCGGAATAGACCGACTTGTTGACCGACACGCCAGTCGTACCCCATTGCCACGGAACAGTGTATTTGCGGCCCGGGTCGAACGGCACGTCAACCCATCTCGGATCGACGTTCTTGAAGTTGTCCATCTTGTTGGGATCAGTCTCCAACAATAAACCCTCGCTGATCCAGACCGGCATAACGCTGGCCGACGGTACCACGATGTCATAACCGGACGCGCCTTGGCGGACCTTGGCGAGCGCCGTGTCGTTGGAGTCATAGTCGGTAACGGTGACCTTGACCTTGTAGATCTCCTCGAACTTCTTGATGAGATCGGGGTTGGTGTAGTTGCCCCAATTGTAGATGTTGAGTTCGCCCTCGGCACGGGCAGTACCCGCGCACAGCAGCGACAGCGCGACGGCCGTCGCGGTCAGTTTCCAGTTCATGCTTACTTGCTCCCATTGTTGGGACCCGACGGCAATGCAGCCCAGGGTCCGTTTCCTGCTGAAGAAAAGGCAGGCGGCGACGCCTTTCGCCGCAACGGCAGTCCGGATGACTACCAAGATATTCCCCTCGCGCTTCTAAGCGGACATTCACCGGCAAGCCGGCTGTCCAACCCGATCGACAGGCATAGGGATAACATGACTAACTATACAGTCAATATCTTTTCAGCGCACACCTGTCACTGGATGTTCGCGTCGGTTCCGGCGGCAAATCGTGCGGAACAGTTGCACGCCGCATCCGGAGTCCCGGTCCTCACACCGCAATCGCAGCAACCAGAATCCGGTTCTGCCTGCGTATCGCAAGCCGCAATTCCGGGATCCTTGCCTCATCACGCTTCACGAACTCGATGAACATCATGTTCATGTTGTTGAAGATCAACTCACCCAGAGCCTGGCCGTCGATATCCTGCCGGACCAGGCCGAGCGCCTGCAGCCGGGCGATCAGCGCGCTGATCTGTTCGGTCAGCGACCGGTCGAGCGCGGTGTAGGCCTGGCCGAAGGGGCTGTCGGGCAGCTGCGTCGAGATCGCCATCGCCTGCCGCCACATCTCCTTGCTGAGATAGTGCAAGGAGTGTTCGATGTAGATGCCGACCAGCGTATCCAGGGCATCGCCGACATTGGCCGGCGGGTTGGCGACCACCCCGCGCCCGGCGTTGAGCACCTCGTTGACTTCCAGCGAGACGATGGCGCCGAGGATGTCACCCTTGTTTTGATAGTAGTTGTAGATCGTACCGATCGAGACCTCGGCCTGCGTCGCGATCGCCTCGATCTTGGCGCCTTCATAGCCGGCATCGCGGAAAAGCGCCGCCGCCGCCTCGATGATGCGCCTGTGCCGATCCGCCTTTTGCCTTGCCCGCAATCCGCTCATATCAGCCTCTTGCCACAAAAACAGAATTGACTCAATTTTAGAATTGGTTCAATTTTTTGCCAGAAGCCACAAAGGCAAGGGAGAACACTCGATGTCCATGAAATCCGCATCCATGAATCCGCTCTCCATCCTGAAGAGCCGGTTGCGCACTGCCTGCGCCGCCACGGCACTTCTGTTGGCGGCCGGCGGCATTGCCCAGGCCGCCGATCTCAACGCGTTGATCTGGTGCGATCATTCCGACCCGGCGCTGCTGCAGCCCTTCGAGCAGGCCAACAACGTCAAGGTCAACGTCAAGGAATTCGAGGGAACCGGCGCCGGCCTCGCCATCGTCGAACAGTCGCAGCCCGGCGATTGGGACGTGATGGTGATCGACAGCATCGATGTTCCGCGCGGTGTCGAAAAGGGCCTGTTCGAGCCGCTGCCGGAAGACAAGCTGCCGCTGGCCGACATGTTTCCACAGGTGAAGATGGACGGTTCCACCGTCGTCGGCGGCAAGCGCTACGGCATCACCGAAAAATTCGGCTACAACACGATCGGCTACAACAAGACCAAGGTCGATCCGGCCGACATGCAGTCGCTGGCATCGCTGACATCAGACAAATACAAGGGCAAGGTCGCCATCTACGACTACTATCTGCCGGTCATCGGCATGGCCGCACTTGCCATCGGCAAGAAGACGGCGGACCTGACCGAAGCCGACCTGCCCGCCCTCAAGGCCGAACTTCTCAAGATGAAGGCCAATGCCAAGCTGGTCGGCGAAGTGACCGCCAGCCAGACGGCGCTGGCCACCGGCGAGGTCGACATACTGGTCGGCGGTGGCGAATGGGTGACGGCGGGACTGGCCAAGGAAAACCCGGCGCTGGACTTCTCCATCCCGAAGGAAGGTGCTGTGCTGTGGTCGCAGTCGCTGGCCATGTTCAAGGATTCCAAGAACAAGGACATGGCGCTGAAATTCATCCAGTATATCATGAGCCCGGAAGGCCAGGCGCGCCTTGCCACCTCTTCCTGCTACTGGGGCATGCCGTCCAACACCAAGGCGGCGCTGACCGACGACCAGAAGAAGGTCCTGCGCTTCGACGAGCAGCCGGAATTCCTCGCCCGCGCCCAGGCCTATCCGGCGCCGAACGCCGATCTCGACAAGAAGATGCAGGACATGTGGACCGAAATGCTGCAGGCGAAGTGAGCGATTGCAGTTCATGAGCTCGGCTGGAAACAACGGGCGTGCCCTGCCCTGGGCGCTGGTCACACCGGCGCTTGGCTGGACGCTGCTGTTCTTCGTCCTGCCTTTCATCGCCATGGGGCTCTCCAGCCTGACAGTGCATGAGGGCGGCAGCTTCACCCTGTCCAATTACAGCCAGTTCTTCACCAACCCCTCCTACTGGCAGGCGATGGTGAACTCGCTGCAGGTGACAGCGATCGTCACCGTGGTCTCGGTTCTGCTCGCCTATCCCTTCGCCTGGATCCTCGCCGAACAGGTGCCGGAACGCTGGCAGCGGCTGGCGCTGATGCTGGCCGTGCTGCCGTTCTGGACTTCTTACGTCGTGCGTTCCTATTCCTGGCTGCTGGTGCTGGCGCAGAACGGCGTCATCAACCGCGCGCTCACCGGTTCCGCCCTGATCACCGAGCCGCTGCAGCTCGCCAATACACGCTTCGCCACCGTCACCGGCTTCGTGCATTTCTTCGTCATGCTCTTGACGCTGACCATTTTCGCCAACCTCAAGCAGCTCAGCCCGAGCTACCGCAAGGCGGCCGCCGATCTCGGCGCCGGACCGGTGCGTACCTTCCTGCATGTCGTCCTGCCGCTGACCTTGCCCGGCATCATGGTCGGCGCGTTCCTCACCTTCGTTCTGTGCATCGGTGACTACATCACGCCGCAGATTCTCGGCGGCAACAACGAGCTTCTGATGCCGCAGCTGGTGATGATGCAGATCGGCCGACGCGGCGACTTTCCGCTGGCCTCGGCGCTGGCGATCATCCTGATGGCGGTCGTCACCGTCGCCTATCTGGCATGCGCCCGCTGGCTCAAGATCGAGCGGGCCTGACCATGCGCGCCCTCATCCGCTTCGCTTCCTGGCTCTACGCCCTTGCAATCTACGGCTTCATCTTTCTGCCGGTGGTCGTGCTGGTGCTGTTCTCGCTGCAGGCGACGTCATTTCCGATCCCACCTTTCACCGGCCCGTCGCTGCGCTGGTACGACGCCGTTCTGTCCGACACGCGTCTGACCTCGGCGCTGGTCAACTCATTGCTGGTGGCGTCCATCTCGTCATTTGCCTCCGTCACGCTCGGCTTCCTGTCCGCCTGGGGTTTCGCGCGTTTCGTCCTGCCCGGCTCCGGCCTGCTACGTGGATTGATCACACTGCCGCTGACGGTCAGCTACCTCATCATCGGCATGGGACTGCTGGTGCTGTTCAACTGGGCCGGCGTGCCGAAGTCGCTGGTTTCGGCCGGAATCGGCCACGTGGTGATCAACCTGCCGCTGTGCTTCGCCATCATCTACAGCCAGATGGGCGATCACCAGATCAACATCGAGCGCGCCGCGCGCGACCTCGGTGCACCGGAATGGAAAGTGCTGCTGCTGATCACCGTGCCTGTCATGGCGCCCGCCATCTTCGCCGGCGTCTTCCTGTCGATGACATTCTCCTGGGACGAGTTCGTGATCTCCTTCCTGCTCACGCGCTTCGACACAACGCTGCCGGTGGAAATTTGGAATCTGCTGCGCTCCGGCCTCAATCCCAAGACCAACGCCGTCGGCTCGCTGGTCTTTGCCGTCTCCATCGTGCTGGTGGTGCTGTTCGAGCTGACACTTTTGCGGAGAAAGACGGCATGAGCGCCCCCCTTGTCGATATCCGCGATGTCTCGCATCGTTTCGGCCAGCATGCGGCGCTGAAAAATGTCTCGCTCGCCATCGAACCCGGCAGCTACACCATCCTGCTCGGGCCATCCGGCTCCGGCAAGACGACGCTGCTGTCGATCCTCGGCGGCTTCGTAAGCCCTAGTGAAGGCAAGGTGTTCATCCGCGGTGAGGACTGCACTTCGGTGCCACCAGCCAAGCGACCGACGACGACCGTGTTCCAGGACTATGCGCTGTTCCCGCATATGAGCGTCGGCGGCAATGTCGGCTTTGGCCTGCGCATGCGGGGCGTCGATGGCACCTCGCGCGCCGCACGTGCGCGTGAGGCGCTGGCGCTGGTTGGATTGGCGGCGGCCTTCGACAAGAAGCCGCACCAACTCTCCGGCGGCCAGCGGCAGCGCGTGGCGCTGGCGCGCGCTCTTGTCGTCGAGCCGGCGGTGCTGCTGCTCGACGAACCGCTCGGCGCGCTCGACCTGAAACTGCGCCGGCAGATGCAGGACGAACTGAAAGCGATCCAGAAGCGCGTCGGCACCGCCTTCATCCACGTCACCCACGACCAGGAAGAGGCCATGGCGCTGGCCGACCATTGCGTGGTGATGAATGACGGGCGCATCGAGGACGAAGGGCCGCCCGAGCGCGTCTACGCACGGCCGGCAACCCGCTTTTCGGCGACCTTCATGGGTGAAAGCACCATCCTCGCCGGGAAGGTAACAGAGGTAGCGAATGGGATCATCACCATCGCAACGCAGGCTGGGCCGGTTTCACTGCCCGGCACGTTGCGGGCTGGCACCGCGGTCGCCCTGGCTATCCGGCCGGAGCATCTTGTCTTCGGTGCCACGGCAGGCACTGTCGCGCTGGGGGGGGCCAAGGTGAATGACGTGGTCTTTCAGGGCAGCTTCAAGCGCGTGCTGGCGATGTCCACCAAGGACCCAGCGCTGCACTTCATCGCCAAGGCCTCGGCCGCGGCGACCGTCCAGGCGGGCGACACCGTTGCGGTTTCGTGCAACGCTGGCGACATCATCCTTCTGGCGGATTGAACCATGGGCACGCTTCCGGTCATCGACGCTCCCAATTGGTACGAGACCATCCGCATGAGCGACGGCATCACGCTGATCCACGAGCCATGGATCAAGCCGTTCTTCCGCTGCAACATGTGGCATGTACGTGGCCGCGATCGTGATCTTCTGTTCGATACCGGCCTCGGCCATTTCAGCCTCAAGCGCCACGTGCAGTTGGTGACGGAGCGAAAACTCACCTGCGTCGCCAGCCACACGCATTTCGACCATATCGGCTGCCACCATGAATTTCCGGATCGATGCGTACACTCGGCCGAGGCAGAAATCCTAGCCGACCCGCGCAACGAATGGACGGCCGCCGGCACCTACGCGACCGACGAGATGTTCGACGGCACGCCGCAAGGATGGGACACGGCGCGCTACAGCATCCGGCCCGCACCCGCCGGCCGGATGCTCGCGCATGGCGATGTCGTCGATCTCGGCGATCGTGCCTTCGAGGTCATCCATACACCCGGCCATTCGCCGGGCGGCATCGCGCTCCACGAGAAGAAAACCGGCATCCTGCTTTCCGGCGACATCATCTACGACGGCCCTCTGATCGACGATGTCTATCACTCTGACATCGACGACTACATCGCAACATTGCTGCGCATGCGCGACCTCGATGTCTCGGTCGTGCATGGCGGCCATTTTCCGAGCTTCGGCAAGGTGCGCTACCGCCAGCTTGTCGATGAATATCTGGCGCAGAAGCGGCAAGCCGGCTGCCATCTGCTGAAGACCCCATAGCGTCGACCTGTCACGTAGCGAACAACCGGCCGTTTTGAAAAGCGGGTCTGTTGCAGGGCGGGACATCGACCGGAAGCAACGACGCATAGTGAGTGCAGCCAGCCTTTCCCGGTTCCATCACGTCCCCCGGCGTGAAATGTCACAAACTGAAGTCGCAATATGGCTTCGGGGAATTCCAACCGCTATCATTCGATTCCTTGAAGGATCGGCATGGCCGCCGCGGATTCAGCAATGGGCAACAACATGCTGAGGGGTGCCGAAGTCCTGATCGTCGGCGCGGGATTCTACGGCGCAACGCTGGCTGAGCGCATCGCCACGAAGCTCGGACGGCGGGTGCTGGTGATCGACCGTCGCCCTCATATCGGTGGCAACGCGTACACCGAACTCGACCCCGTGACGGGCGTCGAAATACACCGCTATGGGCCTCATATCTCCCACACTTCGAACGCAGCGGTCTGGGACTACCTCCACCGGTTCACCGGGTTCAACTCTTACCGCCATCGCGGCTTTTCGACTTTTGGCGGCAAAACCTACTCATTGCCGATCAACCTGGCCACGATCTGCCAGTTCTTCGGACGTCAATTGAGCCCCGACGAAGCTCGCACCATGATTGCCGAACAGGCGTCGGAACTTGGCGAGCGACCACCCGCCAATCTCGAAGAGAAGGCGATCTCTCTGGTGGGGCGCCCGTTATACGAAGCCTTCATCAAGGGCTATTCCGCCAAGCAGTGGCAGACCGATCCGCATGAACTGCCTGCGCGGATCATTGAACGCCTGCCCGTTCGCTACACTTTCGAGGATGGCTACTTCAACGATCGCTTCCAGGGCCAGCCGCTCAACGGCTATACGGCTGTCTTCGAAAAGATGCTCAGCCACGAGCTCATCGAGATGAAGCTCGGCGTCGACTTCTTCGACATCAAGAACCTGCTGCCAAAGGACCTGCCGGTGGTCTACACCAGTCCGGTCGACCGCTATTTCGACTACTCGGAGAGAGATCTCGGGTGGCGGACCATCGATATCGAACTCGAGGTCATGGACATCCCGGACTATCAGGGCACGGCAATCATGAACTATGCCGAGGAAGCCGTGCCTTATACACGGGTGACCGAGTTTCGCCATTTCAACCCGGAGCGACCGCACCATGTCGACAAGACACTCATCGGCAGGGAATACTCACGTTTTGCGCGCCGTGCTGACGAGCCATACTATCCAATAGATACGCACAACGACCAGGCGATCTACCGAAATTATCTGGCACGTGCCAGCCAGGAACGGAACCTTCATCTCGGTGGGCGGCTGGGGACCTATCGGTACCTGGACATGCATCAGGCCATAGGCGCCGCCCTCAAGGCCTTCGAGACCGTATTCGAACCTTACTTCGAGGGGAGCCAGGCTTCTCTTTCCCGAGCGACCTGACAAAGCCTGCTCTGATCAAAGCTTAAACTCAAAGCGCTACAGCGCCCTTGGCGTAACCCCCTGGAGCGGACGCCGTGGTTGCGATCTGCTCTCGAAACCATTCGAGGGTCAGCCTGATGCCATCCCGATAGCCTGTTTTCGCTTCCCAACCCGGAAGGACCCGCTCGGCCGAAGTCAGGTCCGGGCAGCGGTTGGTCGGGTCCTGCGGAAACGGCGGATGGTGCTCGATGCGGCTGCCTGGAACGAGCGAGCAAACGAACTCCGCAATCTCCAGGACTGAAATCTCGCAATTGTTGCCGATGTTGAGCGGCCCCCGATGATCAATGGGGTCGCGCCAGAAGAACCGCTCCAGTCCTGTGACAATGTCGTCCACATAACCCCAGCTGCGCGATTGCGAGCCATTGCCGTGGACAGTCACGATCCCGGTTGTCAGCGCCTGGCAGATGAAATTCGATACGGCGCGACCGTCGTCGATGCGGGTGCGCGGCCCATATGTGTTGAACAGCCGCACGACACGAATGTCGAGGTCGCTGACGCGCTGCTGTTCGAACAGCAGCGCTTCCGTGCAGCGCTTGCTTTCATCATATGACGACCTGGGGCCGGTGCAATCCACGGAGCCCCTGTAGCTCTCGGGTTGTGGAGAGACCAGGGGATCGCCGTAGACCTCCGAGGTTGAAGCAAAGCAAAAACGGCCGCCTGGCTTGAGCGCAGACAAAAGATTGAGCGCCCCGCCAATGTTGGCCCTGATGGTGCGTGCCGGTTCACGCATGTACCACACGGGCGACGCTGGCGATGCCAGATGTATGATCTCGTCGAAGCGATGCCGCGACACGAAGCTTTCGGCGTCCTGAATTTCCAGGCCAAGGCGAGGATCATCGATATGCGCGATATTCCGCAGCAATCCGGTCCAGAGATTGTCGACGACAACCAGTCTTTCCAGATCGGTCCTCAGCAACAGGCGGTCGATCAAATGTGAGCCGAGGAACCCGCAGCCACCCGAAATCAACACGCTGCGCATAGAAGCCTTCCTCTCGATATCGGCCATTCAACGCGAGCCGATGCCTTTTGAACGCAAGATAGGCGTTTCGCCCGCCATGAATTCTGTCTGCAAAGTGAGTTCATCTACGCCGGGACGCACTGTGATTGCAATGCGCAAGTCGGATTTTGCCGAGCATGGCCCGCTGGACCGGACAACGTCGGCATGGCGCGCTAGCGGCTCGATCAAAACCCTTGATCCGGCGCGGCCGGCCTGCATCCCCATGGTGATCAGTTGTATTTTGCCAGCTTACAGTGCCCGTTGCGGGCATGGCGTCCCAACTGCGTCGCCGCAGCGCGAGGCAGTTGGCTGAGGCCTGAAGCTCATCTGTTCAGACTGGCGCACCAGCGCCGAAAAGACGAGCGCAAAGCTTCCCAACATCAGGAAAACGATGATCAGACGTGTCACCGGCAATAGATCGGCCTCGACTGGCTAGGCCCCACGCTACCCATCCACTATCGGCTAACATGATCGATGCGGCTTTACGAGTGCTTAAGCTCCACCTTAACCATCACAGTCATCACATTCGCTAATGCAGCGACATGAAGCGCGAGCGGCAAGTCCATCATCCGCCGGCGTCTTTACCGTGCGTCACAGGACAGCGTCTCCCTTTGCAGACGTGCCTCGCCCATGTTAACCCGGCGCTGGCGCGACCCAGGCAACCGGTCGCCATCCGGGAGCCATGAGCAAAGCCGCCAGCCGTTTCGCCTTCGTCTCGTCCGATACAGCCGATGCCAAGGCAGCGCGGGAAAGCCTGTCGGCGCGCTACGGCGAGACGTCCGTCGAGGAGGCCGGCGTCATCGTCGCGTTGGGAGGCGACGGCTTTCTGTTGCAGACCTTGCGCGACACGATGGGCACTGACAAGAAGGTCTACGGCATGAACCGTGGCACCATCGGCTTCCTCATGAACGAATATCGCAGCGGCGGCTTGGCGGAGCGTATCGCGGCCGCCGTCGCCGAAACGATCCGTCCATTGGAGATGCTGGCGGTGACATCCGAGGGCGAAACGATCTCGGCGCTGGCGATCAACGAGGTCGCGCTGTGGCGCCAATCATACCAGACGGCAAAGATCCGCATCACGGTGGACGAGCAGGTGCGGCTTGAGGAGCTGAGCTGCGACGGCGTCATGATCGCGACGCCCGCCGGCTCCACTGCCTACAACCTTTCGGCGCACGGGCCGATCCTGCCGCTCGATGCGCCATTGCTGGCACTCACCCCGGTCAGCCCGTTTCGTCCGCGCCGTTGGCGTGGTGCCTTGCTTTCCAACAAGGCGACCGTGCGCTTTGACATTCTGGAGCCGGAAAAGCGGCCGGTAAATGCCGCCGCCGATCACACGGAGGTCAAGGCCGTGACCTCGGTAACGGTGCGGGAATCGCCTATGGCGACGGCTACGCTGCTGTTCGACCCCAACCATTCGTGGAACGAGCGCATTCTTGCCGAGCAGTTCCGCTATTGAGCCGGCATAGCGAAAGGCATATGTGTTATGCATTGCGATTAAGGTTACGATTTCACAATCGTGCCAATCCTGCCCGTTTCTGTTGACAAATCGCGGGCTTGCGCCTATTCGCAATACCAATCTTGCAGGCGCGTGGCGCTTGCCGCGACGGATGCCGTTGCGCTTCCCCGAACCAGCCAAAGACAACAACACTTGTCCTCAGACACCACGACCGCTCAAGAAGCGTTGACCTTCGCAGACCTCGGCCTATCGCCGAAGGTCCTTTCCGCAGTCACCGATGCCGGCTACACCGAGCCGACGCCGATCCAGGCTGGCGCCATACCGCATGCGCTGCTCGGCAAGGATGTGCTGGGCATCGCCCAGACCGGAACCGGCAAGACAGCCTCGTTCGTGCTGCCGATGCTCACCCGGCTGGAAAAGGGCCGTGCCCGCGCACGCATGCCGCGCACGCTGATCCTCGAGCCGACGCGCGAGCTTGCCGCCCAGGTCGAAGAGAACTTCGTCAAATACGGCAAGAACCATAAGCTCAA
Organism: Mesorhizobium shangrilense; assembly: GCF_040537815.1. NCBI lineage: Bacteria > Pseudomonadati > Pseudomonadota > Alphaproteobacteria > Hyphomicrobiales > Phyllobacteriaceae > Mesorhizobium > Mesorhizobium shangrilense. The sequence goes on from NZ_JBEWSZ010000001.1 coordinate 1,680,269, forward strand.
CATCGCCCTGCTGATCGGCGGCGTGTCCTTCGACGAGCAGGACAAGAAGCTGGAGCGCGGTGCCGACGTGCTGATCGCGACGCCCGGTCGCCTGCTTGACCACCGCGAACGCGGCAAGCTCTTGCTCAACGGCGTCGAGATCCTTGTCATCGACGAAGCCGACCGCATGCTCGACATGGGCTTCATTCCCGATATCGAGCGCATCTGCGAGATGATCCCGTTCACAAGGCAGACCTTGTTCTTCTCGGCGACGATGCCGCCGGAAATCACAAAGCTCACCGAGAAATTCCTGCACGCGCCGGTGCGCGTCGAGGTTTCGAAAGCCGCGTCCGCCGCCACCAATATTACACAACGGCTGGTCAAATCCGGTTCGAAGCCTTGGGACAAGCGCGAGACGCTGCGCAACCTGATCAGGGCGGAAGACGCGGAACTGAAGAATGCGATCATCTTCTGCAACCGCAAGATCGAAGTGTCGGAACTGTTCCGCTCGCTGCTGAAATATGATTTCGACGCGGGCGCGCTGCATGGGGACATGGACCAGCGCGCGCGCATGCAGATGCTGGCCAATTTCCGCGACGGCAAGCTTCGCTATCTGGTTGCCTCGGACGTCGCCGCGCGCGGCCTCGACATCCCAGACGTCAGCCATGTCTTCAACTACGACGTGCCGATCCATGCCGAGGATTACGTCCACCGCATCGGCCGCACAGGCCGAGCCGGACGTTCGGGCAAGTCCTTCACCATCGCGACCAAGTCGGACACGAAATACATCGACGCCATCGAGCGGCTGATCGGCACCAAGATCGAGTGGCATGACGGCGACTTGTCCACGGTGGTGGCAAGCGAGGGCGAAGATGAAGCCCCGCGTCGTGGCAAAGGCGCGCCGCGTCGCGCCGGCCGAAAGGACGACAGCAAGGACAGAGGCGAACGCAAGCCACGCGACCGTCACGCCAAGCGCAGCGAAGAGGTGGCCCCGGAGGCTGTCCGTGACGAGCAACCGGTCGTCGCCGAAGCCGCCGTCGCGGACATCGGCGAGCGGCGCGCGCGCAAGGAATCGATCCGCTCGGAGAATACCGAACGGAAGGTTTCGTCGGATCGTAACGAACAACGCGCGCCGGAGCGTGGCGACACCAGGCCGCAGCGTGACAACAACCGCCCTGCCCGCCACCGTCAGGAAGACAATGACGGCACTGTCGGCTTCGGCGACGACATGCCAGCCTTCATGCGGATTGTCGCCAAGGTCTGAGCGCGGTCAGGTTTTCAGCAGCCAAACGAAAACGGCCCCTCTCGGGGCCGTTTTGTATTGGATGCCGCCCTGCTCAGGTAAGCGGCGACAGCTGGATCTCGACGCGGCGATTCTGCGCGCGGCCTTCGGCGGTGGCATTGGACGCAACCGGGCGAGTCTTGCCAAAGCCGGTGACAGCGAAGCGGCGCTGATCGACGCCCTGACCGGACAGATAGTTGGCGACCGCCAAGGCGCGGCGCTGCGACAGGTCGAAATTATGCTGGTCGCCACCGGTCGAATCCGTATGGCCGAAAACGTCAACGGTGGTCTGGCGGAACTTCTTCAAAACCAGGGCGACGGAGTTCAGCGTCTGATAGAAGCCCGGCTTCACAGCGTCTTGGTCGACGTTGAAGGTAATGTCGGACGGCATGTTCAGGATGATCTGGTCGCCACTGCGGGTGACGCTGACGCCAGTGCCCTGAAGTTGCCTGCGCAGTTCGGCTTCGTTCTGGTCCATGGTGGCGCCGATGGCGCCGCCGGCGAGCGCGCCGATGCCCGCGCCAATCAGCGCATTACGGCGATCATTGCCGCCAGCGAGCAGGCCAAGGCTCGCACCCGCTAGCGCGCCAAGGCCGGCGCCGGCAGCGGTGTTGGAGATCTTCTGATCTCCGGTGTACGGGTCGGTGGTGGTGCAAGCGCTCACAAGTACAGCCGTCGCCACAACGGCGAGCACAGTCTTTTTCATAGGATCGTCCCTCTCAAAACGCGGTCGCTTGCGACGCGCCAAATCAGCCCTTCCAACGCCTTGTAACATGAAATACGGCGAAAAACGGAACGGGAAAAGCAACAGCCGTGGCTTCCCCGACCGGAAATCCATTTGCGGCCCGATCGACGTCAATCCGTCTGAAGCGGCTACCAGAGATTCCTGCCGTCGATGACGACGACTTCGACCTTGTCGAGATCGAAATCGTCCAGCAGGCGCGAATTCACGCTGATCTTCGGATTGTCAAAATCCGCCTCTCCTGTCGACCAGTCCGGTGTTTCGGTGAAGGTGCCGCAGCCGCAGGTGGCGCAAAAACCGTGTTTTACGGCTCTCGAACCCCATTGATAGAAGGAGACATTCTTGGGCGGGCTGGTGAGCTTGAACTGCGACGGCGTGTAGTAGGCCCACAAGGAGCCGCGCTTCGAACAGAAGGAGCATGTGCATTGCGTGACGGTCTGCGGCGCTTGCGAAACCTCGAATGTGGTCGCCCTGCAGTGGCAACTTGCCTTGATGATCATGATCGGGTTCCTCACAATTGCCCGCCGCCGGTGGGCAAGGGCAACATAAAGAGGTGCTCCTGACAACTGTCTGTCAGCAAACTCTGTTCGCTCACCGCGTTCGCGCATGATCCAAAACCCATAGGTTCATGCCCGGTCAGGGCGTCCATTACGCTCAGTGGGCGCACTGCAAGCCGGTAGCGCGCCTCGTCTAAGGCGCGTCGCGTCGAAACGGATTCATGCGACGCGCTTTAGATCTTTTGTTTTCATGCATGTCGTTCTCCCAAAGCCGAGGTCACTTTTGGGCAACATGCCTTAGAAGGAAGACGGCGGCACGAACAGGCAGATGGTCTTGCCGGCATCAAGCCCGGCTTGATGCGCACACCAGTGAAATTCGCCGTCGGGCGAATTCTTGACCCGCTTGTCACTGTAGGCAACCACCTCTCCCGTATCCTTGATGACATAGCCGTCGGGGCGCTCGCTGATCGATGTCTGCGGCACTTCGTGGCAATCGTAGTTCGCACAGCAGGCGAACGGATAACTCCAGCCTTGTGGCATCGCGGCGGTTGGCTTTGCGTCATGCGCGGAGGCAGTTGGCGTGAGCAGTGCGATCGCGCCCATTGCGAGCAGGAAAAACAGGCGTCGGCCAGCCGGTTGAACGGCTTTGGCCGGTCGAATTGTGGCAGCAGACATGACACGTTCCTTTCAAACGAGTTTCAAGCGTTTCGCTTGCCCGTTCCCGGAACGTGTCTTCCCAGTGGCCAGATCGTCAGCTCGCAGATATGCCGCGCCCGGCCATAAATGCTTTTGCCCTCACCCGCATGGTGAGCCGATTGATGAGTCGACGCAAGAGATCGCGGTCACCACGCTTGCCTGTGAATGGATCAGCCTATGTTGCGTGTTCTTCAAACTGAGGGAGATCGTCGGTGATTGTGAACCACGGCGCCTTGGAGCCGACAAAGATGTGCATGGTCGGCCGGATTGTCGGACCGTCGACGAGCGTTCCCATGGTAACGTGAGCGAAAGCACCCTCACGCACAACCGAATAGAGCAGCGATCCGCACAGCTTGCAGTGGGTATCGTGGTTGGCGCTTTCGTCGCCAAAGATCATGAGATCGCGACCGCCATCGGTGAGGTCGAGCTTGGCGCGTTCGATGCCGGCAAATGGCTTGAAGGCCGAACCGGTCGAGCGCCGGCGATTCGAGCAATGGCAATTGGCGGCATAGACGAACTCGTCAGCCACTGCGTAGCGGACCGCGCCGCACAGGCATTTGCCGGCAAGCTTGCGGCCGGTTGTTGTTTGCAGCTTCGCCACCGGCTGATCCTCCCCGAAGCTCGGCTTGAGAGGGTGCATGGGGGCTCAGCTCAAGCCAAGCCCCCTGAGCTTGACAGTCCCTAGTCCAGATCGGCCACGGCTTCGCCGGCGCCGCCCTCGATGCGCTGCGACAACGAGGCTTCCATGAAGTCATCGAGGTCGCCGTCGAGCACGCTCGATGGGCTGGTGCTCTCGACGCCCGTCCGCAGATCCTTCACCAGCTGATAGGGTTGCAAAACGTAGGACCGTATCTGGTGGCCCCAGCCGATATCGCTCTTCGACGCCTCCGTGGCATTCGCCACCGCCTCGCGCTTCTTCAGCTCTTCTTCGTAGAGCCGAGAGCGCAGCATTTCCCAGGCCTTGGCCTTGTTCTTGTGCTGCGAGCGCTCAGCCTGGCAAGCCACCGCGATGCCGGTGGCAAGATGGGTTATGCGAACGGCCGAATCGGTGGTGTTGACGTGCTGGCCGCCGGAGCCTGACGAACGATAGGTATCGATGCGCACGTCCGATTCGGACACATCGATTTCGATCGTGTCGTCGATGACCGGATAGACCCAGATGCTGGCGAAGGACGTGTGCCGGCGCGCATTGCTGTCATAGGGCGAAATGCGCACAAGACGATGGACACCGGACTCGGTCTTCAGCCAGCCGTAGGCATTGTGGCCCTTGATCAGCAGCGTGGCGGACTTGATCCCGGCTTCTTCGCCGTCATGCACTTCCAGCACCTCGACCTTGAAGCGGCGGCGCTCGGCCCAGCGCGTGTACATACGCAGCAGCATCGAGGCCCAGTCCTGGCTCTCCGTGCCGCCGGCGCCGGCGTGGACTTCGAGATAGGTATCGTTGGCGTCGGCCTCGCCCGACAGCAGGGTCTCGATCTGGCGGGCTTTTGCTTCGCCACGCATCGAACGGATCGCGGCTTCCGCCTCCGCTACGATACCCTCGTCGCCTTCTTCCTCGCCAAGCTCGATCAGGCCGATATTGTCTTCCAGCGCCTGGGTGAAGCCCTTGACCGCCGCGATGCCATCTTCGAGGCCCTGGCGTTCGCGCATCAGCTTCTGCGCCTCCTGCGGCTCGTTCCAGAGGCTAGCATCCTCGGCACGGACATTGAGGTATTCAAGCCGCTTTATGGCCTGATCCCAGTCAAAGATGCCTCCTCAGCAGGGTTATCGCCTGCCTGATTTCGTCGACAATATTCTGCGTTTCCGCGCGCATGGGCTGCTGTTCTGTCCTGTTGGAGAATGATGCCTTGATCGGCGCGATACATAGGCATGGCACCGGCGCCTGTAAAGCGAAATGGGCCGGCTGGCGCCGGCCCATCGAAACGCATTTCAGGTCAATAAAGGCCGCCGCCGCCGTCCTGGATGGCCTGATTGGCCTGGGGTGACAGCGCGCCACCCGTCGCATTGGAGCCATCGGCGCCCATGCCGATAACCCAATAGCTGTCGGCGGGTCCAGTACCCGGCTTGAAGGCTTCGATGATGGTGCCGGGGTCGCCCGCGGTCGCACGCATGCCGGTCTTGTGGTTGATGGCGATCAGCTTCATGCCGTCGGGAACCTGGAAGTCTACATTGGGTGTGCCGTCGAGCGCCACGCGCATGAAGTCCTTGAAGATCGGGGCGGCGAGACCACCGCCGGTGGCGCCATGGCCGAGGCCACGCGGCGTGTCATAGCCCATGTAGAGCCCGACAACGAGGTTCGGCGTGTAGCCGATGAACCAGGCGTCCTTCTCGTCGTTGGTCGTTCCGGTCTTGCCGGCAATATGACGGCCGAGTTCGCCGATCGTGGCGCCGGTACCGCGCTGCACCACGCCTTCCATCATCGAGGTGATCTGGTAGGCAGTCATCGGGTCGAGCACCTGCTCGGAATTGTCGACGAGTTCCGGCTCGGGCTGGTTATGCCATTCGGTCGCGTTGCAGCCTTCGCAGCCGCGTTCGTCCTGCTTGAACACGGTCTTGCCGTAACGGTCCTGGATACGATCGATCAGCGACGGTTTGATCGATTTGCCGCCATTGGCCATGATCGAATAGGCCGACACCATGCGCATGACGGTCGTCTCGCCGGAGCCCAGCGCCATCGGCAAATAGGGCGCCAGATGATCGTAGACGCCGAAACGTTCGGCATATTCGACGACAAGCTTCATGCCCATGTCGTTGGCGAGCCGCACCGTCATCAGGTTGCGCGATTTTTCGATACCGGACCGCAAGGTCGCCGGACCAGCCACCGTGCCGTCATAGTTCTTCGGCGTCCACGTCGTGTTGCCGCTCTGGATGGTGATCGGTCCATCCATGATCACCGAAGCTGGCGTATAGCCATTGTCGAGCGCGGCCGAATAGACGATCGGCTTGAACGACGAGCCAGGCTGACGCATGGCCTGGGTGGCGCGGTTGAATTCCGACTGAGCATAGGAGAAGCCGCCGACCATCGCCAGCACACGACCGGTATGCGGATCCATGGCGATCAGGCCACCTTCCACTTCCGGAATCTGGCGCAGGCTGTAGATACCGTCGGCGCCATCGTTCTTCTGCACGAAGATGACGTCGCCCGGCTTCAGCACCTCCGCCGGCGACTTGGCCTTGACGGTCTTGCCGTCGACCACATGGCGCATGGCAAACCCCATGTCGTCCTTGCTGACCGTGCCTGTGACGCGTTCCTTGACGATCTCGCCGGAGGCCTGCCGGGTCGGTTGAAGGCCGATGGACAGGCCGGTCGCGGAGCTCTCCAGCACCACGGCGAGCGACCATTCCGGCACGTCCTCCAATCCCTTCACGTTGCCCAGCGGCACGCCCCAGTCACTGGAAACATCAATCTTCGTCACCGGCCCGCGATAACCACGCAACGTATCGTATTTTAGCAACCCGTTCTGCATCGACTTGCGGGCAATGATCTGGATCTTTGGATCAAGCGTCGTACGGACGGAAAGTCCGCCTTCGTAAAGCGCATTCTCGCCGTAGCGCGAGATGATCTGGCGGCGCACCTCCTCGGTGAAATACTCGCCGGCGAACAGATATGTGCCAGTGCGGCGAGGCGTAACGCCAAGCGGAGAGGCCTTGGCCTTCTCGCCTTCGTCATGCGCGACATAGCCATTCGCGACCATCTGGTCGATGACCCAATTGCGGCGTTCGAGCGCACGGTCGGCATGCTTGAAGGGGTTGTAGTTAGCGGGGCCTTTCGGCAGCGAGGCCAGATAGGCGGCCTCCGCGACGGTCAACTCATTTACCGACTTGTCGAAATAGGTGAGTGCGGCACCCGCGACACCATAGGCGCCGAAGCCGAAGAAGATTTCATTGAGATAGAGTTCGAGAATGCGATCCTTCGAATAGGCCTGCTCGATACGGAAGGCCAGGATCATCTCCTTGATCTTGCGCTCATAGGTCTGATCCGACGACAGCAGGAAGTTCTTCGCCACCTGCTGGGTGATCGTCGAAGCGCCAACCTGCCGCCGGCCAGAGCCGAAATTCTGCAGGTTGACGATAACGGCGCGGCCAAGACCGGTAATGTCAATGCCGGGATGATTGTAGAAATTCTTGTCTTCGGCGGACATGAACGCTGCCTTGACGCGATCCGGAATGGCCTGGATCGGCAGATACAGGCGCCGCTCGCGTGCGTATTCGGCCATCAGCGATCCATCCGATGCGTGGATGCGCGTCGTCACCGGCGGCTCGTACTTGGCCAGAACCTCGTAGTCAGGCAGATCCTTCGACAGATGGCTGATATACAGCGCCAAGCCCGCCGCGACCAAAAGGGCCAGCGTCGTGCCGATGCCGAAGAAATAGCCAATAAGACGAATCATGCCCGCTCCAGTCCTTGGTTCGGGATTTTCCTAAACGAAGCCGCCTTTCGCGCAAGCTTTCCAGACGGTCCCAATCCGTAATGGAAAACCCATGTCGCGACCATGTGGACAAAATACGGCAATCGCCAATTTCGGTCCGGAATGCCGAAAATAAAAGCAACAGGTGTTGTCGCCGTACAACGCTGCCTGTGGTTGTGGGCAGCGCCGGGCATCTCACCCTCCAGCTCTATTTTCGGCCTTCGCCGCGGCAAACAAGGCGACGGCATTGGTTATGCTCTGTGCCGCCTTGCCTCTCCAGTCGGCATCCAGCAACTGGGCTTCGTCCTTTGCGTTGGACAGGTATCCGAGCTCGACCAGAACCGAGGGAACGTCCGGCGCTTTCAACACCCTGAAGCCCGCGGAACGCTGCGGGTTGTTGATCAGCCCGACGCTGGTCGAAAGCTGGCCGACCAGCGTGTGGGCAAAACTCATCGAAAAACTGTGGGTCTCGCGACGGATCAGGTCGATCAGGATATCCGTCACCTCCTTGTTGTCGTCCTTGATCTCCATCCCGGCGAACTGATCCGACAGGTTCTCGCGATCGGCGAGCGCCTGCGCCTGCGGATCGGACGCCTTGTCGGATACGGTGTAGACGGTGGCGCCGCGAATACCCTTGACGCTGATGGTGTCGGCATGGATCGAAATCAGCAGGTCGGCTTCGTGCTGACGGGCAATGCGGACGCGGTCGTCCAACCGAAGAAACTCGTCCGTGTCCCGTGTCATGAACACATTGTAGTTACCGGTCGCGGCGAGCTTGTCGCGCAACTCGGTGGCGAAGGCCAGCGTGACGTTCTTTTCGATCGTACCGTTAAGCCCTTCAGCGCCGCCGTCGACACCACCATGGCCGGGATCGATGACGACAGTGAAGCGATGGCCCGCGGTGGTCGTCGGGCCTTTTCCGACCCTCTCGCCCTTGTCGGCCGACACGGTCGAGCCGGTGGTCAACGTCTGATTGGCCAGGGCTTCGTCGAACTCTCGCTCGGATGCCGCCGACATTTCGATGGCCAGCCGATAGCCGCTGCCATCATCATTCTTGAGCACATCGAGCTTGTCGACAGCAAACGGCCCCTTGCCGGTCAGGATCAACCGCGACACGCCCTCACCCAGATCACCAAGACGGACAGCCTTGACCAGGCCGCGCGCCTTCAGATCCTTGGCGTCGAGAGCGAATTTCGTGTTCTGGAGATCGACGACCAGGCGGTTCGGACCGCGCAGCAGGAACCATTTCGGATTGGGCTCCCGGTCGAAATTCATGACGATGCGCATCTTGGTGGCATCGCCCGCCATCTTGTATCCAGTCGCTTTCAGCGGTGCATCGGCCGCCTGCGAAACAGCCGAGAAGGCCAGCCACAACGACACCACCACCAAGGCAAAGATAATGCGCGAGACGTAGCCTCCGACACGACGACCCTTGTCTGCGAAGTCAGCCAGTCCCATCTCTTTCCAGTCGCTCCCGGTTTGGCGTCATGCGCCGGGTCTGTATCGTCGAAGTGCCGGTTACGCCGCGAACTCGATTAACGATTGGTATCCAGAGAAGGTTAACCAAGCCTTTTCACGCATGATCGAAGCCTGGCTTCCGTTACGGAACTGCTTTTTGCCGGCATCGGAAATCGGGGTTGCCTTCCACCCCGCCAAATCATAAAAGCGATGGTGGATCACTGCAATCCTGGAACCGCTCTCCTCCGCAGCTTACTGCTACAGGTCAGATGAAAGGCGGCTCCTTTCGCTTCACGCGAAAAGGCTTCAGGTGATCGCGACGAATTTCGTAGGCGTGCTCCCGTGGCGGGGGAATCGCTTGCGTGAGGAAAACGGCCGGGATCGTCCCGTGCCGGCTCTGTATGAGCAAACAAGCTGGTCCGGTTTTTCCCGGGCTTTGGTTCAAAAGGTTCTGCTGGTTACGATGGCTTCAAGCGCAATCATGGAAAGGTCCGCATCAAACCGCGCCATTGTGGCAGCGGGCGGCACCGCCATGGCGCTCAAGCGGCGGCCGGCGGACATTCAATTATCCGGCACCCAGAATCAACCAGACCCACAGCAGCGGGCTTTGCCCCGCAAGCTGAGGCTGACGGCTGCCGGGGGGAAACGAAATAATGCCCAACAAAATGCTGATAGACGCCTCCCACCCGGAGGAAACACGAGTTGTCGTCGTTCGCGGTAACCGTATCGAAGAATTCGACTTTGAATCACAAGACAAGAAGCAGCTCAAAGGAAACATCTACCTCGCCCGCGTAACGCGCGTCGAACCCTCCCTCCAGGCAGCCTTTGTCGAATATGGCGGCAACCGTCACGGGTTCCTCGCCTTCAGTGAAATACATCCTGACTATTATCAGATCCCGGTCGCGGATCGTCAGGCCCTGCTGCGCGCTGAAGCGCAGGAAGCCGAAGACGAGGAAGCCGAAGACGGCGACGGCGAAGACCACCAGAGCCGCGATCGCGGCCGGCGCGGACGCCGCCGTGGCGGCAAGAGTCGTGAGCGCGGCGAGCACAAGCGCGACGCGGGCGCCACCGATTCCAACGAAAACGGCGAAAACAACGACGCCGGCGAGGAGGCCATTTCGGAAGAGGCCCACGCCGCTTCCGATAATGCGGACACCCCGTCCGAGACATCAACACATGACGACGATGCCGCCGATCGCGGTGAGACCGAGAAGTCTGGAGACGGAACCACGTCCATCGCGGCGGCTGTCGACACGGATGTGATCTCCGAAGCCGTCCCGCATTCGGAACAGAACGGCGAAGCCACCTCCACCGACAATGATCGCGGCATGCTGGAGGAGGTTCAGTCCTCGCATCCGGACGACCACGAGATCGAATCGGTCGGCGCCGAGGACGCGCTGGAAGAAGTACGCAACCGCCGCAAGCCGGTGCGCCGCCAGTACAAGATCCAGGAAGTGATCAAGCGCAGGCAGATCCTGCTGGTGCAGGTCGTCAAGGAAGAGCGTGGCAACAAGGGTGCGGCGCTCACCACTTATCTGTCGCTCGCCGGCCGCTATTCGGTGCTGATGCCGAACACGGCGCGCGGCGGCGGTATTTCGCGCAAGATCACCAATGCGCAGGACCGCAAGCGGCTGAAGGAAGTCGTTGCCGACCTCGAAGTGCCGCAGGGCATGGGCGTCATCCTGCGCACGGCCGGCGAAAGCCGCACCAAGGCCGAGATCAAGCGGGACTATGAATATCTGATGCGGCTGTGGGAGAACGTGCGCAATCTCACGCTTCAATCCAGCGCCCCAGCCCTCGTCTATGAGGAAGGCAGCCTGATCAAGCGCTCGGTGCGCGACCTCTACAACAAGGATATCGACGAGATTCTCGTCTCCGGCGAGGAAGGCTATCGCGAGGCCAAGGACTTCATGCGCATGCTGATGCCGAGCCACGCCAAGGTGGTTCAGCCGTTCCGCGACACGACGCCGATCTTCGTGCGCAACGGCATCGAGGCGCAGCTTGACCGCATGCTGCAGCCGCAGGTGACGCTGAAAAGCGGCGGCTACATCATCATCAATCAGACCGAAGCGCTGGTCGCCATCGACGTTAATTCGGGCCGTTCCACCAAGGAACACTCGATCGAGGACACGGCACTTCACACCAATCTGGAAGCGGCCGAGGAAGTCGCCCGTCAGCTCCGGCTACGCGATCTTGCCGGCCTGATCGTCATCGACTTCATCGACATGGAGGAGAACCGCAACAACCGCTCCGTCGAGAAGCGGCTGAAGGATCACCTCAAGAACGACCGTGCCCGCATCCAGGTCGGCCGTATCTCGCATTTCGGCCTGATGGAGATGTCGCGCCAGCGCATTCGCGCCAGCGTGCTGGAATCGACCATGAAGCCGTGCCCGCATTGCGGCGGCACGGGTCATGTGCGGTCTGATTCTTCCGTAGCCCTCATGGTGGTGCGGGCGATCGAGGAATTCCTGCTCAAGGATTCACGCAGCCACATCACAGTGCGGACGCCGGCAGCGACCGCACTCTACGTTCTCAACCACAAGCGCGGCACGCTGGTGGAACTCGAAAGCCGCTTTGGCTTGACCATTACTGTCGAAGCGGATGACAGCGTCGGGGCCCAGCACTACGCGATCTTCCGCGGCGCGCTTGCCGAGAAGCCGGAAGGCTTCGTCGAGGCGCGCAGCCTTCCGGCCTATGTCGAGCCGGAGGAGCCCGAGGACGAAATCGTCATCGAGGAGGAGGAAGACGAGGCTCCGGCGCAGGCCGAGCAGCAGCCGCGCCACACTCAACAGCCGCAGCAGCCGCAGCAGCCAAGATCCGGCGAGGATGGCGAAGGCCGCGACCGCAAGCGCCGCAAGCGTCGCAGGCGTCGTGGTGGCAAGGATCGCGACCGCGAGCACGGGGCACCGATGGAAGGTGAATCCATTTCGGCGCCGACGGATGGCGTTTCCGATACCGCAAGCGATGAGAGCATCGAACAGGCGGAATCGGACGACGAGGCACAGGTGGGCGTCACTGAAGCCGTGGAAGCCTCGGATGACGGTCAGGGCAAGAAACGCCGGCGCGGAAAGCGCGGCGGCAAGCGCAACCGTCGCGAAGATGGCGAAGGCGATGCCGATGCCAACACTGGTGAAACGGCGGAGGCTTCGGAAGGCGATGTCTCCGTGGACACCGTCTCCGAAATCGAGGTAGTCGCAAACGAAGCGGTGGTCGCCGTACCCGTCGTTGAAGAGCCGGTGGCGCTTGCGCCGGCCAACGATGACGCGCCGGTCACCGAGAAGCCGAAGAAGCCGCGCCGCGCCGCCAAGCCGAAGAAGGCAGCAGCGGAAGTCGTGGCAGAACCGGCGCCTGTGATCGAGACTGCACCCGAAACGCCGGTCGAGGTCGCGGCTTCGGCGGTGGAAGAAACGCCGGCAACGCCAGCCGAGGAGTCCGCTGCAAAGGCGCCCCGCGCTTCGCGCCGCAAGCCAGCGGCGGTCGACGCTCCGGTGGTGCCGGTGGTGTCGTCGACGGTTGACGAACCGGCCGCCGAAAAGACCGAAGAGAAGCCGAAGCGCGCCGGCTGGTGGCAGCGGAAAGGCTTTTTCTAAGCCTTTCAATCGCTTGCACTGATTGTTTGACAGAAAGAATCCCGCGCCATCAAAGGATGGCGCGGGATTTTCCTATTTGGGCCTGTGGGTCGACAGCCGTCTCTATGGCGCGAAGATCGACCAGTTCATCATCTTCGCCAGCCTCTCCAGCGCGATCGATCCCAGCTTGGAGTTGCCGTTGGCGTTGAGGCCGGGCGACCATACGGCGAGCGAAGCCACGCCCGGCACGATCCCCAATATGCCACCGCCGACACCGCTCTTGCCGGGAATGCCGACGCGAAAGGCAAAATCGCCGGAGCCATCATAGTGGCCGCAGGTCAGCATCATGGCGCCAATGCGCCGCGCGCGTTCTGCCGAGACCACCGAATGTCCAGTAGCTGGGTTCTTGCCCCCATTGGCGAGAAACCGGCCGGCCATGGCCAGTTGCCGGCAACTCATGGCGATGGCGCAATGATGGAAGTAGACGCCCAACGCCAGATCGGGCTGGTGATGGAGATTGCCAAAGGATTTCATGTAATTCGCGAGCGCGAAGTTGCGGTAACCGGTGGCGCGTTCGGACGCGGCGACTTCGCGGTCGATGATGATCGTCTCGTCATCGGCCAGGAACTGGATGAAGCGCAGGATCTCGCCAATCGCCTCGCGCGGCTGGTGACCCGCGAGCAGAATGTCGGAAATGACGATGGCGCCGGCATTGATAAACGGATTGCGGGGAATGCCGTTCTCGTGCTCGAGCTGGACAATCGAATTGAACGGATTGCCCGATGGTTCGCGCCCCACCCGCTTCCACAGTGCGTCGCCGACATTGCCGAGCGCCAGCGTCAGCGTAAAGACTTTCGAGATGCTCTGGATCGAGAAGGGCTGGTCGGCATCGCCGGCCATGAACACGCGACCGTCATTGGTGACGGCGGCAATGCCGAACTTCCTTGGATCGACCTTGCCGAGTTGCGGAATGTAGCTGGCGACCTCGCCGCGATCGGTCCGCTCCGCCATTTCAACGGCGACCTCGGCCAAGGCCTGTTCGAGTTCCGGCATGGATTACCTCAACCAACGCTCGATGCGCGTCATAGCCTCGACCATGTCGTCATGGCTACCGGCATAGGAGAAGCGCATGGTTCTATGTCCTTGCAACGGATCGAAGTCGCGTCCGGGCGTCGCCGCGACATGCGCCTCCGCCAGCATTCTTCGCGCGAAAGCCATACTGTCATTGGTGTGCCTGGTGACGTCGCAGAAAGCATAGAACGCGCCATCCATCGGCGCCGCCAGCGCGAAGCCGAGTTCCGGCAGGCGTTTCATCAGCAGTTCACGATTCCCCGCGTAGCGTGCCTTCACGGCCTCCAGTTCGCGTGTCGCCTTGAAGGCTTCGATCGCCGCGATCTGCGACAGTTCCGGAGGCGAGATGTAAAGGCTCTGCGCGATGCGCTCGACCGGCCGTACCAGTTCTTCGGGAAGGACCATCCAACCGATCCGCCAGCCTGTCATGCAATAATACTTGGAGAAGGAGTTTATCACCGTCACATCCGCGCCATGGCCGAGCGCCGTCGTATCGGGCGCGGCATAGGCCAGCCGGTGATAGATCTCGTCGGAGATCACGGCGATGCCCAGTTCATTTGCCGTCTGCACAAGCGCCGACAATTCATCGGCTGGAATCACCGCGCCGGTCGGGTTGGCCGGGCTGGCGAACAAGACGCCCTTCAACGGCTTTTCGTGATGTGCGGTCCTCAGATGATCAGCATGAAGATAAGCGGCGCCATCGAGTTCGATCTCGACAACGTCGATGCCGAGCGCGGCCATGATGTTGCGATAGGCGGGATAGCCGGGAGCGGCGATGGCGACGCGGTCGCCGAGATCAAACATGGCGAGGAATGCCAGGTTGAAGGCAGCCGATGATCCGGTGGTGACGGCTACCCGGCCAGGCGAGATATCAAGCCCGTAATGGTCGCCGTAGTGCTCGGCGATTGCCTTGCGCAGGACCGTGAGACCGAGTGTGTCGGTATAGCCGATTCTGCCATCCTCAAGCGCCTTCGCGGCTGCCGCGCGTACCAGTACCGGCGCCGGGTCCGAAGGTTGGCCAACAGCCATCGATATGACCGGCACGCCCGTGGCCTTCAGCCGGTTGGCCTCGGCCAGAATATCCATGGCATGGAACGGCTCGACCTCGCCGCGGCGCGAAAGCGAAACAACCATTTGACCTCGTATCCTTGCCAGTCCGGCGAACCCGGAATTCGCATTACATTCAGGCATCGCGGCCGGAGAATCCTGACCATGCGCCGCACTGGCCGCCCGTGCAAAGTTGGGCAGCCACGCCGCACAAATGCCCGATTGATATGGGGATCACAAGTTCAGTAAGTTTTCGGTGCCGACTTTTCATCTTTCGCCCGCTCGTCTACCAGTGGACTTGTCATGTTGAGCCGACCCAAATTAGCGATCGCCAAAGCAGCGCGCGTCTTCGCGACGCTTTCGCTTGCCGCCGCCGTTGCGGTGGCCGGCACGCTCAATGCCTTTGCGCAAAATGTGCCGGTTATTCGCGATGCCGAGATCGAGGCGCTGGTGCGTGACTATGCGCGGCCGATCTTCAAGGCGGCCGGCCTTGCCAATGACGGCATCGATATCGTGCTGGTCAACGACAGGAGCTTCAACGCTTTCGTTACCGGGCGCCGCATGTTCATCAACACCGGCGCGCTGATGGCGGCCGAAACGCCAAACGAGATCATCGGCGTCATCGCCCATGAGGCCGGCCACATCGCTGGCGGCCATCAGCTGAAGCTGCGCGAACAGCTCGAACGCGCCAAGACGATGGCCATCATCGCAACGCTGCTTGGCGCCGGCGCGATCGTCGCCGGCGCGACCACCAACAACCGGGGCCTTGCCGGCGCCGGCATGGGGGTGGCTGCCGGCGGTGGCGAAATGGCGCAGCGGAGCATTCTGGCCTATCAGCGCGGCGAAGAAGTCACGGCCGACCGTTCGGCGATCACCTACCTTAACGCCACCGGCCAATCCGGCATGGGCATGTTGAAGACATTCGCCCGCTTCCAGAGCGCGCTCTCGTTGTCGGGCACGCAGATCGATCCCTACCGGATCAGCCATCCGATGCCGCAGGAACGTATCGCCAACCTCGAAGTGCTGGTGAAGCAGAGCCCCTATGTCGACAAGATCGACCCGCCCGCGCTGCAGCAGCGGCACGACATGATGCGCGTCAAGATCGCCGTCTATATGGAAGGTCAAGCCGCCCTGTCGCGGCTGGTACGCAAGATGCCGGGCAGCCTGGCGGCGCAATATGGCGATGCGCAGGCGACCTACCTCTACGGCAATCTGGGGGCAGCGCTGGTTAAGACCAACGCCCTGATCAAGGCACAACCGAAGAACCCCTATTTCCAGGAGTTGCGCGGCGACATCCTGATGAAGGCAAACAACCCGAAGGATGCCGCGGAAGCCTATGCCAAGGCGGTCAGTCTCGACTCGGCGCGGTCCGGACTGCTGCCCGTCTCCTATGGTCAGGCGCTTATGGCCATCGGAACGCCTGATTCCCTGAAGAAGGCGGTGGCGCAGATCAACAATGGTCTCGGCCGCGACAAGGAAAACGCCGACGGATACCGTTATCTGGCGCAGGCCTATGGCGAGCTTGGCAATGTCTCGGCGGCCGAACTTGCGACCGCCGAAGGACATTTCTATTCCGGCAACTACAAGGATGCTAAAATCTTCGCGATGCGAGCGCAGAAGACCCTCAAGCGCGGCGAGCCAGGCTGGATCCGTGCACAGGACATCATAAACTACACGCCACCAGGCAAAATCTAGTGAACCATCCGGCGATGCGCGACGACAAACTGGACCGGAACAGGCAAAAGGATAGACGATCATGAACAAGGCAGTTCTGCTGGGCACCACCGGAGCAGCGGTAGCACTCGCCATGCTGGCTGTCGGTTTCGTGGCTGGAAATCCTCAGATGGCAAAGGCGGGCACCACGCAGTCCGTTCAGACAGCAGCGGCTGACACCAAGATCGACCGCACCGAGGTCGAGGGTATTATCCGCGACTATCTGTTGAAGAACCCGGAAGTGCTTCTCGAAGTCCAGGATGCGCTCGAGGCAAAGCAGAAAGAAGAGCAGCGCATCGCTCATCTCGGCGTGATCAATAGCGCCAAGGACCAGATCTTCAATTCCAGCTTCGACGGCGTCGTTGGCAATCCCAATGGCAAGGTCACCATTGTAGAGTTCTATGACTACAATTGCGGCTTCTGCAAGCGCGCTATCGACGACATGAAGGCGCTGACCAAGACCGATCCGGACTTGCGGTTCGTGCTGAAGGAATTCCCGATCCTCGGGCCGGATTCACAGAAGGCGAGCGTCGTCTCGATGGCCTTTCACCTGATGATGCCGGAGAAATACGGCGCGTTCCACAGCGCACTGCTCGGTGGCCAGGGACGCGCCACTGAAGCCGCGGCGATAAAGGTTGCGCTTTCGCTCGGCGCCGACGAAGCCACGCTGCGCGAGAAGATGAAGGACCCGACGATCCCCGAGGCCATCTCCAAAACCTACGACCTCGCCAACAAGCTGGCCATCACCGGAACGCCGTCCTATGTGGTCGGCAACGAGGTGGTGTTCGGGGCGCTCGGACAGGAAGTGCTGGCGGAAAAGATCGAGGCGGCGAAAGCCGCACTCTGATTGGTTGCGAATTTTTCCTCACGGCCACATTTCCGCCTGTTGTGGACAGTGAAAGAACGTACTTGCGCTCTTTTCGCAGGCGTCTATGCCCATTATAGAGGGTCCGGCGCGCCGGCTTGACGCCGGCGACGGGAAAGGTCGGCATTTTTTGAAAACGGTTTTCGTCCTGAATGGCCCCAACCTCAACGCGCTCGGCAAGCGCGAACCGGGGATCTATGGCGGCAAGACGCTTGCCGCTATCGCCGACGACTGCAGGGAAGCGGGTGCAACGCTTGGGCTCGAAATCGATTTCCGCCAGTCGAACCATGAGGGCGACCTCGTCGACTGGATTCAGGAAGCCGGAGACAAGGCCGCTGGCATCGTCATCAACCCAGGCGCCTACAGCCATACCTCCATCGCCATTCACGACGCCATCCGCGCCATTGCGCCTCTGCCTGTCGCTGAAGTCCATCTTTCCAACATCCATGCGCGGGAATCATTCCGCCACGTCTCCATGGTCGCGCCGGTTGCGGTCGGCATGATCTGTGGGTTCGGGCCGCTGGGCTACACGTTGGCGCTGCAAGCGCTGGCCGCACGCCTATGACCGACCAACAAACAGAAGGCTCGAAAATGTCTATAAAGAAGACCGGTGTTGACCAGCAGCTGATCCGCGATCTGGCGGGCATCCTGAACGACACCAACCTCACCGAGATCGAGGTCGAACTGGGTGACCTCAAGGTGCGGGTATCGCGGCAGGCACCTGCCGTCCACGCGATCGCTGCCCCGCAGCCATCCTATGCGCCTGCACAGCCTGTGGCGACCGCTGCCGCTGCCCCGGCGGTGGTCGACGTATCGAAGAACGCGGTGCCCTCGCCGATGGTCGGAACCGCCTATCTGTCACCGTCGCCGGACGCCAAGCCGTTCATCGAGATCGGCCAGCAGGTCAAGGAAGGCCAGACGCTGCTGATCATCGAAGCGATGAAGACGATGAACCAGATACCCTCGCCGCGCGCCGGCACGGTCAAGGCGATCCTGTTCGAGGACGCACAGCCGGTCGAGTACGGCATGCCTCTCGTCGTGATCGAATAGAGCAGGCCGGATGTTTCAGAAAATCCTCATCGCCAACCGCGGCGAAATCGCTCTCAGGGTGCTGCGCGCTTGCAAGGAGCTCGGCATCCAGACCGTCGTGGTGCATTCGACCGCCGACGCCGACGCCATGCATGTCAGGCTTGCCGACGAAAGCGTCTGCATTGGTCCGCCGCCGTCCCGCGACAGCTACCTCAACATCCATCAAATCGTCGCGGCCTGCGAGATCACCGGCGCCGATGCGGTGCATCCCGGCTACGGCTTCCTGTCGGAGAATGCCAAGTTCGCCGATATCCTTGCCGCGCACAACATCACCTTCATCGGTCCATCCGGCGATCATATACGCATCATGGGCGACAAGATCGAGGCCAAGCGCACGGCCAAGCGTCTCGGCATCCCCGTGGTGCCGGGCTCCGATGGCGCGGTTACCGAGGAGAAGGAAGCCAGGCGCATCGCCGCCGAAATCGGCTATCCGGTGATCATCAAGGCGTCAGCCGGCGGCGGCGGGCGCGGCATGAAGGTCGCGCATACCGAAGCTGACCTTGAAGTCGCGCTGCAGACGGCGCGTACGGAAGCAGGCGCGGCGTTCGGCGACGACGCCGTCTACATCGAGAAATATCTCGAAAAGCCACGCCACATCGAAGTGCAAGTGTTCGGCGATGGCTTTGGCCAGGGCGTGCATTTCGGCGAGCGCGACTGTTCGTTGCAGCGCCGCCACCAGAAGGTCTGGGAAGAAGCTCCCTCGCCCGCACTCAATGCGGAAGAACGCGCCCGTATCGGCGGCATCTGCGCCAAGGCGATTGCCGACCTTGGCTATTCGGGCGCCGGCACGATCGAGTTCCTGTACGAGAACGGCGAGTTCTACTTCATCGAGATGAATACACGCCTGCAGGTCGAGCATCCGGTGACGGAAGCGATCACCGGCATCGACCTCGTGCACGAGCAGATCCGCGTCGCCTCCGGTGGCGGCCTTTCGGTCAGGCAGGAAGACATCAAGTTCAACGGCCATGCCATCGAGTGCCGCATCAACGCCGAGGATCCGCGCACATTCACGCCCTCGCCCGGCACGATCACGCATTTCCACACGCCGGGTGGCCTGGGTATCCGCGTCGATTCCGGTGTCTATTCCGGCTACAAGATTCCGCCCTACTATGACAGCCTGATCGGCAAGCTGATCGTGCACGGTCGCAACCGCGTCGAGTGCATGATGCGGCTGAGAAGGGCGCTGGATGAGTTCGTCGTTGACGGCATCAAGACGACGCTGCCGCTGTTTCGCGATCTCGTCGGCAATGCCGATATTGCCAATGGCGACTATGACATCCACTGGCTGGAAAAATACCTGGCCAAAGGCGAATAGCGCGGGGACGCGATGACCCGCCCCTTCGCGCCCGGCTATCGCATCCCCACCGACCTCCTGCTCAAGGCATATGCCTCGGGCGTCTTTCCGATGGCGGAAAGTGCTGGTGACCCGGAAGTATTCTGGGTGCGGCCGGAGACGCGCGGCATCATCCCGCTCGACGGTTTCCACACGCCAAAGAGCTTGAAGAAAACCATCAAGAAGCACCCGTTCGACATCCGTTTCGATTTCGATTTCGAAGCCACGATCGATGGCTGCGCCGAAAGGCGCGAGGAGCGCCGATCAACCTGGATCAATGCGCCGATCCGCGAAGCCTATGTGCAATTGCACCGGATGGGCCATTGCCATTCGGTCGAGGCCTGGCGTGAGGAGCGTCTGGTTGGCGGCCTTTATGGCGTGTCGCTCGGGCGTGTGTTCTTCGGCGAAAGCATGTTCGCCAGGGAAACCGACGCTTCCAAAACCTGCCTTTTCTATCTCGTCGAGCGGTTGAAGGCGCGCGGCTTCGCGCTGCTTGACACGCAGTTCACCACCGAGCACCTGAAACGCTTCGGCGCGGTCGATGTGCCGCGCGGCAAGTATGAAAAGATGCTGGCCGACGCGCTGAAGGGTGAAGCGACCTTTTTTCCGTGATGCCAAGCTGATTAGGTCTTCGCAGCAATCTCCATTGGAGTCTGCGAATGGAACATCATCTTCCAGCCGTTGACGCGATGGACGTAGCCGGTGCTGACCAGGGCCGTGTACGGCTCGCCATTCTCCCGCGTCGCACGGGCTTCGTAGGTCAACATGACGATATCACTGCCAGGCTCCACGATGCCCTTGAGCTCCATCTCGAGATTGCGCCAGCGATTTGGATTTTTGGCGGTTTCGGCAAGTTCCGCGTTGCTCATCGCCTGCGCCATCTGCGGGAACGCGATAAGGCATTCCGTGTCGGCATTGGCGGCATAGAAGGCGGAATTGCCGGTCCAGAACCCTCTTTCGATTTCAAGCAATTCCTTCTTGCTTGCGGTGATCGGCTTGCTGGCTGGCATCGCGGAATCCTCCATGCGCATCTTTGCGCGCTCCGCTAGCCAACGTCTGGCCGGCGTGGCGGTTCCGAAGGATCAGTTGGTGGTGGTATCCTCGCCGGTCGTGTCAGGAACAGCAGCGGGCTTCGGCTTGGAGGCGGCGGGCTTGGCACCACTGGTCTTGCCGGCATCGGCCTTGGCCGCACCAGCCTTTGCCGCATCGGGCGCCGGAACATCCGACTTCTGTTTGCACTCCTTCAGCCAGACGTCATAGACGGCGTGCTCGACGGCGTTGAGGCCTGGACTTTCGGCAAACATCCAGCCGGTGAAGATACGGCGGATTTTCCGGTCGAGCGTGATCTCGTCGACCTCGACAAATGAATCCGTCTTCGGATCCTCGGTCTGCGGCCGCGAATAACAGACACGCGGCGTGACCTGCAAAGCGCCGAACTGCACGGTTTCGTCGATATAGACATCGAAGGTGATGATGCGGCCGGTGATCTTGTCGATGCCGGCGAATTCGGCAACCGGATTGCTGATGCGATCGGAGCCAGAGGGTGCGGCCTGCGTCGGGACGGCGGGTGCTGGCGCCGGCTCAGGCGAAGCAGCCAATGCCGTGCTGCAAGCGGCAAGAGCGGTGGCCGCTGCCATCAGTCCGCGCACAGAGATTCGGCCGAAAATACTCATTCAAGGATACCGGTGGTTGGCGCCCGGGTGATTCTCTCAATCACAAGGCTAGTTGCCGCTGTCAGATCAGCAAGCAGCTAAACGCCAATTGTGGCGATAAAGGACCGAGCTTGCGATTACGAGCCGGGCGTCCAAGCGTCGTAGTCGCCGGTCACTTGCGGACGATGCTGATTGGTCAACACGGAGCCCTTGGGACGATAGGCGGCGGGGCTGCCGGTCAGGTTCGGCTGATGCGGCTTCTGCCAATCGCGCGGCTTGTAGTCATCGCTCGGCGGCGCGACATCGACACGATGATGCATCCAGCCATGCCAGCCTGGCGGAATCATCGAGGCTTCCGAATAGTTGCGGTAAATGACCCAGCGGCGGGTACGGCCTTCCGAATCGATGCCGCCCTCGTAATAGACGTTACCGGTTTCGTCCTGGCCAACCTTTTTGCCATAACGCCAGGTGTGCAAGCGCGTGCCAATGGTCTGGCTGTTCCACCAGGTGAAAAACTGCGTAAGGAAAGTCTTCATCTCGGAGTCCTCGCGCCGGCGGCGCCTGTCTCCTGCTTATGGCGTCAGGTCATCGCGAAGGCAAGGGTTTTGCCATAACGGCCTCGCACAAATGGCCAGCCGGAGAACAGAGTTGCGATCTTACCTTGCGGCAGGAAGGAAGCTTGCCAAGTCCGCCTCGTGTTTCTAAAGCTCGGCGCGCCCAGAGTGGGTATCCGCCATGGTTACTGGCCGAGGGAGATGAAGAGTGGGCCTAGACGCAACCGACCTCGATCTCCGCGCCAGCACGGATATGATTCGCCGCCGCAAGGGCGGTGAGCCGATCGTCTGCCTGACCGCCTATACCTACCCAGTCGCCCGCCTGCTCGACGACCATGTCGACCTGCTGCTGGTCGGCGACAGCGTCGCGATGGTTCTGCACGGCCATAAGACGACGCTTGGCGCATCCATCGAGATGATGATCGCTCACGGACAGGCAGTGATGCGGGGCTCGACAAAGGCCTGCGTCGTGGTCGACATGCCGGCAGGAAGCTACGAGGAATCGGCCGCGCAAGCCGTTGCCTCGGCGCGGCGCATCGTCGACGAGACCGGCTGCCAGGCCGTGAAGCTTGAGGGCGGCGTCGGCATGGCCCGGCAGATCGCGGCGATCGTCGCCGCCGGTATTCCAGTCATGGGACATATCGGCTTGCTGCCGCAATCGGTGGAAAGCGACGGCGGCTACAAGATCAAGGGCCGGACCGAAGAGAATGTGGCGGCGCTGTTTCGCGATGCGGACGCGGTCGAAAAGGCCGGAGCGTTCTCGGTGGTCATCGAAGGCACGATCGAGACCGTCGCCGCCGACATCACACGACACATCTCCATTCCCACGATCGGCATCGGCGCGAGCGGCGATTGCGACGGCCAGATCCTGGTGATTGACGACATGGTCGGCCTGACCGTCGAGCGCGTGCCAAAATTTGTCAAGGAATACGCCAATTTGCGCGACGTGATCTCGCATGCGGCCTCAACCTATGCGGCGGAGGTGCGAAGCCGCGCCTTCCCCGGCCCGGATCACATCTTTTCGGCGACAAGCGGCAAGGAGCCGACATGAGCAGACCCGTCGTCGTCGACAGCGTTGCCGCCCTTCGCGCGCAAATCCGCGACTGGCGGCACGACGGTCTCAGCGTCGCCATGGTGCCGACCATGGGCGCGCTGCATGACGGGCACATCTCGCTGGTCAGGATGGCCCTTGCGAAGGCCGACCGTTGCGTCGTCTCGATCTTCGTCAATCCTGCACAGTTCGCCCCGACCGAGGACCTCGACAAATATCCGCGCCAGCTTGCCGCCGATCTCGACCGCCTGGCGGAGGCGAACGCCCATCTGGCCTTCACACCGACGGTCGGAGAAATGTATCCCGCCGGCTTCGCCACCAGGATTTCGGTCGGTGGCCCCTCCTCCGGGCTGGAATCGGACTTTCGGCCGACCTTCTTCGAAGGTGTCGCAACTGTCGTGGCAAAGCTGTTTTTGCAGGCGTCTCCCGACTTCGCGGTATTTGGCGAAAAGGACTATCAGCAGCTTTGCGTGGTGAGACAGCTTTGTCGCGACCTCGATCTGCCCGTCGGAATCATCGGCGCGCCCACGGTGCGCGATGCCCATGGTCTCGCCATGTCCTCGCGCAACGCCTATCTCAACGAGACCGAGCTCAAGATCGCCCGTCAGTTCAACGTGATATTGCGCAAGGCCGCGGCCGCCCTGGCGGCAGGCGGCAGTGAAGCAGCCATCACCGGCAACGCGGTTTCGGCGCTAGCCGAAGTGGGCTTCGACAAGATTGACTATGTGCAGGCGCGCGAAAGCCTGACGCTAGCGCCCTGGCGAAACGACCACAGTGGCCGCCTGCTTGCCGCTGCCTGGTTAGGCAAGACCAGGCTGATCGACAATATCGAGATCCCCTCCAGCTAGGCCGAAGGGCGACGCGCAACCACGCTGCCGCGCCTCATTCCTCGGTCGGCATATGCAGATACATCGACTGGATGCCAACCCGGCCAGGACCGGTGAAGCGATTGACGATGAAATTCATGTTGGCGCCGAAGAAGCCACTGGATAGACGGTCGATCTTGGTCTCCATCCTGACCGACGCATCCTTGAACAGCCAGCCACCCGGCTCGATGTCGATGGTTTCGCCGGCGGCAAGTGTCTTTTCGAAGACGTTGCCATAGCCATGCAGCCAGACAACGCCATCGCCGGCATCACCGCGAAAACGGTCGATGAAGAAGCCGCTTTGGCCAAACAGCATCGTCGCCATGCCGCGCACACGCTCGAACGTGTATTCGACATTGCCGGTCGCCGCGAGGAACTGATGCTCGCGAACCTGGATCTCCTCGCCGCGCCTGAGATGGATCGGCACGATATGTCCCGGTCCGTCACGGCTGAAGGCGATGATGCCTTGCCCTGACGCCTCGGTGACGAAGATCTGCATTCCGGCCATCATGCGCTTCAGCGCGCCCTTCAGCGATTTCAGGCCGATGGTGATGGTGGAGTTCTTCCAGAGCAGGATGTGGTGCTCGAAATAGACAGGCATGCGCGAAACATCGACAGACAGGACGGGCACCAGCTCGCCTGCGACATGGTAAGTGACGCCGCCAAAGGTTTCGTCCGACACCTGCGTCGGCAACAGTTCTGGTAGGCTTGGCATGGTTCCCCCTCAACGCCGCCTTGCGCAAATATCCAGTTGTTCTGGCATGCGCACGGATACCGGCTGCGTCAGCTTGGTGCCAGGCCATCGTACCGTCAAATGAAAATCCGCCCTTGGCCGGACCGCTCGCGCGAAGGTGATCCAGGCACAGGCCGGCAGGCGTCGCTCAGCCGGCAAGAGGCCGGCGGTAGACGAGCGTCGGCTTTCCCGAGGCACCAGCGTGCTCGCCGACATCACCGACGGATCGCACGAAGCCATTCGCCTCATAGAAGGCGATTGCTCGTGTGTTCTGCTCCTCGACCTCCAGGCGGATGGTGTGGGCTTCCGGGAAGCTCTCGATGACTTCATCGAGCAGCATGCCGCCAATGCCCCTGCCCTGCAGGCTGGGAAGCACATAGAGCTGCTTCAGCACGACCGATCCTCCGCCATCGATGCTTTCGGCAAAGGCCACGCCGCCAATGCGCTTGCCGTCATCGGCAACGAGGAACTCGCTGTTTGGCCGCGTCAGCCTTGTCTTCAGCGAAGCAATCGAGTGCCACTTGTCCGTGATCTCGGTAACGCGTTCGACGCCGTAGATGGCGTCATAGGTTGCATGCCAGGTTTCGACCAGCAACGCCCGGATGGCGGCGAGGTCGCGATCCCCGGCGGTGCGGACGAACATGCCCTACTCGATGCCCAGCTTGGCCTTGACGAGGTCGTTGACGGCCTGCGGATTGGCCTTGCCACCGGTTGCCTTCATCACCTGGCCGACGAACCAACCGGCCATGGTCGGCTTGGCGCGCGCCTGCTCGACCTTGTCGGGGTTGGCGGCTATCACGTCATCGACGGCCTTTTCGATGGCGCCGGTGTCGGTGACCTGCTTCATACCGAGGCTTTCGACCAGTTGGCGCGGATCACCGCCCTTGGTCCAGACGATCTCGAACAGATCCTTGGCGATCTTGCCGGAGATGGTGCCGTCCTTGATCAGGTCGATGATCGCGCCGAGCTGATCGGGCGAAACGGGAGCCTTTTCTATGTCTCCGCCGGCCTTGTTCAGTTGCCCGAGCAGATCGTTGATGACCCAGTTGGCGGCAAGCTTGCCATCGCGGCCGGCGGCAACCTTTTCGAAATAATCGGCGATCGCCTTTTCCGAAACCAGGATCGAGGCATCATAGACCGACAGGCCAAGCGAGGAGATCAGCCGCGCCTTCTTGTCATCCGGCAGTTCGGTCAGGTCTTTCGCCAATGCGTCGACATAGGCCTGGTCGAATTCGAGTGGCAACAGGTCGGGGTCGGGGAAGTAACGGTAATCATGCGCTTCCTCCTTGGAGCGCATCGACCGCGTCTCGCCCTTCACGGCGTCGAACAGGCGGGTTTCCTGATCGATCTTGCCGCCGTCCTCCAGGATGGCGATCTGGCGGCGCGCTTCGTATTCGATGGCCTGGCCTATGAAGCGGATCGAGTTGACGTTCTTGATCTCGCAGCGCGTGCCGAACTCGCCGCCGGGCTTGCGCACAGAGACGTTGACGTCGGCGCGCATGGAGCCTTCGTCCATGTTGCCGTCGCATGTGCCGAGATAACGCACGATGGTGCGCAGCTTGGTGACATAGGCCTTGGCTTCGTCGGCGGAACGCATGTCGGGCTTGGAGACGATCTCCATCAGCGCCACGCCGGAGCGGTTGAGGTCGACATAGGACATGGTCGGGTGCTGGTCGTGCATCGACTTGCCAGCGTCCTGCTCCAGATGCAGGCGCTCGATCCCGACCTCGATGTCCTCGAACTCACCCTGGCGGTCCGGACCGACCGAGACGATCACAGTACCTTCGCCGACGATCGGCTGCTTGAACTGCGAAATCTGATAGCCCTGCGGCAGATCGGGATAGAAATAGTTTTTGCGGTCGAAGACGGATTTGTGGTTGATCACGGCCTTCAAACCGAGACCGGTGCGGATCGCCTGCTTGACGCATTCCTCGTTGATGACCGGCAGCATGCCCGGCATCGCCGCGTCGACAAGACTGACATTGGCGTTGGGCGCCGCGCCAAAAGCCGTCGAGGCGCCGGAAAACAGCTTTGCTTGCGAGGTCACCTGCGCATGGACCTCGAGACCGATGATGATCTCCCAGTCGCCGGTGGCGCCGGGGATCAGGCGTTTTGCGTCGGGCGTGCGGGTGTCGATGAGTGTCATGGTAGCCTGCGAATTACGGTGACCGAACTCACGTTTGAACGTGGGTTTCACGTCTGGAGTGAAACTCATTCGCTAGTGCAAACCGCCAAAAGAGACAAGCGCAAAGCCACGGACTGGCCTTTACTGCTGCATTCACCTATATGCCGCCCATCCCAATGGAGAGTGGATGTCTACTTACGCTGAGTCCCGGTAAGGCCCTGACCTCCTAGCGAGGCAGGGCAGAAAACCTGAAACCCCGTGCCGCGATGCTTTCGCGGCGGTGGGATTTTTTGTTTTCCCGGAAACTCTCCCATGGATATTTCGCGCAGCGCATGACCCCGAAAATCGGAGTCGATTTTCGGAAGGGGATCATGCGCCAAGTTATAAGTGCCACAGCGTCCTTTGCGCGTCCAAGAGGACGCGCGGCGCTGTGGGACAGCGCGTCCTGCACTTGCTCGCGCAGGGCGGTCGCATTGAAATCGAAAAGAACGAAAAGAAACGGATCGCCTCCGTCAAATGCCTGACCCGCGACGGCTGGCATTATCCGGGCGTCGATCTCGACCTGTTTCGAAAGTTGAAACGGAAGAAGGCGGTTTCGTCTTCGGATGGCGGCCCCTACCGCATCACAAGGCGCGGGCTCGAACTCGTCCGTTCCGAACTCGACAACAGATAGAAGCCAGGTTCCGCCGGCCGGCATTCCGGTCGGCGGTTTCCCTTCAGATCAAGCCGTGGCGATATAGGCCCTGATTTCGTTGGCCTCGCGCTCGACATCCTCGATACGGCGCTTGACCACGTCGCCGATGGAGATGATGCCGTCGAGCAGACCGTCCTTTTCCACCGGCAGATGGCGGAAACGGCCCCGGGTCATGATCTCCATGACTTCGTTGACCGTATGATTCTCGTTGCAGATCTTCACTTTCGGCGTCATCGCCGAGCGCACGGCAATGTCGAGCGCGGCGGCTCCTTCCTTGGCGATCACCCGCACGATGTCGCGCTCGGAGAGGATGCCGACGATCTTGCGGTCACCATTGGTGATGACCAGCGCACCGATCTTGTGCTCGGTCAGGATGCGAATGGCCTCGCTGAGTTTTTCGTTCGGCCCGAGCGTCAGCACGTCGTGGCCCTTGCTTTCGAGAATTGCCTTAACCGTCATGGCGACCTCCTCCGCTTTGCTTGCCGGTTCCTGCCCTGACCGGCTTCACTTAAGAGTGAACATCGTGCGCCGCGATCGGTTGCATTTCAAGTGCGGTAGTCGGTGCCCGTCCATTCGGGTTGCTGCCATCGCCGATCAAACCATCGCAGGCCGAAGAAGCCGGCGACAAAGCCGCCGACATGAGCCTCCCAGGCGATCTGGCCATCAAAGCCGAAGGCGAAGCCGAACAGGCCGGTGGCGAGGTTGATCACCATCCACGCGGCGATAAAGATCATGACGCCGCGCAAGCGCAGGATGATCGCGATCGGCAGCACAGGGCCGGCGAAGGCAGTTTTGCCGGCCGAGCGGTCGGTACGGAAACCAAAACGCGCCGCCGCTCCCATCATGCCTGATATCGCGCCGGAAGCCCCAACCAGTGGCACTTCACCGAAAGGATGAATTGCCCAGAAGAGCACCACCGAAGCCAGTCCGGTCACGGCGAAGAACAGCGCGAACCAGAGAGTGCCCAAGCGGTTTGCCAGCGGCGAACCGAAGGCAGCGAGCATCACCATATTGATCAGGATATGGGCAAAGCTGCCGTGCATGAAGGCATAGGTGAAGGGGCGGGTTAACAGGAACCAGTCAAAGCCGTATTGACCGGTGTAGAGGGCCGGAATGAAGGCCCCGTCGTAAAGCAATGTCAGTTGCTGGGTTTGTGTCAGCACATATTCCTGCAACAGGTAGACGACCACGCAGATGCCGATCACCGCCAGCACGACGGGAGGCAGGTTGAACACCGGCTCGCGTCGCGGCTCCGGCTCGCGCTGCGTCTGTTCGATTTCCGAAGGGCTTACCGGTTCACTCATGCGTGGTTGCACTCGGTCCTGGGGTTCAGTTTCACGGCCATCCAAGCCGCTTACCCATAAATGGGAGGCAACGCCAGCCAACCAATGCCCACGCTACCTTTCATTGCGGACGCAAGCCGACCGGCGCGACGACTTCGCAAGCGCCACAGCCAGTTGATCTCCGCATGGCCTCCGTCCGAAGTCTCCTTATTTTCGGGTTTTGCAATGGCGATCGCCATGGGCTGATGACCAGCCTCGCGATCGCGCCGCGACGTATCTTGATGCGCGCCTTGGCCGTGCACGAGATCGCCGCCAGTAAAATCACAATAGAGAATCACATAAAGCGAATCACAGGACGCGAATCAAAAAGAAGCCGTCCAAGGTTTCCCTTGAACGGCTTGTCGAGCCCCCTGCTCCCCTAAAACTCTTGACCGAAGTGCTGCCGATCGTCGCGAAACGACCGCTTCTGGAGTGGTTTTGGTATGCCACAGGCCTGTCGCAGGCACAACGTAAACCACTTGTTAACCTTAACGGCCCCGACCCGTGAACAAGTGTTAACGACGCTGGCACGCTTCCTGCTCCGCAACGCATGTAGGTCATCGGAGGGCGCCCTTCTGTTCACCGATGGGACATCAGACGACAGATTGCGCGGAGCAGCATAACATGAACCAGAACGGATCGATCACGCTGTTCCATTATTGGAACCGCCTGCGTGACGGACGCCCTGCGCCGAAGCGCTCTGAAATCGAACCCGCCGATATCAAGTCGCTGCTGGCCGATACATTCATCCTTGAAAAGGATACGCGCGGCGAAGCCGTCTTCCGGCTGGCGGGCACGCGGCTGTGCGCCACCTATGGCCGTGAGCTCAAAGGCTTTTCCTTTCCCTCGCTATGGCGCGAAAAGGACCAGCGGCTTGTTTCAAAACTCATCCATGGCGTTTTCGACCAGAAATCCGTGGTGCTGATCACCTATGAAGGCTTCAGCCGCAACGGCCGCACCAACAAGTTCGAACTGCTTGTGCTGCCGCTTGATGGCGGCATCGAAAATCCACGCTGCCTGGGCGCGATAACAGCCGCTGAAAAACCGTTCTGGCTGGGAGCGGACCCAATCACCGACGTGCTCATTGATTCCATTCGCGTCGTTGATCCGGAGAAAGAACCGCTATTCCTGGCAAACCGGCCCGCGATCAATGTACCGTCGCTTGTGCCGTCCGAACTCGACGCACCGGAGACGATTTCGGCACTCGGGCGCGCGCGCCGGATTCGCCACCTTGTGGTGTTCGACGGCGGACGCGAGGAATAGCCGGAATACCCGAGCTCTGACGACCTGCTTTTTCCCTTTGTTAACCTGCACTGCGGTACTTTTCCGCTGAAATTCCTCGCATCGGCGCGGGAATGCCAAACGGGGTGTAGGCAGTCATGAGGTCAGCGGCGGTCGATTACGCGCCGTCCCGAGCTGAAAGGCGTAACTTTCAGCGCGTCCGGGTGAAGATTTATGGACGCTTCATGCTGGAAGACCGCACCGAACACCCCTGCCAAGTCGTCGACATGTCGCCTGGCAACGTAGCGCTGCGCACCGAGCGCATCGGCATGCCCGGCGAGAAAGTCATCGCCTATATCGATCACATCGGCCGCATCGAGGGCGTCGTCACCCGCACCCTGCAGGACGGATTCGCGATGACCGTGATCGCGTCGGACCGCAAGAAGGACAAGCTCGCCGCGCAATTGACCTGGCTCGCCAACAAGCACGAGCTCGATCTGCCGGAAGACCGCCGCCATGAACGCGTGGCGCCGCGCAACCCGACCAGCGTGCTTCAACTCACCGATGGGCGCCAGTACCAGTGCCGCATCATCGACCTGTCGCTTTCGGGCGCGGCGATCGAAATCGACGTCAAGCCGGCGATCGGCATCCAGGTGATGCTGGGCACCATGCGCGGACAAGTGGTGCGCCACTTCGAAGATGGGGTGGCCATCGAGTTCGCGGTCATACAGCGGCCCGAAACACTGGATTCAGAATTCAACGCACCCCGCACCTGATGCCGGTTGCAAATCGGTAGATCCAACCAAACCGGCCGTTTGCGGCCGGTTTTTGTTGATACGCCCGATTTGCGTATTCAGCCACGCGTCGGTGGGAAAGTCCGCCGAGGCCTACCCAACTTTGTGTTGCACACGCCCGTGCCGAACCGGCGCGCCAGCAAGCCCTGAGGCATCGAAAATCCTGAATACTTTTATATTTAAATGATTCAAACTTTACGTTTATTCTATTGGACTTTTACTTAATGTCTACTTCGGCCTTTTGCGTCAAATAAATCCAGTCGTGTCATTGTCTCCTCAAACGGGGAGACTAGAAAAATGAAGAACACGTGGGGCAGGCTGTTGCTTATGGCAATGGCGATGCAGCTTTCCGCCTGGGGGACAGCCTATGCAGCAGGACCGGTTTTCATGCACACCGGCGCCCGCACCACGCAGCCTGTCGGCCACTATGAGTTCTGCCAGCGCATACCGGTGGAATGCAACGAAAAGACCCCCAAGGGACCGCCGGTCGAACTGACCAGGAAGCTGTGGGCGACGATCGTCAACATCAACAACTCGGTCAACACCCGCATCAAGCCGCGTACCGATCTGGAAAATTACGGCGTCGAGGAATACTGGTCCTACCCTGACAACGGCTACGGCGACTGCGAAGACTACGCGCTGGAAAAGCGCCGTGAGCTGATGGATGCTGGTGTCCCGGCGGGTAATTTGCTGATGACGGTCGCGCGTCAGCCGAACGGCGATGGCCACGCGGTGCTGACCGTCCGCACCAGCCTTGGCGAATTCATCCTCGACAACCTCGAGCCCAAGGTCCTGTCCTGGACCGACACCGACTACACCTACCTGAAGCGCCAATCGACTGAGAATTCCGGCGTTTGGATCACGATCAACGACGGCCGCGCCGACGCGGTCGCCAGCGTCCGCTGAGGATGTAACGAGAAACCCGGTCGAGTCCCCACCCTCCCCGTCCCCAACGACCGGGTGAAAGGAGCCGGCCCCCGTCCCCGGGGCCGGCTCCGCCATTTCTGGCGATGGCCAGTCGAGCTAGATCTTTTTCAACCCCGCCTTGAACCGCTTGCCATTGGCGACGTAATGCGCGGCTGACCCACGCAGCCTTGCGACAGCGGCATCGTCCAGGGCCCTGACAACCTTCGCTGGCGAGCCGACGATCAGCGAATTGTCGGGAAATTCCTTGCCCTCGGTGACCAGCGCACCGGCGCCAACCAGCGAATTCCTGCCGATCCTGGCGCCGTTCAGCACAATGGCGCCCATGCCGATCAGGCTGTTGTCGCCGATCGTGCAACCGTGCAGCAGGGCGCGGTGGCCAATTGTGCAGCCTTCGCCGATGGTCAGCGGAAAGCCCGGATCGGTATGCATGATCGTGTGTTCCTGCACATTGGTGTCGGCGCCGATGATGATCGGCTCATTATCGCCGCGGATGACGACGCCGAACCAGATGCCTGCATCGCGGCCGACCTGGACATCGCCGATCAGCGTGGCGTCTGGCGCGATCCAGTTGCTGCCGGCCTCCTCGAAGGAGGGCTCTTTTCCGTCGATCGCATAGGCCGGCATTTGTCTCACTCCGAATCGTTCAGGCTGGGAAGCCGGCGGAACCTAGGGGAATGGCGACCCAGGAGGCAATGGCGATCAGCACGACGCCCAACGCCAGCGCCCAGATGGCCGCGGTACAGCCGCAGGAGATCAGCATCGCCGTCGATATCAGGCGGTTACGACGAGCATCCAGGGCATCGTTGACCAGCATGAACGGCCCGGCGCAGGCGGTCGCGACGAGAGAACGCAGCACATGCGCCGGCGACACATAAGGCTCAGCGAAGGCGACCTTGCGCCCCGCGATCAGTTCCATTGCCGATCCGGCAAGGCCGCAAACCGTCAACCCGACTGAAAACGCAAAAAGGACAAGCAGCATCGGACCCATCTTTACCATCCATTTACCATGAAATCGCACAGTCGTTGCAACAGCGCTGCAAGGGCCATGCCGCGTCATGTGTCCCGCCTGGGGACAGGCGGCAGAGATCGAGGATTTCATGAGACAGGCGGCGACCGCGACCGACCCGAAATTCACCGTGGTCGATTCCAGGCTGATGAAGCGGGTCTTCTACGCCTTCGCGACCTTGGCGTTGCTTTCGGTGGTGATCAGCCTTGTCGGCAAGTGGTTCGGCCACTCGATTGCCATGGCCGGCTATACCGACGACGGCTCGGTCCGCCGAATCGTCATCGGCAACAATGTCATCTCCGTGCCGGCCAATGCCATTCGCTTCGCCCAGGCAAGGCGCGACGGCATCGCCTCGCGACTCGACCTCTATCTGCGCTATCCGGAAATGGATGGCTACAGCGAGGCCGCCCGCGATGACTTCAACCACACCGGATCAACCAAGAAGATCTTTTTCCTCTCGTTTGAACCGCGGATGATGTCGCGCGACATGAGCGGCCGCTTCGCGCCTATCTACAGCGCGCTCATCACCCAGCCCGGCACACCCGGTCCCGGCGGCACGACGCTCTACAATTTCAATGAGAAATCAGGCTACATGAACGAGCAACTGGTCGTCGGCAAACGCCCAGGCAAGGATCCATTCGTGGCACGCTGCCTGAGCGGTCCAAACGCGGACGAGTCGCTGGCGCCTTGCGAACGCGACATCCACGTTGGCGACAACCTCAGTCTGACCTATCGATTTCCGAAGGAGTTTCTCGGCGACTGGCCGGCGCTTGAGGCGGCGATCGTCGCTGAAACCACGCGCATCCTGACGACGGGACGCTAAAATATCATTTGAGGGAGGCTGGCCGGACGCATTCGGTGCGGGTCCGGCCGCCGCGGGTACTCTGGCTCAGGCCAGGTCGATGTCGAGGATCGCCATCGAGAAATTGTAATCGCCGTCGTCCTCGTCCTTGAAGACGATGCCGAGGAATTCGTCACCGGCATAGACCTCGGCCGAATCGTCCTTGCGCGGCCGCGCCTTCACCTGCAATTTGGGGTTCTGGAAGACGCGCTTGAAATAGGCGTCCAGCTTTCTGATTTCGTCGGGCTTCAACAGTCTTCTCCGATCGTCGGCTTGCTCGTGTGAATGCGCTTCTGGCACGTCGACAATGGCGATGTAAAGGCAAGGCCGGGTTATTGCAGGGGATGCTGGCGTGCCAACGAGCCCGTCGGGCAATCCCTGCCCGATCGAGCAACGCCCCGGGAAATCAGATGTCGAAGGAGACGACCTGATCCATCGATTGGGACGGAAGAAGCTGGTCCATCTGGCGCGAAGGCCGATCGCAGCCCGTCTCGCCGACGACGCGGGCGGGTACGCCGGCAACCGTCTTGTTGTGCGGTACGGGTGAGAGCACGACCGAGCCGGCGGCGATCTTCGAGCAATGGCCGATCTCGATATTGCCGAGAATCTTGGCGCCAGCGCCAATCAGCACACCGTAGCGGATCTTGGGGTGGCGGTCGCCACCGGCCTTGCCGGTGCCGCCCAGCGTCACGCCATGCAGGATGGACACATCGTCCTCGATCACTGCGGTCTCGCCGACGACGAGGCCCGTGGCGTGATCAATGAAGATGCCCTTGCCGATACGGGCGGCCGGGTTGATGTCGGTCTGGAAAACCGACGAGGAGCGGCTCTGCAGGTAGAGTGCAAAATCCTTGCGGCCCTGGTTCCACAGCCAATGCGCCAGCCTATGGGTCTGGATGGCATGGAAGCCCTTGAAATAAAGCACCGGCATGATGAAACGATCGCAGGCCGGATCGCGGTCGTAATAGGCCTGGATGTCGACACGCACCGTTGTCGACCACTCCTTGTCATCGGCCAGCATCGCCTTGAACGTCTGGCGAATAAGGTCGGAGCCGATGTCCTGGTGGTCGAGCCGCTCGGCCAGCCGGTGGATGACCGCCTCTTCCAGGCTCTCCTGGTTGAGGATCGTCGAATAGAGGAATGCCGCCAGCAGCGGGTCGCGGTTGACCGCTTCCATCGCCTCGTCGCGGATCGAGCGCCAGATCGGGTCAACCGGCTGCAACGCGTTTGATCGGGAAATGCTGATGCTGTTCATCGACGTGTCCTGCCGCCTTGCCTATGGTCCGGCCGCACCTATAAGCCAGATCATATCACGATTGAACTCAATTTTCCTTAGTGCTCTATCAAATGGATTTGGTTCGCGGGAATTCAAGCAGCCATGGAAAACGAACCCTTGATCGACAACGCCTTGAAATCAGCCCTTTCCAGGCTCTACGAAGCCGGGGATCGTCACTATCACGGCCTCGCCCATATCGAGGCGATGCTGGCGCTTGCGGGCGACTATCGCGCGCTGCTGCACGACGCCGACGCCGTCGAGGCGGCGATCTGGTTCCACGATGCTATCTATGACAGCCGGGCCAAGGACAACGAGGCTCGAAGCGCTGCGCTTGCCGCGAAGGAGCTTGCCGGCCGCACCGACACGAAGCGGATCGGCCGCATCACGGCGATGATCGTCGCCACCGCCACCCATGAATTGCCTCGGCTTGCCGACGAAAGCGCCCTTCGTGACGCCGCCCTGTTCCTCGACATGGACCTGTCGATCCTTGGCGCGGAGCCGGGCGCTTTCGACGCCTATGAACGCGCGGTTCGCCGTGAGTATGGATGGGTGGAGGAGCCAATGTGGCGCGCCGGCCGTGGCGCGGTCCTGAAGACCTTCCTTGCCCGCGAGCACATCTTCCACACCGAGGAATTCCAGCAGCGGTTCGAAGCACAGGCCAGGCACAATATGGCGCGGTCGCTCGAGGCGCTCGGGCTGGCTTCAAGCCCCACCTGAGGCCAGGCCGAAGCTTCCGTCAGGAAAAGTCTCCGAGCCCTTGCAGCATCTCCGCACAGGCGACGAGGAGATAAGCCAGCGCCGCACCGCTCAGAGCGGATTTTCGGCGTAGAACTCCAGAACGCGCTGCTTGAAGGACTTGTCCCCGACCGCCAGCATGTGGTCGCGGCCCTCGATATGAAAAGCGCGGGCGTTCGGCATCAAGGCGGCCAGTTCGTCCGGCGAGCCGCCAATGTCGTCCGTCGTCCCGACAGCGACCAGCGTCGGCTGGGCGATACGCGCGAGGTCGTCCTCAGTCAGCAATTCCCGCGAGGTGGCAATACAGGCCGCCAGCGCCAGGCGGTCGCTGCGGGTCTGATCAGCGAAGGCGCGGAACGAACGTCCGCGCGGATGGCTGACGGAACCCGGATCATCGGCAAGCAGCGCCTTGGCGATCGGATCCCAGTCACCGACGCCGTCGATCATGCCGATGCCGAGCCCGCCAAAGACCAATGTCGCCACCTTATCCGGATCGGACAGCGCCAGGAACGCCGATATGCGCGCGCCCATCGAATAGCCCATGATATGCGCCCGCTCGATGCCGAGATGGTCCAGCAAAGC
Source organism: Mesorhizobium shangrilense (assembly GCF_040537815.1). Lineage (NCBI taxonomy): Bacteria > Pseudomonadati > Pseudomonadota > Alphaproteobacteria > Hyphomicrobiales > Phyllobacteriaceae > Mesorhizobium > Mesorhizobium shangrilense. The sequence goes on from NZ_JBEWSZ010000001.1 coordinate 1,716,398, forward strand.
CGCCGCGTCGGAAGCCATTTTCGCAGGCGTGTAGTCGGCCTCGTCATAGCTTTTCGAAGACGAGCCATGGCCGCGATTGTCAAAGGCGATGGCACGGTAGCCCGCATCGTTCAGCGTCTTGAACCAGCCAGGCGATACCCAGTTGACGGAGTGGCTGGAGGCAAAACCGTGGATCATCAAGACCGGATCGCCGCTCCCCGATGCCGGTTGGCGATCAAGGTAGGCAAGCTCGAAACCGTCATGGGAGAAAAATTGCATCGGCCAGACGCTCAGTCAGAGTCAACATTCGCGCCGATTTTCGGATGGCGCAACAGATCGCCGTCCGCGATGCCATCCTTGGCGGCCGTTCCCGCCTTGAGCTCCAGCACGTAGCGGACCGGCGCGCCGGGCGAGATGATCGCTTCTGACTGAGCTTCGCCCCGCTTGATTGAGCGGATCCGGCCGTCCTCGCCGACAAAGACGAGGTCGAGCGGCATCGGCGTGTTCTTCATCCAGAAGTTGACCTCCCGCGACGCGTCGAACACGAACAGCATGCCATGATCGTCGGCCATGTCGGTACGAAACATCAAGCCGGCCTCGCGCTCGGCCTCGGTATCGGCAACTTCAATGGAGAATGATCGGTCACCGCCTTTGGTCACGGCGACCAGCGGCGCAGGATCGACAGGAAGGATCATCGCCTTGCCGTCGGCCGAACTCGATTCCTGTGAATAGAAGAAAGCGCTGGCGGCGATGACCACTGCCATCGCGGCGCCGACCACGCCGGCCGTCAGCCAGTTCCTGTGAGCCATTCAAGATCCTCGGCCGGAAATCGTCCTAATGCGAAACCGACAAGGTACCCATATCGGGGTGAATTTCGGCAGCCATAAGGCCCTTGTCGCCGCGCCCGAACCGAACCAGCACGACCTGTCCCGGGCGAAGCTCGGTGATGCCGTAGCGGCGCAACGTCTCCATATGGACGAAAATGTCCTCGGTGCCCTCGCCCCGTGTCAGGAAGCCGAAGCCCTTGGTGCGGTTGAACCATTTCACCAGAGCGCGCTCGAGGCCGCTCTCCGGCGTCACCGACACATGGGTGCGCTGCTCCTGCATCTCCGCCGGATGGATCGCCGTGGAGACATCCATGGAAAGAACACGGAAGGCCTGCAAGCCACGATCGCCATGCTTGACGAGGCAGACAACGCGGGCGCCTTCCAGAGCGGTCTGGAAGCCGTCCTTTCGAAGACATGTCACATGGAGGAGAATATCGCCTGACGAACCGCCATCCGGAAGGATGAAACCGTAGCCCTTGGCCACATCGAACCATTTGATGGCACCGGCGACTTCAACGAGATCGGCATCGCCGCCATCCTCCCGCTTCAAGGCGTCGCCAACGGTCCCGTCCCGCCCCATGAAAGAGGCCTTTTCCCCCATAAGAATGCCCCCTTTTTTCAAGAACACCGCTACTGATTCTTGACATCAGATTAACACTGCGCCTTCCGGTGTGTGCAAGACCTGCCGTGCCTTTTTTCACGGTTCATTACGGCAATACCGGATTTGTTGTTTGCCGACGCCATCAACTGTTGGCGATTGCCCTTTGAGGGGGCCGCTCGTATGTTCCGCGCGACACAACATCCTCGAGGAAAATCCCATGCGCTATCTGCACACCATGGTTCGCATCGCCGATATCGATGCCTCGCTCGATTTCTACTGTGCCAAGCTTGGCCTGAAGGAAGTGCGCCGTTACGAAAATGAACAGGGTCGCTTCACGCTGATCTTCCTCGCGGCTTCGGAAGACGAGCACAGCGGCATCGCCGACAAGGCGCCGCTGGTCGAACTGACCTACAATTGGGATGCCGAAGACTACAAGGGTGGCCGGAATTTTGGTCACCTCGCCTATGAGGTCGACGACATCTACGCCACCTGCCAGAACCTGATGGACAAGGGCGTCACCATCAACCGCCCGCCACGCGACGGCAACATGGCGTTCATCAGGTCGCCGGATGGCATCTCGATCGAGCTTCTGCAGAAAGGTCCGGCCAAGCCCAAGGCCGAGCCGTGGGCCTCGATGGCGAATACGGGAAGCTGGTAGCCGATCCCGTCGCACAAGACGGATGGCTGCCAACGCTGTCCGCCAGTCTGGCGCTTCGCCAGATCATGCCTATCTGTCCGGATATCGCGCCAGCCCCTCTCTGGCGCCAGGAGAACCGACCATGACAACCAGCCGTGCCGACGTCGCCACCGAACATGCGAGCCGCTATCTGCAGCAACTCTGCAAGCACTGGGCGCACAAATTTCCGGTCGAGTTCGACCCAAGCCACGGCGTCATCGATCTGTCGATGGGCCGCACTGTGATGGACGCGGATGCGGCAACTCTCCACATCGAGGTTACGACAGAGGAAGCCGGCTCGATCGAACGGCTGGAAACGGTCGTTGCCGATCACATCAAACGCTTCGCTTTCCGCGAAGAGCTGGTGTTCGACTGGAACCGCGCAGCATAAACATATTTCGAAGTCAGCTGCCGCTGCCGACTTTGCCGGCCATTTCCAGCAATGCCAGCACCGAACGCCAGTTGCGCGCGGTGCCTGGCACTTTCAGCGTGCGCGGGATCAGTCCTGCGAACACGGACTTGCCGAGCCCATCAGGGGCATGCAGATAGAGCACGTCGCCCTTGATCTGAAATTTCTCCGGACCTGTGCATTTTTCCGACAACCGGGCCTCGTCCTCGGCAGTCGGCTCTCGCTCCAGCACATAGGCGTGGAGCTTGGTCGGCTCCTCCGCAACCTCCGGATACGGGTTTTGCTCGACCAGACGCTCGAACCAGTCCGCGTCGCGAACCATGATGCGCGAATGAAATCCCCATTTCTTCTCGAAGGCTGCCTCCAATTGGCTGGTCAGCGTTGCCGTATCGCCCTTGCCGGACTGGAACACAACGTTGCCGCTCTGCACATAGGTGGCGACTTCGCTGAAACCGAGATCCTCGAAGAGCGCCCTCAGCTCGACCATCTTGACGATGCGGTTGCCGCCGACATTGATGCCGGAAAACAGTGCTATGAATATCTTCCCTGTCTTGCCGCTCATATGATGAACCCCGCCAGCGTCTCGTTGTCGGTGATGTCCTGATACTGGACGCCCTCGGCTTCGAAATTCGCCCTGAGCAGGTCGAAATTCCGGCGGTCCTTGGTTTCAATGCCGATCAACACCGAGCCGAAATTGCGCGCCGACTTCTTCAGATACTCGAAGCGCGCAATGTCGTCGTCGGGACCGAGCATTTCGAGGAAATCGCGTAGCGCGCCCGGCCGCTGCGGAAAGCGGATGATGAAGTACTTCTTCAAGCCCTCGAAGCGCAGCGCCCTTTCCTTGACGTCCGGCAGCCGCTCGAAATCGAAATTCCCGCCGGACACGACCGCAACGATGGTCTTGCCCCTGATCTCCTTCCTGGAGAAATCCTTCAGTGCGTCGATCGCCAAGGCGCCGGCCGGTTCCAGAACGACGCCCTCGATGTTGAGCATCTCGATCATCGTCGCGCAGAGCCGGTTTTCCGGGATCAGCCGCACGGTGTCGGCGGGAAAATCCTTGAGGTAGCGCAACGGCTCGCGGCCGATCTCGGCCACGGCCGCGCCATCAACGAAATTATCGACCTTGGCGAGCTTGAGGCGCTTGCCGGCGGACAGGCTCTCGCTCAGGCTCGGCGCACCGGCGGGCTCGCAAAAAACGAAGCGCGTTTCGCGGCCCTGATCGGCGAAATAGTGCGTCACGCCGGCTGCCAGACCGCCGCCACCGACCGGCAGCATGACGATGTCGGGCATGCGGGCGCCCAACTGCGCGGCGATTTCGTAGGCGACGGTCGCTTGCCCCTCGATGATGTCCTTGTGGTCGAAAGGCGGCACCATATGCGCGCCGGCACTTTCAGTGAACTCGAAGGCGGCCCGGTAGCAATCGTCGAAAAAGTCGCCGACCAGCTTGATCTCGACGAACTCGCCACCAAACAGGCGCGTCTTATCGATCTTCTGCTGCGGCGTCGTCACCGGCATGAACACAACACCCTTCTTGCCGAAATGCCGGCAGACGAATGCGAAGCCCTGGGCATGATTGCCGGCGGAAGCACAGACGAACAGTTCCGCATCATTGCCGGCTGCAAGTGCCTTGCGGAAGAAGTTGAAGGCGCCGCGGATCTTGTATGAACGCACAGGCGACAGATCCTCGCGCTTCAGGAGCACGCGCGCACCGGTCTTCTTCGACAAATAGTCGTTTTCCTGCAGCGGCGTTTCCGGAAAGATCTGGCGGATCGCGGCTGCGGCGGTGGCGACGCGGGAGGAAAAACTGGTCATCGGAAAATCACCTTGGACCGCGTCTCGTTTGCGGCCCTGTACCATTGATGGGGTCAAGCGGCATCGTTTGCCTGCGTGATGGGGCGAGCCATGCGACTTGCCTCCATGCTATTGCATATCCCGCCTGCCGAAGCCATTGTCCGGCGATTCCCGCAAAAGGACATTCCCAGAATCCCGGCAAGCACTTGGAGGCGTTTGTTCATGCCGCCACATCGGTCGTCATCCATATCGCCGCCGGAAATCAGTGAACCGACGGTGATGCCATTCTCAAGCATACCAGGGTTCCCGCCGCCCTTTGGGCTTTCGCGCAACAGTGCCATGGCGGTCGCGGGGCGCTGACGGCATTTCAACCGCAAACGACTTACTTCCGCCGCACTCTACCTGTCCGGGAGGTGTCGCGGAGGCCTGCTGGCCGGAGTGGAATTCAGACGTGCCTTTCAAGAAGATTTGCATCATTGCCCTTGCCTTGCTGATTGCCGGCTGTGCTGGCCGGCAAACCCAGGAAATTCTCGGCAGCGCCGTCGTCGCGACGCCGGTGACGGAGATTGCCGGCAATCACAGCATCTTCATCGCCACGACGCGCAAGAAGTCCGATGATCCCAACAAGGTTTTCGACGGCGAGCGTTCGGCGACGCTGAACTACGCCCGCGTCAACGTCACCGTTCCCGGCGTCCACCAGACCGGGCAGATCGAGCGACGCTCGCGCGGCAAGTCGAATGACCCGGCCAAGTATTTCATGGCCTCCGAGGTCGTCGGCTACGATACGGCACCCCAGTTTTCGAGCGCGCTCAACGCCGACATCGCCGCGCGTGGCGGCCGCGTCATGGTCTTTGTCCACGGCTACAACACCGGTTTCGACAGCGCGGTCTATCGTGTGACCCAGATCGTCCATGATTCCGGCTATCCGGGCACGCCGGTGCTGTTCTCCTGGGCCTCGGGCGCCAGGACCACCGACTATGTCTACGACAAGGAAAGCGCGAGTGCCGCGCGCGACCAGCTGGAAGTGACGCTGCGTATGCTCGCGCAGACGGGCGCGCGGCGCATCGACATCGTCGCGCATTCGCTGGGAACCTGGGTCACCATGGAAGCGCTGCGCCAGCTCGCCATCACCGGCGACCGCGACCTTGGCGGCAAGCTGGGCGACGTGGTGCTGGCCTCGCCCGACATCGACGTCGACGTGTTCAAGAGCCAGATGCGCCGCTATGGCAAGCCGGACAAGCCGTTCATCCTGCTTCTGTCCAGTGACGACCGGGCGCTGCGTATCTCCGGGCTGCTCGCTGGCTCACGGCCGCGCGTTGGCGATTACAAGGACGCTGCCGACCTCGCCAACTATGGCGTGACGGTCGTCGATCTGTCGAAACTCAAGGGAACGGATAGCTTCAACCACAACAAGTTCGCCGATAATCCGGCCATGGTGAAGATGATCGGCCAGCGGCTTCGCGAGGATGACGGCTTTGCCAGCGACCGCGACGTTACCGACCGCATCAGCCTGCTTGGACAATAGGATGCTTTCCGGTGGATTTCGGCGGTCACGTTCACGATTGCCGCACCATCGGAACACTTTGAACTGGACCGGGCCGGACACTGTCTTTATCGACATGCCCATGGATGCCATCAGCTTGGCGTCGCTTACGGGGACTGTGTAGCCGTGCGTTCGAAGAGCTTCCTCATCGTCGCCTTCGCGTTGCTTGTTACAGGCTGCGCCGGTCAGAACACGCATGACCTTCTCAACAAGACAACGATCGCGGTTCCTGCCTCCGACATAGCGGCGACGCATGAGATCTTCGTCGCCACGACACGGCAGAGGGCCACAAAGCAGCCGCGGCAGGTCTTCGACGGCGATCGCTCCCTCACCACCAGCTACGCGCGTGTGGATGTGACCGTCCCCAAGATCCATCAGGTCGGCGCTATCGAAAGGGCAAAGGGATCGGCCAACAGCAATCCGGCCAAGGATTTCACCGCAAAGGATGTCGCCTACTACGAGAATGCGCCGCAATTCGCCAAGGCGGTTGGCGCCGATATCGCCATGCGCGGCGATCGCGCGCTGGTTTTCGTGCACGGCTTCAACAACGGCTTCGATGACGGCATCTATCGGCTGACGCAGATCGTTCACGATACGCAATACACGGGCACGCCGGTGCTGTTCTCGTGGGCTTCAAGCGCCAAGACAACCGGTTACCTCTATGACAAGGACAGCGCCACCGCCGCGCGCGACGACCTCGAAGCGACGCTGCGCATGCTGGCCAAGACCAAGGTCAAGAGCATCGACATCATCGCCCATTCGATGGGGAACTGGGTGACCATGGAGGCGCTGCGCCAACTCGCCATCACCGGCGACCGTGATCTCGGCGGCAAACTCGGCTATGTCATTCTCGCGTCACCGGACATCGACGTCGATGTGTTCAAGAAACAGATGATCCGCTACGGCAAGCCCACCAAGCCTTTCGCCATCCTGCTTTCAGGGGACGATCGCGCCCTCAAGCTCTCTTCCTTCATCTCCGGCGACAAGCCCCGTGTCGGCGACTACGGCAACGCGGCGGACCTGGCCAGCTATGGTGTGTCGGTGGTGGACCTGACCAAGACGAAGGGCGGCGACCAACTGAACCATGCCAAGTTCGCCGACAACCCGTTCCTGGTGCAATTGCTTGGCAAAGGCCTGCGCGCGCCGGCCGGCCTGGCTTCGGACGAAAGCCCGCCGGGGCAGCTCGACGACCTTGGGCAGGGTCTCGGAAAGGCCGTTGGTTCGGTCGCCGAGATCGTCATCACCACGCCGTTCAAGGTGCTGACCATCGCCACCGGCGGGTGAGCATCGCAAACGCCCTGCTGATCTTCAGACGAACAGGTCGACCTTCTGGAAGGTCGTCACATCGATCAGACCGACGTCGGAAATCCTGAGCTCGGGAATGACGACCAGCGCCAAGAGCGAGTGCTGCATGTAGGCGTTGTTCAGCGAACAGCCCATCTTGCGCATCGCCTCCGTCAGTTTCTCCGCCTTGGCGGCGACGATCTCGGCGCGCTCGTCCGACATCAGGCCGGCGATCGGCATTTCGACCAGTGCCAGTTCCTTGCCCTTGGAGAACAAAACAACGCCACCGCCGACCTCGCCCAGCCGGTTGACCGCCAGGGCCATGTCCTGCTTGTTGGTGCCGACGACGATGATGTGGTGGCTGTCATGCGCGACGCTGGAGGCCATGGCGCAGTCGCCCATATAGCCAAAGCCAGAGACGAAGGCATTGGTGACGCCGCCCGTGCCCCTGTGGCGTTCGACCAGCGCGATCTGGCAGACATCGTTGCGGCGGTCCATGGCGACCAGCCCGTCTTCAACCGGCAGGTCGGCCTCCAGCGCCCGTGTCGGCGCCTGGTTCTCGATCACGCCGATGACGCGCACGCGCACTTCGTTGGCGCCCTTGGGCGCCACGATGTCGAAATCCACGGCCTTGAGTTTCTTGCCGAGCTTGACCGTGTTCTTCGCCGTCTTCGGATAATTGTAGGCCGGGATGTCGGTTTCCAGCTTGCCGCCCTTGGCCAGCCTGATCCCACGCCCGTAGACCTCGTCGATGGTCATCTCGGCCAGATCGGAGACGATCAGCAGGTCGGCCAGCCGTCCCGGTGCGATCGAGCCCAGCTCACGCTCCAGCTTGAAATGCTGGGCGGTGTTGATCGTGGCCATCTGGATGGCCGTCACCGGCTTCAATCCCTGTTGGATGGCGTGGCGCACCACCCGGTCCATATGGCCTTCGTGAACAAGCGTGCCGGAATGGCTGTCGTCGGTGCACAGGATGAAATTGCGCGGATCGATGCCGCTTTCCGTCACCGCCTTGATCTGCGAGGCAACATCGTACCAGGCCGAGCCCAGCCGCAGCATCGCCTTCATGCCCTGGCGGACGCGGGCAATCGCATCCTCGGCGCGCGTGCCCTCGTGATCGTCCTCCGGCCCGCCGGCGACATAGCCATGAAACGGCAGGCCGAGGTCACGCGAGGCATAATGGCCGCCGACCGTCTTGCCCGCCTTTACCGTCTCGGCGATCTCACCGGACATCACCGGGTCATTGGCGGCGACGCCGGGGAAATTCATCACCTCGCCAAGACCGATGATGTTTTCCCACGTCATCGCCTCCGCCACATCGGCGACCGTCAGTTCCGCACCGGCATGTTCGAGCCCCGGCGCCGAGGGCACGCAGGACGGCATCTGCACGTGCACGTTGATGGGCATGGCCACGGCCTCGTCATGCATCAGGCGAACGCCCGGCAGGCCCAGCACATTGGCAATCTCGTGCGGATCGATGAACATGGATGTGGTGCCGTGCGGGATCACGGCGCGGCAGAATTCCGTCACCGTCACCATGCCGCTCTCGACATGCATGTGCGCGTCGCAGAGGCCCGGCACCAGATAGCGTCCGCCGGCATCCACCACCTTGGTGCCCTGCCCGATGGCGTGGCTGGCATTCGGCCCGCAATAGGCGAAGCGGCCGCCCGCAATGGCGATATCGGTGCCGGCAATGATCTCGCCGGAATGGACATTCACCCAGCGCCCGTTGCGGATGACTAGATCGGCGGGCTTGCGCCCCATTGCGACATCGACCAGATGCGTCGCCATCTCGGTCCACGGTCTTGGTTTGGCGGGATTGGGGATCTTGGCGGTCGGCATCAAGCGATTCCTTCGGTTACGGGCAGTCTCGCAAATGTCGGCGCGCGTAGCCAGAGGCCGCGACCGGTATGCGCCCCATGCAAAGAGTGAACCTCGGATCGATGTAAAACCGTGAAGGAATCGACCGCACGGAAATCTGATTCCGTTTTCCCGCAAATGGGGTTACCCTAAAGCCTACGGATTTTTCTGAATCGACGTTCGGGGAGTTCGATGCGTCGGCTAACGCTTGCAGGTGCGGGTTTGCTTGTCGCCCTCACCGGACCGGCTTTTGCGGCCGATCCGACGGTCGATCTGCCGATGACCGCGCCGGGCTTCGACTGGACCGGCTACTATGCCGGCCTGCAGGCAGGATATGGCTGGGGCAGCTCCGATATAACAGGAACAGACGGTACACCGTTTTCCTCGCCCGATCTGAGCGGCGGATTCATCGGCGGCCAGGTTGCCGGCCTTTGGCAATTCAACCATTTCGTGATCGGCGGCGAGGCGGATCTCAACTATGCCGGCATCGACGGCTCCGCCAATGCGGCCCCGGGAAATTCATTCGGCACCAACATACAATGGTTCGGGTCGGTCAACGCAAAGGCCGGCTATGCCATGGACCGCGTCCTGGTCTACGGCACAGGTGGCGTCGCCTTCGCTGGTATCGAAACCAGCCAGAACTCAGGTTCGGACTTTTCACGGACCCGCACGAATACCGGTTGGACGATCGGTGCGGGCGTCGACTATGCGCTGACGGACAAATTCACGGTCGGCGCCCAGTACCGCTACTATGATTTCGGCTCCGACCATTATGATGGAAACAGCAGCTTTACCGATCGAGATCAGGACGTGAAGCTGAATACCGTCGGCATCAATCTGAACTACAAGTTCTGAGCGCTCCCGTTCAATGGCGGTGCGGTGCGGGCGGGTTGCAAGCCGGAATTCCGATCGTTGCTCTTCCGGGAATATGGGGCGGACATCCGCCTCTCGATCCAGCTTTGCGCGAGAGTCAGGATGGAGACCATGACGAGGTAGTAGAGAAACGCGCAGGCATACCATTCGGTGAACCGGAAGCTTGCCGATATGGAGAGGGAGGTTGTTGTCATCAGTTCCCGCAGCGAGATCGTGTAAGCCAGCGAGGTCGATTTCAGCAGGGAAATGAATTCATTCATCAGGGACGGCAAGGCGATGCGCATGGCCTGAGGCAAGACCACCAGGCGAAAAGCCTGGAACCTGGTAAGCCCAAGTGCTGCCGCCGCCTCCCTCTGACCAGCCCCCAGCGACCCAAGCGCGGCGCGCATGATCTCCGCATTATAGGCCACGCCGACCAGGGTCATGCCAATGTAGGCGGCAAGAAACGGTGTGAACCACGACGAGCGGAATATCGGAAACAGCTGCGGCAGGCCGTTCCAGATAAACAGCAGCACCAGGATCATGGGCGCGCTTCTGAACAGCCAGACATAGGCCAACAGGACCCAGCGGACCGCAGCGCGCTTGGAGCTCAAGCCGATCGCCACCGGCAGACAGAGCGCAAATGCCGTCACCTGCACGCAGATCGACAGGCCGATCGTTGTCAGGGCGCCCTGGATCAAAGCGGGGCTGACGAGAGCTTCAAGAAAAATGGTCGGATCAAAAAGCACGTCGGCCCCGCTCTTCTTGCCTACGAGCCGTAATCCACGTCGAAGCCGGACTCGGGAAAATTGTACGTCTTCGCTATCTCGCCAAACGTTCCCTGCTGCTTCAGCGCCTTCAGCGCCGACCTCAGCAACGCCAGGTCTTCCGGCGATTTCTGGATGTAGATGCCGAACTGGAATTCGGATGGATAGGTGTACACGACCTTGATCTTGTCACCTGTCTGTTTGGCGCGAACGCCAGCCTCTGCCGCCTCCGTCAGCGTCGCATCGGCTCGCCCGATCATGACTTGCTGGGTCGCGGCGACCTGCGATTCATAGGTCTGGAAGGTGACAGGCGCCTTGCCCTGCGCCTTGAACGTCTTGTTCATCTCATCGGGCGCATCGGCATAAGACGTCCCGGCCTCGATCGCCAGCGACTTGCCGGCAAGGTCGTCGGGGGTCTTGATCGCATCGTTCGTCGCGGCAGTGACGATCACCGTCGACGATTTCAGATACGGCACGCCATCATAGGACTGACGGCGCTTTTCGTTGAGATAGATGCCGCTGATGACGAGCGAGCAGCGGCTCGCCTGCAATGACGGCAGAAGCCCATCGAAGCCCGAGACGACGAACGTGACGTCGGCGCCCCAGAATTTGGCCAGCGCGTCGGCGACGTCAATGTCGACGCCCACCGGCCGCGTGTCGGTTGGCTTGTCCATATAGGTGAATGGCGGAAAACCGGCCGAGGTGCACACGGTGAGGTGTCCGTCGCGTATGAACGAGGGCGCATCTGTCCCGGCAAGAGCGGTTTGGCTGAGCAGCGTTGCGCCCAACAGAGAAGCGATGTGGCAGGTACGGTGCATCGTTCGTTTCATGGCAATTCCCCCGTTGCAATTCGGCTTTTCATAGATGCCTCGACAATCGAGCTCCATTCAGGGGCGTCGAATGCACGCAGCACCACCGGATCGACATGACCGTCCTGACGAGCGACGAGCAGGTACTGCATCATCGCCGCTTCGCTCGGCATCTCGAAAACCTGGACGAAATCGTAGGCACCCATTGTGGAATAGAGGGCGACGCTGCGCCCGCCGAGATTTTCGACGCGTTCACGGCTGACCCGAGCCCGCTCCGGAGAGTTGGCAATCTCGTCGAGCCCCCGCTGCGTGAGACGCATCAGAGAAATGAAATATGGCATTGCACCAGTCCAGTTGGTTTCGATCAGCTGTTGGCCGAGGGCGCGTCCAGTGCGCGAAGGCCCGCAATCACGTCCGCTGCTTTGGAGACGACGCCGTAGATGCCGTCCTCGACGGTGACCATATGAACGGCGGCGTCATGGGCGTATTGGTCGCCGCTGGCGCAGGCATCCTCGATCAGTAGGCACTGATAGTTCCTGTCCGCCGCCTCGCGCATTGTGGTGCTGACGCAAACGTCCGTCGTGCAGCCGCTGAAAAGCAAGTGGGTAATTCCCCTCGCCCGCAGGACATGATCGAGGTCGGTATGGGTGAAGGCGCCGTTGGCGGTCTTGTCGACGATGACATCGCTGGCGTGGAGGGCGATCTCCGGGACGATCTCAAATCCGGGCGACGAGCGCAAAAGGACCTGGGTTCCCTCGAGCCCCGTCCGCTTGCGACGCCAGCGTTCGTAAGGCGTCATGTCGGCCATATCCGCGCGATAGCCCTGCCTGGTGTGCAGGATCAGACAGCCTGCCGCCCGGGCGGTATCGATCAGGGCATTCACCGTCGGCAGGATCGCCCGCAACGGCGCGGGGTCATAACCCTTCCTGGCGAAGTAGCCGTCGGAAGACAGGAAGTCGGCCTGAAGGTCGATGACGAGAAGCGCGGTCACCTTGGGGTCGAGATTTCCGTCGTAGGGATAGTCGAAAGGCCGCGACCTGATCCACTTTGTTCCTGTCATTGGGGCGCCTCCGCATGTTGCTCGACACTGAGGCTAGGACACACCAATTGTTTTGACAAACCAAATGATTTATACGGTTTGGAATTAGCACAGCTAAACGATCGAGATGAAGCACCCACACGGCCTGGCCTATCTTCGCGTCTTCGAAGCGGTTGCTCGTGTCGGTTCCGTGCGCGCGGCGGCGATCGAGCTGAATGTTACGCCCGGTGCGGTAAGCCAGCAGCTGCGCAACCTTCAGGACAGCCTTGGCGTCGCCCTGTTCAGCAGGGACGGACGGCGCCTGCGCCTGACGGAATCTGGAAAGACATTGCAGCGCTCGGCGGCGATAGCTTTTTCCGAGATCGACACCTGCGTCGATGAAATTGCTAGGCCTGCCCCATCCGTAGGACCTCGATCTATCACCATTGCCGTACCGCCGGCTCTCGCGGTTTCATGGTTCACGACGCAGATGTTCGACTTTGCCCAGGTCGCGGGCCTTACTTCCTTCCGAATGATCCCTGCGGTCGATTTCAGCCAGATCGACTGGCGCTCGACCGACATCGCGATCGTCTACGGTTCACCACCCTGGAAAGGCTTTTCCTGGAGCCTCATGGCCAATGTCGTCCTGCGACCCGTTTGCAGCCCAAAACTGCTGAACGCCTCGCCATCGTTGAGATCGCCACGCGACGTGACGGAACATTGGCTCCTGCATGAGGACGACGGCAGCGAATGGTTGCGGTGGCTGACAGCGGCGAATGTCTCGCACGTCACCTCGCGCAATGCATATTTCGGCACCTTGATGATGGCGATAACCGCAGCGCTGGAAGGGCGCGGGCTGGCTCTGGTCAGCGACTTCCTTGCTTCCGAATACCTCCATTCGGGAAGGCTGGTCAGGCCGTTCGAGACGGCAATCGAGGCATCGCGGAGCTACTATTGCGTCTGCGCCGACAATCGCGCGGCCGATGCTCAGATCATGCGGATGACGGAGTGGATCATAGACCGATCGAGACTGCCGCAGCGGATCTGAGACGAACGGCGTTCAACACACTTATCGAGCACCAAGGCGCAATGGCTTGCAGCAACGGAATTTGAGCCCCGGTTCGCCCAATGGCATGAATTGAGAAGAAAAATCAGCATGGTGCGGACGACGGGAATCGAACCCGTACGATCAGAGATCGAGGGATTTTAAGTCCCTTGCGTCTACCAATTCCGCCACGTCCGCACCCGTTGCTTTTCAAGGCTTCGGGCGGAAACGTCAACCCAATGTTTTGCAGCCAGTCCTTCGTGTTTTGCAAAACCTGTTCAACGAATATTCCTGGGAGGCGACCTGTGACAGACCTCAGCGAATGGAAAGACGCGGCGGCACATAGGAAGCCAACATGGCCGCTGGCCGGCTACGCTCCGGGTAGCTACATGGGCACATGCTCTCGCTGCAAGGAGAACGCCATAGGCCTCGACAAGCGCGCCCGTCACTGCCTTCCATGCGCGGTCGACGCCATCAAGGAAAGCGAGGAAGCAGCGCGTGCGGAGGTCCGAAGATTGCGGGCCGAGAACGAAATCCTTCGCGCTGCAATCCTGATCGTCTCATCCCTCCCCGCCTCATCAAATATAGGAGATTGAGATATGGCTGAGCGACTGGAAGATGAAGTCTATTCGTATGCGTCGCTGGCCGAATGGCTTCAGAAAAGCGCGTCCCAAGATTTGGTCATATGTGAAGCGAAGGGCATTGCCATCGAAATTCTGGTTGCCGCACTACCCCTCCCTTGGGGCTCCAAGAGAAAAGGCCCCGGTGAAGGGGACTTGGGGTGCGCACTAACCCGCGCTTGATCGGGGGCTCGCTGAAGGGATAGGGTTGCAACAGGCAGCGTTAGGTTTGAGCGTAAACGAAGCGGCCGTTGGTGAGATCGTAGGCCGACTTGTTGATGATCACCGCGCCCGGCTGAACGGTGGAGTCTACAAGGGTTACCCTCCCTTGAAGGGTGACGATGGCAGCGGGATGAAAACAAAGCATCCAGTCGTTGGCATTGAACTGCGCGGCGGCCTGGGCAATCAGCTTTTTCAGTATGCTGCCGGACTCGCGCTCGCTGATCGACTTGGCGGCGAATTGCGCTGCAGGTCATCAGGCGCGGCACGCTCGATCACACGCCCGCTGGGACTTCGCGAATTTGGCCTAACGTGGGCCGAGTGCCAGAGCCCGAGGGCTCGCGGGACGTTGCGGGCTCTAGTTCGCTGGTTTGGCGCGGAGGAAAGCAGAGACTTCCGGGGCTGCGTATTCTTCGAGGAAGAATTTGGCCGCTTTGATGCCAGGTTCAATGACGTAACATCGACATGTTACCTCGACGGCTATTTCCAGTCGTGGCGCTATTTCGAGGGACGCGAGACTCTTATCCGCAATGCCTTCGATACCGACAAACTCGCGCGCCGGAACGTCGAAGTTGAAGCGGCAATCCGCGAAGCCAATCACCCGGTCGCGATACATGTGCGCCGTGGCGATTACGCATTAGAGCCAGCGACCATGGCTTTTCATGGTTTGTTGGGCGCGGACTACTACCAGCGAGCCCGTCGCCTGATCGAAACGGCGGTTGCTGATCCTACATATTTCCTGTTCTCGGACGACCAGGCCGCAGCCGGAGCGGAACTCGGCGACTGGCCGACTATGCCGGCAGGGGTAAACTCGGCGCACGAGGACTTAAGGTTGATGTCGCTCTGCGAGCACTTCATCATCGCCAACTCCACCTTCAGCTGGTGGGGAGCTTGGCTCGGCAGAGCACATGGAAAATTGGTCGTCGCACCACAGAACTGGTTCGCTCCGGCCCACGCGCATAAGACAGTGATCGATGATCGGTATCCGCCCGACTGGATCCGCACGTGAATGCTCCACCGCCTGAAAGGTGGTGGCTTCAGGTTACGGCTTAAAGCCGGATCAGTCCGCCACGAGCGGACAGGGAGCGAACTCACGTGACATTGAAGTTGTCGTCGGGCTCGGGTGGTGTCTGGTTCCTAATGTACTCAACCCACATCTCGTCGGTCACGTTGCCACTCGTGCAACCCAGTAGCCCCTCGCCCACAGGTGCTGGCCCCAGTAGCGCTTGCGCAATATCCCGAACTCGCTCAGCAGCTTGTGCGAACTGCGCCCCTTCAGGTGCTGCACGGTGCGCGATACCGACAGGTTCGGCGGGATCGACACAAGCATATGCACATGGTCGCGATTGATCGATCCGGCATGCACAACCATCTCATGCGCCTGCGCTGTCTCGCGCAGCAGTTCCCGGCACCGTTGCCCAACGTCGCCGCCAAGCACCGCATAGCGGTACTTCGTCACCCAAACCAGATGGTATTTGCAGTCCCAAACCGTGTCGCTGCCACGCTTGTACCCTTCCATCTAGCCAGTCTACACCCGAAGCGCCCCGATCCCAGGCCGCCTAAAGGCGTGGGGTTTACAGATCCCCTATCGGGGACTCTAGAAGCGCCTCATCGTCATCAGATCTGTTATCCGATGGGCAAGCGGTTGATCTCAGGCGATTTCCTGCGACTATTGAAAGTCCGGGCAAGAGGGGCGACAGATGAGGCAGGCTGCAGGGTTGCGGTTTCTCGATTTTTGCGCGGAAGAGGCCGATGCCGCCAAGGTGATCGAGCGCTTCCTGGAGGTCATCAACCTCTTCGGCTTCGAGGTGTCCGCTGGCGGCGCATGGGTTGGCGTCGGCGGTACGCGGGTGCATCGCTTCTACTTCAACAATTGGCCGAGTGATTGGCTCGAACTCTATCTCGCAAATGGCTTTTTCGAGATCGACCCGATCATCATGGAGACGCGCCGGCGCATGGCGCCGTTCCTGTGGAGCGAGATCGGCGATGCGCGCAGCTTCACCGTCGAAGGCAGGGTGGTGCTGGAGGCGGCCAAGGCCTACGGATGGTCCGAAGTGATGGGCATCCCCATCCATGGGCCGGCAGGCTACCAGGGGCTCGTCTCCCTGGCGTCGCTGAATTCGGTTTCCATGAGCAAGACAGAACGCGCGCTGCTGCACACGATGGCGCTTGCCGTGCACGACCGCGCGCATGCGTCCATCGGGCTTGACGAGAGCACGCGTCCCCCGATCCACCTGACACCCCGCGAGGCGGAATGCATGCGCTGGGTCATCGCTGGCAAGACCGACGCGGAGATCGGCATCATTCTGGGCATCGCCACCGCCACCGCGCATTACCATGTGGAGCAGGTCAAGAAGAAAGCGGGTACCCGCAGCCGCAGCGAAGCCGTGGCCCTGCTGGTGCTCGCGGGCACGGTTTAGAGCCGTACCCGCCCCGCCATCCACGTCTTTTGCTCAAAACTATTCGCCACCACGTCGCGTTCTCCACCCTATCTTTTCAGTTAGGTGCGCCGCAGCACGATCTGTTTTAGCGTCGTCTCATTGCGGGTCTGAATCGCGCCGGTCAAACGGCCAGAGGCAACGGGGCTTACAGTTGAAGAACAGGATTTGTGACCGCCCTCGCCGGGCGGACGGCAGAGCTTTGCGCCGAGCGGTGTGGCTGGCGACAGCGGCGCTCATGCCCCTGGCAATGTCGGGCGGTGTGCGCGCAGCCGATGTCAATGTCACCGCCAATGTCGGAACCGGCATCAATCTCGACACTCAAACCGGCAGTACAGCCGAGGTCGAACCGGGCGTCACGGTGACCAACATCTCTGGCAGTTCGTCGATCTACGCGACAACAAGCGCGTGGGGACTGACGAACAACGGTTCCATCTCGTCTTCTCTGGCCAATACCGTTTCGCTTTCCGTCAACGGCTCCTCGGTCACCAATTTCGGCACGATCACCAGCGATGCGAACGGCAACTCCATCTGGATGACCGGCGGCGGCAGCGTCGACAACAAGGCGGGCGCGACGATCAGTTCGGGTCACAGTGGCATCAGGATCGGCACGGCGGCTGCAGGTCCGGGAACAGTCACCAATGCCGGAACCATCACCCAGACCGGGACAAGCGGCGATCTTGTCACCCTGCTGTTCGGCGGCACGGTGACCAACCTCGCGGGCGGCACCATCTCGGCCAACAACGGCAGCAACGCGGTGTCGGTCGGCCAGGGCACGTCGCGAACCGTCATCAACTCCGGCACCATCACGAACACCGGATCGGGCTTCGCGACGGGTGTCCTGGTCCAGGGCGGGGCAAGCACGGTGACCAACAACGCAACGGGTCATATCAGCGGGACCTTCAATGGCGTCTATGCCAGCGCCAGCGCACCGCTCACCTTGACCAACGACGGCATCATCGAATCGACCGGCTCAAGCACGAGCGCCCGCGCGGTGGAAGCGACCGGCGGCGGCACCTTCATAAACACCGGTACCATCCGGTCGGCATCGAGCGACGGGCTCTATCTGGGGCGGGCCGGCACCGTGACAAACAGCGGAACGATTTCCGGCGCGGTGCGCGCCATCAACTTCTCCGGCAACTACGCGCGCACTCTCAATCTGGACACCGGCTCGGTGCTGAACGGCGTCGTCCAGGGCGGAACCGGGGTGGACAGTCTTGTGCTGCTCGGCACCGGCACCGAAAGCGCGGCCAGGTTCCTCGCTTTCGAGACCCTGTCGATGCAGGGCACCGCCTGGACGCTCAATGACGCCGGCACTTTCTCCACCAGTTCAGAGGTTCAATCCGGCACGTTGACTGTCGCGGGGACACTTACCAGCCCGACGATCACGGTGCGGTCGGCCGGCACGTTGACCGGCAGTGGGACGCTTGTCGGCGCGTTCACGAATTCCGGCACGGTGCGCGTGTCGTCCGGGGCGCTTACCATCTCCGGCAGCTTCACCAGCCAGGCAGGCTCGACTTTGGCTATGGGTGTTACACCGTCTACCGGCGCAGTGCTTGATGTAACCGGCACCGCAACGTTGAACGGCGGCACGGTGGCGGTCTTGGCTGGGTCCGGAACCTATGCGCCGAGCATGACATACACCATCCTGACCGCCAGCGGCGGGCGTACTGGTGCCTTCGCCGGCACCACCAGCAACTTCGCATTCCTCGACCCGACCCTGACCTACGACGGCAACAACGTCTATCTCACCCTGGTGCGCAACAGCATCGACTTCGGCGCCATTGGCGGCACGCCCAACCAGCGCTCGGCCGGCGGCGGCGTCGAATCCCTCGGCTTCAACACCCCGATCTACGAAGCTGTCGCACTGCTCGACATCAATGGCGCACGCAGCGCATTCGACCAGCTCTCGGGAGAAATTCACGCCTCGATCAAGGGCGGCCTGCTGGATGACAGCCGCTTTGTCCGAGATGCCATCGTCAATCGTCTTGACGCCGCCTTCGGCGGCATTTCCTCGCCCCCTATTCCGCTCATGGCCTACGGCGAAGGCGGCCCGCAAATGGTTGCCGCCGACACCGACCGCTTTGCCGTCTGGAGCCAGGGTTTTGGCTCGTGGGGCAGCCATGACAGCGACGGCAACGCCGCCACTCTCGAACGCTCGACCACCGGCCTGCTGGTGGGAGCGGATGGCATGGCCGGTGCATGGCGGCTTGGCATGATCGGCGGCTACAGCCGCTCAAGTTTCGATGTCGATGACCGTCGCTCCTCCGGCGACAGCGACAATTATCATCTCGGCCTTTATGGCGGGACAAACTGGGGTGCGATCGCTTTTCGCGCAGGTGCCGCTTACGCGTGGAACCGCATCTCGACCTCGCGCTCGGTTTCCTTCGGCGGCTTCGCCGATCAACTGTCGACGGATTACGATGCCGGTACGGCCCAGGCCTATGGCGAGCTCGCCTACAAGGGCGATGCCGGAGCCTTCGGTTTCGAACCCTTCGTCAATCTTGCCTACGTCAACCTGCACACCGATGGTTTTACCGAAAAGGGCGGCTCGGCGGCGCTGACCAGCGAAAGCTCGAGCACCGACACCACCTTCACCACGCTGGGCGTCAGGATCTCCAGCGGATTCACGGTTGGCGGCGTCGAGGCGACGGCGCGTGGCATGCTTGGCTGGCGGCACGCCTTTGGCGACGTCGCGCCGCTGTCGACCTTCGCCTTCGCAGGCGGCGATACCTTCACCATCGCCGGCGCACCGATTGCCCGGGATGCCGCTCTCGTCGAACTTGGCGTCGATGTACAGCTCGCCTCGAATGCCACAATCGGGCTCTCCTATGCAGGGCAATTCGGTGCAGACGTCCATGACAACGGCTTCAAGGCCAAGCTTGGCCTGTCGTTCTGAGCGAGAGGTCGGCAGGCTACTGCTGTACCAGAGCAAAGGAGTTCGTGAAGTGTTTGACGCTGGCGGAGTTTTCCTGCCCGCGTGAAGAGGTGCACAATATCTGGTAGACGTGCGTACCGTCCGTCACCACCAGCATCGTGGCAATGAACTTGCCGCCCGGGAGCTCGATATCGAAGCGGCGGGCGGGATCGGCTCCAACAGCCAATCGCGTCTGCGAGCGCACTTTTCCCGCCTTGGCGACCGTGGTGGCCATGAGATCGAGCACGGCTTCGGGATCGGATGGAGACGCATAGGTCGTCAGCTCGACGGAGTATGAAAAGCCCTTGGAGGTCAAGTCGGCCTCGACGTGCGGCGCGGGGCCGACGCGGCTCGGCAACGTATCTCTTTTGACCGTGGGGACGCCGGGGAACTCAATACGATATCCGTCGCCGGACGGTTGAAACGGCTTCCACTTGGTCTGCGTTTCGGCGGACGCTGTTGTCCCGATGCACGAAAGCGCCGACACAGCCAGGACCAAACAAAAAAGCCTCATCGCTTCCACCTGCCCGTTCGATCTCCAACAGTAGCAGTGCGGACGCTCGCCTTGTCAAGCGACAGCTAAAATACCTGACTCCGGCTGTCGCTATGCCAGTCAAGCCCGAATTGGGTTGAGCTTCAGGTGCTGGATAAGGATGATGGTTTTCGCATCGATGATGCGGCCGTCGGAAATTCCGGCCAGCGCCTCATCGAGCGACATTTCCAGCACCTCGATGTCCTCGCCTTCTTCCGGTGCGCCGCCACCCGCCGAGATACGGTCGGCCGGCGAATATCGCGCGACGAAGAACCAGAGCCGCTCAGTCACGCTGCCGGGGCTCATATAGGGCGCAAACAACCGCTCCACGTCCTTCAGCCGATAGCCGAGTTCCTCTTCCGCTTCCTTGCGGATGCAGGTCTCCGGATCGTTTTCGTCAAGCAGGCCGGCGCACGCCTCGATCAGCGGTTCGCGGTGGCCGGTGACATAGGCCGGATAGCGGAACTGCCGCACCAACAGCACCGTCGAACGTGCGGGGTCATAGGGCAGGATCACCGCGCCGTCGCCGCGATCGTAGGTCTGGCGGATCTGTGTCTCCCACTGCCCATCGCGGCGGCGATAATCGAGCACGGTCTTTTTCAGAACCGCCCAATCGTCGGAAAGTACCTCCTCCGAACGGATGCGAATGCGATCTTCCATCGTGATCTCCATGCTGCGGTTGTGAGGCGTAACCGCGAACCGGCGCGCGCGCAATCCGGCCAGCGATTGGTCCAGACCTATCGTTTCACCGCCTCGTGTCTGGTGCGGGCTTGATCGATTGCCTAGATAGCGGTCTACCCCCGTATCGGAGTCTCCTTCATGACTGCATTGCTTTTCCAGCCGATCACGCTCGACGGCCTGACCTTTCCAAACCGCATCGCCGTGGCGCCGATGTGCCAATATTCAGCCGAAGACGGCTCCGCCAGCGACTGGCACCTGTACCACTGGATGAATCTCGCCATGTCCGGCGCCGGCATGGTCACCGTCGAGATGACCGATGTCGAGCGGCGTGGCCGCATTTCGCATGGCTGCCTCGGCCTCTATTCCGAGGATAACGAGGCTGCAGCCAAGCGCGCGCTCGACGCCGCCAAGCGCGTTGCCGCGCCCGGAACGAAATTCGGCACGCAGCTTGCGCATGCCGGCCGAAAGGCTTCCAACCAGAGGCCGTGGGAAGGTGGCGGCCCGCTCCGGCCCGACCAGGATCCGTGGCCGGTCGTGTCGGCCTCGGCCATTGCCTACGATGCTGGCTGGCAGGTTCCACGGGCACTCGAGGAGGACGAGATCCTTCAGGTCATCCAGCACTTCGCCGATGCCGCAGGGAGGGCCGAGCGCGCCGGCTTCGATTTCATCGAATTGCACGCGGCGCATGGCTATCTGATCTTCCAGTTCCTGTCGCCGCTGTCCAACCAGCGCACCGACCGCTGGGGCGGCTCGCTGGAAAACCGCATGCGTTTCGCTGTCGAGATCGCCAAGGCGGTGAGGAAGGCAGCCCCGAAGCTGATGCTTGGCGCACGCCTGTCGGTCAAGGACTGGGTCGACGGCGGCTTCGATGTCGAGGATGCGATCGAGGTAGCCAAGGCGCTTAAAGCGGAAGGCGTCGCCTATCTCTGCTGCTCCAGCGGCGGCAATTCGCCGTTGCAGAAGCTGCCGACAGGCCCAGGCTATCAGGTGCACTTGGCGGAAGCCGTGCGCAATGGGGCAGACATTCCGACGCGCGCCGTCGGCCTGATCGACGATCCCAGGCAGGCCGAGGCGATCATCGCCGAGGGCCGCGCCGACATGGTGGCGCTGGCGCGCGCTTTCCTTGCCGATCCGCGCTGGGGTTGGCGTGCCGCCGCCACGTTCAGCGAGACGATCCATCCGGCGCCGCAGCTCGCCCGTTCGGTGACGACGATGCAACACTGGATGAAGGCGGCGGGTTGACGCCCTGCACCTGACCGGCCAGTTTCGTGCCGCTGGACAGTCCGCCACGGCTTCGCTTTAATCCAGCCCGTGAATTGTTCCACAGGGCAAGGTCGTGTCCAACGCGGCCGGATTGGGGCAGGCAGCATGTCTTTCCAGGCAACCTACATCAGTGCGGTCGCAGCGCTTGCGGCCGGGCTTTCTTTCGGTGCGCCGGCACCGGCCGTCGCGCAATATTGCGACGGCACGGTGCACGGCCTGTCTGGCCGCTACAATCTGGCAACGGGAAGCGGCTTCCTGGCGGTGCGGACGCAACCAAATTCGTCATCGCGCATGGTCGGCCAGCTTTTCAATGGCGATCACACCGAGATCCTCGACCGTCGCGGCAATTGGTATCGGGTCGAAATCGGAGGCATTTCCGGCTGGGCGAATGCCCGCTGGCTCTACAATGACTGCGGCTACTGAGACGTTTGGGCGCAGGCAAACGGACACGATTGCAACCAAATTGGCTGCTTTGCGTTTGCGGCCATGGACAACAAACCCTTTGAAACGCCCGTCGTCGTCGAACTCGGCCACGTCGGCAAATACCGCCACATCCGCGACACCCGGGAAGCAGCCGAGTGCCTGATGACCGTTTGGCCGCTCAATCGCGGACGTCGCCATCGCGAAGCCCTCGACACTTGCCTCAAAGTGCTGGAAGGTTATCGTTCAACGGCGGATGCGCGCCGGGCGCTGATCGAGGCCGCCAAGGAATCGGAAGTGCTGGTGCCCGACGACAGACTGCCAGACGGAAAGCTGCATTGAGCAGACGTTTCAACCAGAGAGGATTCCATGGCGAAGCTGACTTACAAAATCGTCGAGCATGATGGCGGCTGGGCCTACAAGGTCGGCTCGACGTTTTCGGGAACATTTCCCAGCCATCAGGACGCCTTGCGTGCCGCAGAAATAGCTTCGGCCGAACAGCAGGTTGCGGGCGCGACTGACGGCATCCAGTACGAGGACGCCGAGGGGAAATGGCACGACGAATTGGCTGATGGCCGAGACCGGCCGCAAACCGAAGTTTCCGACTGACCGCAACCCGTCATTTAGGCCGCGCGCCGACCGTAAGCATCCCGAGAACGGGAATGGCCGGCGGTCGGCTACGAGGCCACGGCTGACTTACTTGCCGCAGTATTGATCGTTCACATTCAGGCCTGAGTTCGCATCAGGGCCAGTTGTGTTCGAGGCGCAGGGGCCGGCCGGCCCCGGATTGCCTTGTACCGCCAACCCGATTCGATCCCCATAAATGCTGCCGGTGGTGCTGGTATCGACGCCCTGGTCATTGTTGAAGGGCCACCAGCTATGATGGTCGGTCCTGGAGTCCGAGGATTGCGCCATCGCCGATGTCGCGAGGCCAATCGTCAAAGCGGACGCCGCAAGAATTTTCATGAACATGACTGTACTCCGTGTCTAGCCACCCCCGTGTCTACGCCGCTGTGTGCGACACGGGGTAAACCCGGCAGTCAGCCCGATGGTTCAGTGAAATTGTCGTGAGGGAGTGGTGATCTCCGGTGCGCGAAAGCCCGGTCCGCTATTCGTTTTACGAAGGCGATGATCCGTTCCGGTTCTATGAACTGGGGCATATGACCCAGGCCCTTGATGCTTTCAAAATCGAGGTCCTTGATCTTCTCGATCATCGGGCGGCCATGGACGCCGATGTTGAGCACACGATCCGACGTCCCGAAGAGGATGCCGGCCGGCATCGTGATTTCCTTGTATCGCTGCTCGACGTGGCCAAGATCGTGCTCGATCGCCACCAGATCGGTCGAGGTCGCGTAGAAGTGGCTTGGCCGCAACCCCAGCCAGCCTCCGCCAGCTGTCCCATAGTCGGCTGGCGGCGATTGTGGCGAGAAGACAAGGTCGAGCGTGGGCCCGGCATATTTCAGGCTCATCGGTATCGCGATCGTGTTGGCAAGGATCGTGCGCAGCAGCGTTGAGGGAATATAGATCGCCTTGAACAGTCCGCGTATCCTGCGTTCCATATGCGTCAGCGGTGCCAGCAGGGCGATTCCGGAAATCGCATCCGGATGTTCCACGGCCAGCGTCAGCGCGATGGCGCCGCCCAGCGAATGGCCGACCACCAGCGGCTTCTCCAATCCCAGCGTTTCGATGAAGCGTCGTACCACCTCTGCCTGTTCGGGCAGTCGCCCCGTGGCTCCGCCGGCCCGCACCGAATAGCCCGACCCCGGCCGGTCAAGCGCGATCAGCCGATAGCCAGGGCCAAAGCGCCCGAACAATGGATGGAGGAAATGATGGAGCTGGGCGCCGAGGCCATGCAGGAAGACGACCGGCGGCCCCTCACCCGCCTCGACATAGTGAATGCGATTGCCGTCTATCTCGACGAATTTTCCAATCGGTGGCACCTGCCTTTCGGCATCGGCTGCAATGCGCTGTGTCGACAGCACCATGTAGCCAGTCGCCACGACCACCACGACAATCAGCCCGCCGACCAGCCACAACAGAATCGATACGAGCATTCTTCACCTGGAACAGAGCCGGCCTACCTTACCTGCCCCCGGCTCCGCCGCAAGCTTGCATGAAAACGGGCGGCACGGAGGCCGCCCGTCGATAGTGTCGATTCCCGATGCCTCTGAACCTGGACAGCCGGAAAAATCCAGGCGCCCCTGGCGAGAAAGATCAGCAGTGCAGTTTCTTGGTGATTTCGGCGACGCGCTTGCCCTGGAATTTGGCGCCTTCGAGTTCCTGTGCCGAAGGCTGGCGCGAGCCGTCGCCGTCGCTGGTCGTGGTCATGCCGTAGGGTGCTCCGCCACGCACGACATCGTTGCCCATCTGGGCCTGGTATGCATAGGACAGCGGCACGATGATCATGCCGTGATGCTGCAGCAATGCCTGCGTGGTGATCAGGGTAAGTTCGGCGCCGCCGTGCTGGGTGGCGGTCGACGACATCACCGAACCGATCTTGTCGACCAGCGCACCCTTGGCCCACAACGGCCCGGTCTGGTCGAAGAAGTTCTTCAGCTGCGCGCACATCATGCCGTAGCGCGTCGAGGCGCCGACGATGATCGCATCATAGTCGGCGAGTTCGAGCGGATCGGCGATTGCCGCTTCCTGGTCGAGCTTGTAGTAGGCTGCCTTGGCGACGGCCTCTGGCACCAGTTCGGCAACACGCTTGATCGTCACCTCAGCACCTGCCTCGCGCGCACCTTCGGCGGCGGCCTTGGCCATCTGCTCCATGTGGCCCCAGCTCGAATAGTAGAGAACAAGTACCTTCGCCATTTTCATCTCCTTGATGCACCGGCCAACAGAGGCTGAAGCCGCCCCGACAGGGAGAGCTAACTAAGGGCGCCGGTGTTCATTGGATATCTCGCGTATGGGCACAGATTGTTCACAGTTCAGGCGGCATTGCCGTCGCCCGCCCATCGCGCTATCTGGGAGCGACCCGTTTGCCGGAGCCTTCCATGCCTGAAATCGTCACTGCCGCCATGCTCGTCATCGGCGACGAGATTCTGTCCGGCCGTACCAAGGACAAGAATATCGGCCATCTGGCTGATATCATGACGGCGATCGGCATCGACCTCAAGGAAGTGCGCATCGTTCCCGATGAGGAAGACGAGATCGTCGCGGCGGTGAACGCCGTGCGCGCACGCTATACCTATGTGTTCACCACCGGCGGCATCGGCCCAACGCATGACGACATCACGGCGGATTCGATTTCCAAGGCCTTCGGCGTGCCATGCGAATACAATGCCGAGGCCTATGCGATGCTGGAAGCGAGCTACGCTGCGCGGAGCATCGAATACACGGACGCGCGCAAGCGCATGTCGCGGATGCCGCGCGGCGCCGACCTTATCGTCAATCCGGTGTCCACCGCGCCGGGCTTCCGCATAGGCAACGTCCACGTTATGGCCGGCGTGCCGTCAATTTTCCAGGCCATGCTCGACAATGTGGTGCCGACGCTGAGGGCCGGCACCAAGATGCTGTCGGCCACGGTTCCTTGCCCGTTCGGCGAGGGATTGATCGGCGGACCTCTGGCAGAGATCCAGAAGGCGCATCCGGACACGATCATCGGTTCCTATCCGAAATACGGCGACGGCAAATTCTGGACGGAACTCGTCGTGCGCGCCCGCAGCCAGGAGGCACTGGACGCCGCGCGGCAAGACGTTGAGGCGATGGTCGCGGGCTTTGCCAACGCCACGAGCTGATCAACCCCGTCCGGAACCAAGCATGGTACTATAACGTTTCCTCAGTGCGAGTTCGATCGCTCGTAAAATGAGGGGTTACCATGCGATTCAAGACCATCGTCGCCATATTGCAGAACGAGCAGGACGCGGAACGGGTGCTCGACTGCGCCATTCCGCTTGCCACCAGATTCCAGAGCCATCTCATCGGCATCCACGCCGAAGCGCTTCCGGTGCCTTTTACCTCGGCCACCGGCTTTCCAGACACCGAGTTCCTTCAGGTTTCCGCCGACATGAGCCGGGAGCGGGCCGACCGACTGCAGGCGGTTTTCCTCAAGCATATCGAGGATTCCGGCCTATCCTTCGAATGGCGCAGTCTTGAGAGCTTTTCGGGCGACAGCGCATTGACCGGTATTTCAAGCGTCCGGACCGCGGACCTGATCATCGCGGCGCAGCGTGAATCCGGTGGTGATCCCAGCGCCGATGTCGACACGCTGGTCTACGATGCCGGCCGGCCAGTTCTGGTCGTGCCGCATTCAGGTCCGCTGGTCACGACCTTCAAGCATGTGCTGCTCGCCTGGAACGGCAGCAAGGAAGCGGCGCGCGCCGCCTTCGACGCCTTGCCCTTCATCATCGAGGCCGAGAAGACGGATATCGTGGTCATAGACCCGCCGGACACACTTGACGAAAGCCCGGAGGCTGCCGGCGTCGAAATCGCCGCGGCCCTTTCCAGGCACGGTGCCACGGTCAGCGTCTCCGTGCTGAATTCGGGCGGCATCTCGGTCGACGACGTCATCCAGACAAGGGTCGCCGAAACAGGAGCCGACCTGCTCGTGCTCGGCGCCTACAGTCACTCCTGGCTGCGCCAGCTGCTTTTCGGCGGCGTGACACGCACCGTGTTGCGTACCGCGCCGGTCGCGGCTTTCCTGTCGCGTTAAGTCCACAACGATCGCCGACAACGGCCCTTGCCAAAGCCGAGGCTTTCCAGCTAATTCCGCGCGCATTCCCTTGTGATCTTGCGCGCGGCCATCGCGCGCTGCGGAGTGCGCGAAAAATGTCCCTTCCCGAAAAAGCCTTTCCGGTCTCCTGGGATCAGTTTCACCGCGACGCCCGCGCCCTCGCCTGGCGGCTTGCGGGCAACAACAAGGGGCAATGGAAGGCGATCGTCTGCATCACCCGTGGCGGTCTCGTGCCCGCGGCCATCATCTCGCGAGAACTTGGCATCAGGATCATCGAATCGGTCTGCGTCGCCTCCTATCATGACTATGCCAACCAGGGGCAATTGCAGGTGCTGAAGGAGATTACGCCGGCGCTGCTGGCCGATGAGGGTGCTGGCGTCCTGATCATCGACGACCTCACCGACACCGGCAAGACGGCCGGCATCGTGCGTGCGATGATGCCCAAGGCGCATTTCGCCACCGTCTACGCCAAGCCCAAGGGCAGACCGCTGGTCGACACCTTTGTCACGGAGGTCAGCCAGGACACCTGGATCTACTTCCCGTGGGATATGGGCTTCACCTACCAGAAGCCGATCGCGGACGACCACGCCGGCTGAGTCGCGACAAGCCCGTTTTTCCCAATCAGCGGCCCCAAAAGGGTATCGTTTACTTCGGAAAAGCGTCCGGAGAGCACAATATTGTGTGAATTCGTCATCGATTGGTGGAATTCGACCCGCGGACATAACGTTTTTACTTTTATTGCTGATAATTAGCCGTAAGATTCATGAGACGGCAAACGATTCTGAGGGCTGGGGCTAGCTTCTCCGATGTTGACGAGGCCAACAACGCACAACCATCTGGCTGAAAGGGTTCGGCGCCTTTTCGGCACCGCGCCGTGTCGCCTGCAGGTTGCCGCCCTGCCCTGGCGCGATACCGGACACGGTGTCGAGATCATGCTGATCACGAGCCGCGACACCGGACGCTGGGTGATACCCAAGGGCTGGCCGGAGGCAAAGGAAGCGCTTTGCAAGGCGGCCGCGCGCGAGGCCGGCGAGGAAGCCGGGCTGCGCGGGACAATCTCCCATATCGAGGCCGGCCGTTATTTCTATGCAAAGGTGCTTGCCTCCGGAGAAGAAGTGCCTTGCGAGGTTCTGGTGTTTCCTATGCAGGTCGACAAGATTGCCGACCAATGGAAGGAAAAGCGAGCCCGCACGCGCAAATGGGTAAGCTCAACTGAAGCCGTGCGCATGGTCAACGAGCCTGACCTTTGTCAGATCATCGCCTATTTCTGTGCCGACCCGCGCAAATTCAGCTGACATCGGACGCCCGCCATCCAAGCGGGAATTTGAACGTTTGTTCAACAAGACCAGGTGTCGAAGACGTGCATTGCCGCGCGTTGCAGCGAGTGATTTGCTATTGAAAAAGGAACCGATTCGGCTGCCCTGGCGTTTCATCGATGACGAACCCCGAAAACCCGACTGACAAGGATTCCGCTCAGAACAAGCGTGAGCATCGCCAACGCGTGCTCAAGGGCGGGACGATCATCACCGGGATTCAAAACTCCGAAGTCAGTTGCACCTTGCGCAATCAGCACGAGGGCGGTGCCGAATTGAAGATTCCGCTCGAAGCCCGGGTGCCAGACCGCTTCCTGCTCTACGTTTCGGTGGATGGCATTGCCTATCGGTGCGACGTCCGCTGGCGCCGCAATGACCGGCTCGGCGTTCAGTTCACCGGGACTGAGCCGAAACCGAAGCTTCACTATGGCTGATACTGCCGACAGCGAACACGCCCTCAGGGAGGGCCGTCGGTCGCATCATGTTGCAAATGGTCCGTAAGGAACCAGTCGCGACTGCGGCGGACTGGAAGACAGGTCCCGCAGCCGACATTCTATCCCCGTTATCCACATATGTAACACACAAGATGTTGGGGTCACAAAAGCTACGCAAACGAATCCTTGACGGCGCAAAACGAGTCGCCTTTTATAGGCCATGCGCTCCTGTTGAGAGTGCGACCGGAAAGTTCTGAGCCCGGTCTTTTTCCCGGATTATGTGCGTTTTTGCTCGCATTTCCGCCTGTTTACGAGGCCGGCGGAAGCGTTGGGTTTGTGGGGTCGTGGGCGGCGAAAGGGAGAATTGTCGGACTGGAATAAATTGTCTGTTAATACTATATTTAGTGTTTGCAGGTAGGTTCGACGCTAGATAGTGTGAATTTCCCTCCGGTGAGGGACTCGGAAAAAATCAGTTTTGAGGGACCCGCGGGGTTCGTCGGCGAGTTGGACAGGCGCTTCGCAAGGAGTTTGACCAGCAGGGCCAGCGGAGAACCGCGAAAGGAGAGCCGGCCGTTTTCGAACGCCGGCAGGCGGCGGACATGTGCGTTTCGCATCAGGGGCAGAAATCCCTGGGGAAAAGCGCTATATATAGACAAAAGGGATCGGACCAATGCGCATCGAGCGTCGTTTCACCAAGCCAGGGCAAGCGGGTCAAGAAGGGGCCGCCTATGCGGAGATCGAATTCCGCAAGGCGCTTTCCGAGATCAAGAATCCGGATGGCTCGGTGGTGTTCCGTCTCGACAACATCGATGTGCCTGTGCAGTTCTCCCAGGTTGCCGCCGACATCCTGGCGCAGAAGTATTTCCGCAAGGCCGGTGTCCCCGCACGGCTGAAGAAGGTCGAGGAGAACGATGTTCCCTCGTTCCTGTGGCGCTCCGTCGCCGACGATGCCGAGCTCGCCAAGTTGCCGGAAGCGGAGCGCTATGGTTCCGAGATCGACGCCCGCCAGGTTTTCGACCGGCTCTCCGGCACATGGACCTATTGGGGCTGGAAGGGCGGCTACTTCAAGTCGGAGGACGACGCGCGCGCCTTCCGCGACGAGCTTGCCTATATGCTGGCCACGCAGCGCGTCGCGCCGAATTCGCCGCAGTGGTTCAACACCGGCCTGCACTGGGCCTATGGCATCGATGGCCCGAGCCAGGGCCACTATTATGTCGACCCGTTCACTGGCAAGCTGACCAAGTCGAAGTCCTCCTACGAGCATCCACAGCCGCATGCCTGCTTCATCCAGGGCGTGCAGGACGACCTCGTCAACGAAGGCGGCATCATGGACCTTTGGGTGCGTGAAGCGCGCCTGTTCAAATACGGCTCTGGCACCGGCTCGAACTTCTCCATGCTGCGCGGCGAAGGCGAAAAGCTGTCCGGCGGCGGCCGTTCGTCCGGGCTGATGAGCTTCCTCAAGATCGGCGACCGCGCGGCGGGCGCCATCAAGTCGGGCGGCACGACGCGCCGCGCCGCGAAAATGGTCATCGTCGACGCCGATCATCCCGATATCGAGGAATTCATCGACTGGAAGGTCAATGAAGAGCAGAAGGTCGCCTCGCTGGTCACCGGCTCCAAGATCGTCAAGAAGCATCTCGAAGCGATCATGAAGGCCTGCGTCAACTGCGAAGGCCAGGACGACGACTGCTTCGACCCGTCGATCAACACCGCGCTGAAGCGCGAGATCAAGGCGGCCAAGAAGGACGCGGTGCCGGAGAACTACATCTACCGCGTCATCCAGTTCGCCAAGCAGGGCTACACCTCGATGTCGTTCAAGACCTACGACACCGACTGGGATTCCGATGCCTACCTGACGGTTTCCGGCCAGAACTCCAACAATTCGGTGTCGCTGAAGGACAATTTCCTGCGCGCTGTCGAGGATGACGCCGACTGGCACCTCACCGCCCGCAAGGACGGCAAGGTCTTGAAGACGCTGAAGGCGCGCGACCTCTGGGAAAAGATCGGCTACGCCGCCTGGGCGTCGGCTGACCCCGGCCTGCATTTCAACACGACGATGAACGACTGGCACACCTGCGCTTCGGCCGGTGCGATCCGGGCGTCCAACCCGTGCTCGGAATACATGTTCCTCGACGACACGGCCTGTAACCTGGCCTCGATCAACCTCCTGCCCTACCGCAACGCGGACAGCACCATCGATATCGCCGCCTATGAGCACACCGTGCGGCTGTGGACCATCGTTCTCGAAATCTCGGTGATGATGGCGCAGTTCCCGTCGAAGGAGATCGCCAAGCAGTCCTACGAATACCGCACGCTCGGCCTCGGCTATGCCAACATCGGCGGCCTGCTGATGACCTCGGGCATTCCCTACGATTCCGACGAGGGCCGCGCCATCTGCGCGGCACTCACCGCCATCATGACCGGTGTAGCTTATGCCACTTCGGCCGAGATGGCCGCCGAACTCGGCGCCTTCGCCGACTACGACCGCAACGCGCAGAACATGCTGCGCGTCATGCGCAACCATCGCCGCGCCGCCTATGGCGAGAAGCAGGGTTATGAGAAGCTCGCGGTCAATCCGGTGCCGCTGGTTGCCTCCGACCTGAAGCAGCCTGAGCTCGCGGCTCATGCCAAGGCCGCCTGGGACCGCGCCATCGAGCTCGGCGAAGAACATGGCTACCGCAATGCGCAGGCAACCGTCATCGCGCCGACCGGCACGATCGGTCTCGTCATGGATTGCGACACCACCGGCATCGAGCCCGATTTCGCGCTGGTGAAGTTCAAGAAGCTGGCCGGCGGCGGTTACTTCAAGATCATCAACCGCGCCGTGCCGGAGGCGCTGCGCTCGCTCGGCTATTCGGAAGCACAGCTCGCCGAGATCGAGGCCTATGCGGTCGGCCACGGCAATCTCAACCAGGCGCCCGGCATCAATCCCGGCTCGCTCAAGGCCAAGGGCTTCACCGACGACAAGATCGCAGCGCTCAATGCGGCATTGAAGTCGGCCTTCGACATCAAGTTCGTCTTCAACCAGTGGACGCTCGGCGCCGACTGGGTGAAGGAAAACTTTGGCTTCACCGACGAGCAGCTCAACGACTTCTCGTTCGAGATCCTGCCGGCGCTCGGCTTCTCCAGGAAGGACATCGAGGCCGCCAACATCCATGTCTGCGGTGCGATGACGCTGGAGGGCGCGCCGTTCCTCAAGGCCGAGCATCTCGCGGTGTTCGACTGCGCCAGCCCGTGCGGCAAGATCGGCAAGCGTTCGCTTTCGATCAACAGCCACATCATGATGATGGCGGCGGCGCAGCCCTTCATCTCCGGCGCCATCTCCAAGACCATCAACATGCCCAACGATGCGACGGTGGAAGACGCCAAGGGCGCCTACATGCTGTCGTGGAAGCTGGCGCTGAAGGCCAACGCGCTCTACCGCGACGGCTCGAAGCTGTCGCAGCCGCTGAATTCCTCGCTGCTCGCCGATGGCGAGGAGGACGAGGACGACGTGGTCGAGCAGCTGATCGCGGCACCGGCGGCAGCACGCGCGGCGCAGATCACCGAGCGGATCGTCGAGCGCATCATCGAACGCGTGTCGCGCGAGCAGGAAAAGCTGCCCGGCCGCCGCAAGGGCTACACGCAGAAGGCCAAGATCGGTGGCAACACCATTTTCCTGCGCACCGGCGAATATGATGACGGCCGCCTCGGCGAGATCTTCATCGACATGAACAAGGAAGGTGCCACGCTGCGTGGGCTTCTCAACAACTTCGCCATCGCCATTTCGCTTGGCCTGCAATACGGCGTGCCGCTCGACGAATATGTGCACGCCTTCACCTTCACCAAGTTCGAGCCGGCCGGCATGGTGCAGGGCAACGACGCCATCAAGAGCGCGACGTCGATCCTCGACTACGTGTTCCGTGAGCTGGCCATCTCCTATCTCGGCCGCAACGACCTCGCCCATGTCGACCAGTCGGACTTCTCCAACACGGCACTTGGCCGTGGCATCAGCGAAGGCAAGACGGACGCAGTCTCCAAGGGCCTGACCCGTGGCGCCTCGCCGGTAAAACTGGTGTCGCGTGTGAGCGGCAATGATCCGAAGGGCTTTGCTGGAGCCGGCGCCCCTGCCCGCTCGGCTCCGACCGCCTTTTCAGGTTCCAACGTGCTGGCGCTGAAACCGGCCAGCGACGAGGCGGTCGCCTACAAGCGTGACTATGAGGAGCGGGCAAAGGAGCTGGCCGAGGATATCGCCTTCGAGGAAGCGGCGGGTGCTGCTTCCGTGGCTTCGGACGCCACGGCGGCGCTATTCACCGACGCGGCCGCCAACGAAGCCGCCGAGGCCAAGAAACTCGCCAACGACCGCCGCGCCAAGTCCCTGCTCCAGGGCTACACCGGCAATTCCTGCTCCGAATGCCAGAATTTCACCATGGTGCGCAACGGGACTTGCGAGAAGTGCGACACGTGTGGCGCGACGAGCGGCTGCAGCTGAAAACGGATGCCGCCTCGGCTTACGGTTCGCGAGGTCATTCGCCTGTTGGAAGCCAATGGCTGGTATCTGGTTGCAACCAAGGGCAGTCATCGCCAATATAAACACAAAGTCAAAGCCGGCCGCGTCACAGTGGCCGGCAAGCCGTCTGAAGAGGTTGCGCCGGGGACACTGAACAGCATCCTCAAGCAGGCTGGTTTGAAGGAGTGATGGCATGCGTTACGCGGTAGTGATTGAAAAAGCAGGAGATAATTTCTCGGCTTATGTGCCGGACCTACCCGGCTGCATCGCAACCGGTGCGACTGTCCCCGAGGTCGAAACCGAGATTCGTGACGCCATACGCTTTCACATCGAAGGTTTACTGGCCGATGGGCTAGATGTGCCCAAAGGTGTCAGCCTCGCGGAATATGTGGAAGCATAAACCGCAGCATTAGACCGCTACTCCGGGTAAAAACGTCACCCTTTGCGATGCCATTTGCTTGGCATGTCCGACAATTCAAAGCTTGTGATCTCGCTCCTAGCGGCGTCTGCTCGCATGACGCCCGGCGCCTTCCATCATCTTCACTCATCGATCGCCATGACCCGGACATAGCCTTCCAACTGAAGCGCCCGATCCCGATTGGCGTTGGTCGCGTCAGAAGCTTGCATGGGCACGAACATCGTGCCTTGCCGGGTTTCATACAGCGCGTCTCGTGCCTTCGCCTCACTGTCGCGGAAGGCCAGCCATGCGCGCTGTGACAGGCGGAGCTGTTGCGCTGCCTTCTCGGGCAATTTGTGCATGAGCGTCGCATAGGCAGCGTTCATGCGGCGATCGTAGTCGCTCGATGCCGCCGCTTCGCATTCGGTTTGACCGGCTGTGGAGGCATTTGCTGCGTCGTTCAGGCAGCGGTCGAGTGTAGTAGCGGTCGGATCATCCAGTGATGCGGCCATCAGGCTGGCCGGCGATGCCAGCACCAACAGACAGGCCAGCGCTGCTTTCGTGGCAAGAAGCGTCCGGCCGAAGCGCTCAATCTGCATTTCGCCTCCGAAGTATGATCCCATCAGCGACCCTCAGGGTCGCGGTAGGAAGGTTCTTGTCTCTCACTTTATACGCAGTATTTAGCCGGCGTATTAAACGCATCGTGCGCTGACCAGCGTACCAGCCAACAGGGCAACGGCAAGCTCCCGACCGGCTATATGATAACGTAGACGAGCCCCTCTTCCTTGACGGTTTCAAACGTTGTCGCCGCCAGTTTTTCTTCCGCCACGCAAGATGGTGCATCGCCTACGGCGGTCTCATACCTGCGCACCTTGATGCGGGCCGGGTCGATTTGCGATTGGCCCGTCGCGATATCGAACTCCCAATGATGCCACGGGCAACGGATGATCATGTTGCGCCGGCAATACTGATGCTGACCGGGAACCGTGGCTCGAAGTTCTCCGATCTGGTCGCCCTGTGAAAGCGGTCCGCCCTGGTGCGGGCATCTGTCAGCCAGGGCGTAAAAAGCGCCGTCGACATGGAAAACGACGATGGAGCGGCCCGCCACGTCGACTTTCAGCCGGCCACCATCCGGAATGTCGCTGACGGCAGCGACCGGATGGCGTGTCATCGCGCCGCCCCATAAAGGGCCGCGGCATTGTCATAGAGAATGGCGCGCTTGAGTTTCGCACCGATATGCGGCGGCAGCGAATGGCGGGGATCATCGAAATCCCAGTGCGGATAGTCCGACGAAAACACAACGCGGTCATGACCGATCCAGTCGATGATGTCGACGAGATGCCGCTTGTTCTCAGGTTCCTCCATGGGTTGGGTCGCGACCCAGAGATGCTGCTTCAGATATTCGGACGGCGGACGCGTAACATGCGGAACTTCGTCGCGCATGCGGGCCCAAAGCCGGTCCAACCGCCAGCCAAGCGCGGGTATCCAGGCAAGACCGGCCTCCAGCAGAACGATGCGGGTGCCGGGAAAGCGCTCGAACAGGCCCTCGAAGATCATGCTTGTCAGCATCGCCTGGGCCGAGGGAGCATGCTCGGTCATTTCCTCCATATAGTAGGAAGGCCAACCCGCCGGCGTGATCGCCTGGCCCGAATATCCGAAGACATGAATGCCAACCGGAAGGTTTGCCGCTTCCGCCGCCTCGAAGATCGGCCAGTATCGGCGCTGTCCCAGCAGTTCGGCCGTGCGGCTGAGCAGGAGCACCTGGGCAAAGCGGCCATCGCCTGCGAAATGTTCGATCTCGGCGCGCGCCAGCGCTCCGTTCTCGTAGGGAACGCAGATCGAGCATTTGAGCCTTGGCTCCGGCTCGTTGTAGAGATCGAGCTGCCATTGATTGCTGGCACGGCATAGTGCTGCGGAATAATCGTCTCCGAGCACACCCTGGCCTGTTGGCCAAAGCGGATTCATGATCCCGAATTCCATGTTGTAGAGGTCGAGAAGCTGGTCGCGCAGCATGCCGACATCGGATCCCGGCAGCCCCCCATTCGCAGGCCAGGTATCACGCCGCGAGGAAGCCGGCGCCGCCTTGGGATAGGGATTCCCGTCCTGATAGCCCATCCGGTAGCGTAGCCCGTAGGTAGCGAGATGCGCCTGCCAACGCTGGCTGAGGAAGGGCTTGAGATCGTCCACGGAGGTGAGTTTTGGATGCACGTCGCAATCGATAATGGTCTGCACGACAGACGTGCTCGAAGGCGCGGCCGGATGAATGGTCATGCGTGCAGCTCCTTGAGACGGGGATAAGTCGCAACCGGATTTTCCACCGCGATCTTATGGACAAGCGTCGCATCAAATCCGGCGGGCAGGACAGCATCGCCGTCGAACTGCCAGTGCGGATAGTCTGACGAGAACAGCAGCATTTCGTCGGAGCCAATGTGATCGATCAGCCGGGATACGATATCCGGATTGTCCGGAATGTCGAAAGGTTGCGTCGTCAACCGCACGTGATCGCGTATGATTTCCGCGGGCAGCCGGTCGACCCAAGGCGTCTCGAACCGCAGTCCCCTCCAGAATTTGCCGAAACGCCAGAGGAAAGCCGGAAGCCAACTGACGCCGGATTCCAGAAGGACGACCTTGAGGGAAGGAAACTCCGTGAACACGCCTTCCGAAACCAGGCTGGCCAGCTGTCCCTGCATGATCTGCGACTGGGCGGCATAGTCCTCGGCAACTGTATTCGGCCAGCCGACAGACGTAACGGGATGGTGGTATGCGCTGCCGGCATGGATGCCAATCGGCAAACCATGCTTGACCGCGACCTTGTACAGCGGCCAGTAGTTGCGATGCCCATAGGGCATATGGGCCGAGGACGGAAACAGCACCTGCACGAACCGGCGGTCCTCGGCGCAACGTTCGATCTCGGCCACGGCCGCCTCGATATCCTGCAGCGGCGGCACGATCGAAGCGCGCAGGCCAGAATGCTTGTCGAGCCATTCCGAGCGCGTCCAGTCATTCAGCGCCCTGGTCACCGCGACGGCCATGTAGGCGTCGTAAAGCATGTGAACGCCGGAGAGATTGTTGAGGATTCCCGCCCGCGCGCCAAAATGATCCAGAGCCTCCCTGGCCAACCGTTCCGGTGTGTTGGTCAGGCCACCCGCCGGGTCGCGCCAATCCGGGCGGCAGGTCAGCGGCGCGTTGTTGGGATAGGCGATGCTGTCGAATTGTCCGATCCCGCGAGACGCAATCAGGTCCTGCCAGACATCCGGCAGGAGCGGCATGAGTTGGCTCACGGTTGGGTTGGGGTGGTGAATGTCGCAATTCACGCTGCCTTCCGGCAGCAGTGCATTGGCCCGGTGCGTCAGCAATGTCATGATCCCTGGACTTTCCGTAGAGGCAAAAGTCGTGGTTCACTCGACGTATGCCCGGCCGTTCCCGTCGGCCTTGCACGGCAGGTACGGAGTATGTTCCCGCACCAAGAGCAGTGCAATCGCGCGACTTCATGGACCAAAAATGATGGATCGCGGCCCTGTCCGGCATCATTTTCTCGTCAACATTCGCGAGTTTTTCGCCTGGTTCACTGCCTCCAAGGCAGTGAACCATCGGCGGCAATGATCCGCCACGGACACAGGCGAGACCCGCCGTGGCCCGTCATGGCGGACCAGCAATGTCCAGGGAAGACGCGCAATTCCGCTATTGTTCGGGCCGACGTTCGCTCGACGGCAGGCATCCGAATTGCAGCCGGTAGCTCTGTGCGAAATAGGACTGCGATGCAAAGCCGGTCGCCAACGCGACGCTGAAGATCGACAGAGGCGTTTGCCGCAAGAGCGCGCGAGCCCGTTCCAGCCGCAGCGTGATGTAGTAGCGGCCAGGCGTCATACTCACCTGCGATGAGAACAGGCGCTCCAGCTGGCGCACGGACAAGCCGCCCTCCTTCGCAAGCTGCACCACCGAAAGCGGCTTTTCCAGATTGTCCGCCATGAGTTCGATGACCCTGCGCAGCGCCACGGATTTGCTGGCCAGGTCGCGACCCGGACCAACGCGTTGCCGATCGCTGGGGGAGCGGACACGCTCGTGCTGAAACTGCCCGGCGACCTCGTTGGCGATCACAGTGCCCAGGTCTCGGCGAATGATTTCCAGGAACAGATCCATCGACGTCGTGCCGCCGGCGGACGTGTAGCGTTTTCGGTCGATTTCGTAGACGTTGCCCGTGCATTCGATATCGGGAAATTTTTCCTGGAAACCCGCGCGGTTTTCCCAGTGGATGGTGCAGCGATGGCCTTCCAGCTGACCCGCTTCGGCCAATACGTGGCTGCCGAGCGTAAGAGCGCCGAGTGACGAGCCACGCCTGCCCCATCGGCGCAACGCCGATATCACGGCCGCCTTTTCCGGAAAATCGATCGCCGTTCCCGCGCAGACGAACGCAATGTCGCTGCTCGGGACAGTCTCCAGCGAGTAATCGACGTTGAGCTTCATGCCATTGGACGCCATGACTGGCTGCCCATCGAACGAAATCGTGATCCACCTGTAGAACTGCCGGCCAACGGTGTGATTTGCGGTGCGCATGGTGTCGACGGCGGAGGCAAGGCTGAACATCGGAAACCGGTGCACAAGGAGAAACGCGATTGTCCGGGGAGCATCTTCCACGCTTGTGTCCGTCAATCTTTCCTCATTCCTCAAGAGAGCTGGGTACGTTCCACGAAACACAGCTTGGTATAGTCATCTTCCGGCCCAGCATCAGCATTCCGGCGATTTGGTCGGCACGCAATATCAGGGAACGGCGCGCATTGCCGTTTTTCCGAAACCATTCACCTGGATTCTCACCTGTCAGTGTTCTGGATTGCGAAGGCCCTGCAGGCCGGACTATCTCAAACCAGGCGGATTCATTTCCGCAGTCGAACAGACATCGATTTTCTTGCCAAGATTGTCGGATTTCCGCGAAACGCCCCTCTTCTGAAACCCGCATAGTCCATTGATTCTCCTTCCCTTCGGCATCAAACGTCGTCGGCGCAAGGCGGAGTTCCAACCGGCGGAAGCCAACGATGGGGGTTCGCAGATGACATTCTACAAGAGCAACAAGGACAGCGTTCCGGATCATATCCGTGAACTGGCCGAGAGCGCGAAATCCGGCGACACGGATCGCCGCGAATTTCTGGCGATGGCCAGCGTTTTCGGCGCCTCGACAGTGATGGCCTACGGCATGATCGGCATTGCCGCCCCCAGTCAAGCACGTGCGGATGAGCCCAAGAGGGGCGGCGTGATCAAGGTTGCAATGTACGTCAAAGATCCAAAGGACCCGCGCACGGCCGACTGGTCCCAGATCACCACCGCACAGCGCCAGACGCTCGAGCCGTTGGTAAAATATACCCGCGACTTCACCTTCGAGCCTTACCTGCTGGAAAGCTGGGACGTAAATGACGACGCCACGGAGTATGTCCTGCATGTTCGCCAGGGTGTGACCTGGACCAATGGCGACGCTTTCAACGCCGATGACGTGATCTTCAATTTCACGCGCTGGTGCGACAAGGGCGCCGAAGGCAATTCGATGGCGGGCCGCATGGGCAGCCTGGTCAACGCAAAAACCGGGAAGCTGCGCGAAGGCGCGCTCACCAAGGTCGACGACAAGACCGTGAAGCTCTCCCTCCTCAAGTCGGATATCGCGCTCATTCCGAACGTCTGCGACTATCCGGCTCTCGTCGTTCACCGCAGCTTCGACGAGAAGGGCGCGAATTTTGTCGCCAACCCGATCGGCACTGGTCCGTTCGAACTCGTCTCCTACGAGGTCGGCGACAAGGTCGTCTACAAGCGTCGCGAGGATGGAAAGTGGTGGAATGGCGAAACCTATCTCGACGGCATCGAATTCATCGACTACGGCACCGACCCGTCAGCGGTTGCAAGTGCTTTCGAGGCAGGTGAGATTCACACCAACTATGAAACCTCCGCCGACTATGTGCCGATCCTCGACGGGCTTGGCCTTGCGAAATCCGAGGTCATAACCGCCTCGACAATCGTCGCGCGCACCAATGTCAAGAACAAGCCCTATGACGACCAGAGGGTGCGTCACGCGCTGCAACTCGCGGTCGACAATTCGATCGTGCTTCAGCTTGGATACAACAGTGCCGGCGAACCCGCCGAAAACCATCACGTCTGCAAGATTCACCCCGAATATGCAGAACTTCCGAAGGTCGCCCGCGACCTGGCCAAAGCCAAGGCGCTGATGGCCGAGGCTGGCCAGGCCGACTTCGAGCACGAGCTGATCACGGTGGACGAGGATTGGCACAGGAACAGCGGTGACGCTATTGCCGCACAGCTTCGCGAGGCGGGCATCAAGGTCAAGCGCACGGTTCTGCCGGGCTCGACATTCTGGAACGATTGGACCAAGTATCCCTACTCCATGACCAACTGGAACATGCGTCCGCTGGGCGTCCAGATCTTGGCGACAGCCTATCGCACAGGGGAAGCCTGGAACGAATCCGCTTACTCCAACCCGGATTTCGACGCCAAGATCGGCGAGGCCCTCTCCGTGGCGGATCCCGCAAAGCGCAAGGCTCTGATGGCCGATATCCAGAAAATCCTCCAGGACTCCGGCATCATCATCCAGCCGTACTGGCGCAAGCTCTACAGCCATTCGGTTGCGTCAGTGAAAAACCACGGCATGCACCCGACCTACGAGCATGACTTCGGCAAAGTCTGGCTCGACGAGGCATGAAATAGCTTCAAAACTTGGAGGGCGCTGGCCGAACCGACGGCCATTGCCCAAGATGCCGCTCGCAATGTTGTCCGCTTGCGGATTGGCCTGCTTCAGTCGGCGGCGGCAATCGTTTGCCGCCCGCCAGCCCAATCACGCCATTGCCTCTCGTCGCCATGGAACACGTTGAGATCGATGCGGCCCGTCACCCCATGCGAGAGGCCGGAGCCGGAATACTGCCAGAACAGCCATTTGCGACCCGGATAGACCTTTGACGGATGCTGCGCCACGGCGCGCAGCCAGAATGGGTAATCCAGGAACGCGCCCTTGAGGTTGTCGCGGTAGAAGTCGGGCGCGGTGTAGATGATCGGACGCTGGCCATAGTGGCGTTCCAGCTTGTCCATGAACACCTGCATCTTCTCCAGCACTTTTTCGCGCGATGGCCGGCGCGTGCAGGTGGATTCGCCGTTCCATTCGACGTCGATCACCGGCGGCAGCGCGCCATCGACCTTCGGCACGTTGCGGATGAACCAGTCGGCCTGCTCGCCAGCGGTGCGGCACCAGTAGAAGAAATGATAGGCGCCGCGCTTCAGGCCGGCGGCCTCGGCGCCACGCCAGTTCTTCATGAACATCGGATCGAGGTGGTCGCCGCCGTCCGTCGCCTTGATGTAGGCGAAGTTGGCGCCCTGGGCGCGCAGTTTCTCCCAGTTGACGTCGCCCTGCCAGCGCGAGACATCGACGCCATGAACAGCCAGGTGCCTGGGGGAAGACCTGCCGAAATTGATCGGCTTGGCATCGCGGAAAGCATAACGCGTGAGCGGTCCGGCAAGCATCGGGGGCGCGGCGCGCGACAGGAGCTTTGGCGGCGAGACCAGGGCTGCCGGCTGGACAGGCGGATCGACGCTGTCGGGCAATTCAGGCGCTGAAAACGCGACCGTCTCCTCCTCCTCCGCCAGTCCAAAAGGCCGGGCATTCTCGGCCACGGACGCCTCCTCTGCCGTTTTGCGCGCATTGTTGGCCTTGGCCTTCGCCGGCATGGACGCCACGGGCGCGCTCGGACGGACCACCGAACTGGTGATCTCGTTGGACGGTTTGCCCACATCGAGCGCGTCGATCCCGGACGTCGACGAACAGCCGACGAGGCACAAGGATGCAATCAAGGAAGTGAGAATGCCTGGTAACCGCATCTGGACCTGTACGCAAAACACAACAGACCGAAGGCACACAGAAAGCCGCCGGACAAATCAGACCGAGTTATGAACGAGAAATTACCAATAAAGTTTGAATCAAAATTTTATTGCCGGTGTGATGGTAAACACACGGCGCCGCAGGGTCATGCGCGGCCGGTCGCGCGGTCCTGGCCGGCCATGTGGGTTGGAGCGGATGTCGGCTGTGTGACTGGCGTGACCACTGAAGGCGGAATTCGACGATGTGACGGGCGTGAAGGCGTGCGCCGTGCTTGACAGTCGCCAACGAGGCTGTTCAGGAAACACACGGCGTGTAGACCGCCCATGCCCTCCGATCCCGAAAGGCGCTTGATGATTGCCTTGCAGAAATCTTTCCTGGCGCTTTTGCTGGTTGTCCTTGCCTCGACGGGCATGCTGTCGATCGACACGGCCCATGCGGATACGATCGTTGTTCCGCCAGGAAACCGCTCCGAGACGCAACCGCCCATTCCCAGTGCGTCGGCGGTCAGAACGCGCGCCTTCAACACCACCTACGAGGAAAAATACGAGAAGATCATTGCGCTTTTGAAGCGCGAGAAAAAGCTGATCACGCATATCAAGCAGGTCGCCGCGATCTACGGCATCGATCCCATTCACATTGTCGGCGCCCTGGTCGGCGAACATACCTACAATGTCACTGCCGTCGGTTCGGTGCAGACCTACTATGTGAAGGCACTCTCCTATTCCGGTCTCGATTTTGCCTTCCGCTACAAGGGGGCGCGGGTCCAGGATTTCGTCAAACGTCCTGAGTTCGCGGCCTGTGAGCAGGCGAAAGGCAATGCCGCCCTCTGGAACTGCCGCGACACGGTCTGGACGCAGCATTTCAAAGGCAAGACCGTCGACGGTGTGGCTTACGAGCCAATGACGTTTCAGCAAGCGTTCTTCCAGCCATTCTTTGCCGGCCAGACGTTCGGCCTCGGGCAGATCAGCCCGCTCACCGCGCTTGAGGTCACCGATCTCGTCAACAAGGTGAGCGGCTACGACAAGCTGACGCCGGACAATCCGCAAGCCATCTATCGCGACGTCATGGATCCGGACCGCAGCATCGTCTACATCGCGGCAATCGTGCGCGACGCGATCGACGCCTACAAGGAACAGGGCTTCGACATCTCCCACAATCCAGGAATTACCGCGACCCTCTACAATGTCGGGCAACCCA
The DNA here is from genome assembly GCF_040537815.1 of Mesorhizobium shangrilense. Classification (NCBI taxonomy): domain Bacteria; kingdom Pseudomonadati; phylum Pseudomonadota; class Alphaproteobacteria; order Hyphomicrobiales; family Phyllobacteriaceae; genus Mesorhizobium; species Mesorhizobium shangrilense. The sequence continues at coordinate 1,759,318 of NZ_JBEWSZ010000001.1, forward strand.
GGCAGAGAGCGGCGGCATTGCGTGAAGCGGCAGCCAGCGGCAAGAGCCGCAAGCTGCCTGTCGAGAACTATTATGGCTGGCTGGTCAACGATAAGCTGGACGACCTCAGGGTGCTGCTCGACGGCGGAAGCTGAGGCACGGCAGTTACGGAAGGCGCCTGTGTTCAAGCAGATGTGATCGGGCCGAGGCGCTTTCGCCGCCGGCCCGTGACCCACCAGGCTATTTAACGGAGCTGACCAGCGCTTCGTCGCCGCCCAGGATGGACACCCAGCGCCCCGTATTCTCGCTCGACTGCCTCTTCAGGTAGCGATAGCCCGTCTGGCTCCAGAGACGCACCTTGTCAGTAAGGTTGTCGAGGATGAAGTCGCCCTTGTCCGTGCGCACGGTCAAGACGGCGTGGCCTTCGCCATCCGGCTTGCGAACGACCGTCATCAGCAGGTTGGATATGGCGACGCCGCTGGAGATAAGCTCCCGTCGCTTTTCGAGCGCATAGTCCTCGCAGTCGCCAAACCCGTCCTCCGGATAGGCCCACCACTCTTCCTTGCCGTAATTATCCATGTCGCTCATCGGCTTGACGCGCGTGTTCACCGATAGATTCACGGCGGTGATCTGCCGCAAAAGCTGGCTGGACATGTGCTCGGGCGTGCTGTTGGGCGAACGGATCGAGCATTCGTCGACGTGGATCTTGCAGAAATCGTAGTGGCCGATCGGCTGGGATGTCGGGCCGCCGATGACCATCGAAAGTTCGGACGCGCTGGCCAAACTCGATGCCGAACTCAACACCGTCACGGCGACTGCAAGGCCAAGCCCCCTTGCCGCACAACGCCAACCCACCGTGGATGCCATGAGGCCCCGCCCATTCATTCTTGTTAACGGAATGTTAAAGGCGGTTTTTCATGCGTGTCAATGAAGGCAAAGGGCCGATCCCCGGCATCGGCGATTTGCCTTTGCCGGCGTGGTAGCAGGGCAACACCGGTTCCAGGCGCGTCCGGCGTGCTTAGTCTCGTTTGGGTACGATGGCCGCACCGGTTTCAGGCATGCCCGATGACCAGTTTGAGTGAACCATCGAACTCCGTTTGCGTGCGCAGGTGTCCGTATTTGCGGTCCCAGTCGCCGCTGTCGAGGTCCCTGCCGAGATCAGCGACAAAGCGCGCACCGACTGAGGCATCGACAAAGCTCCAGGCCGAATTGGCCAGACGTGCACCAGGATCGAGCAATCGCTCGGGGCGGCCATAATAGGCTTCGCCAAAACCGTCGCTGCAATCCAGCGGGATCGGCACCGACAGCACCTCCGCCTTGCCACCCAGCGCCTGCGTGATCGCCTCGATGCGCGGATAGCGCGAGGCCTCGACCGTGATGACCTCCGGCGCGTAATCATCGAGCCAGAAACGGTTCAGTTCGTCGGGGTCGCAGCTGAGAATGATGATCGGTCCGCGCGTCACACGGCGCATCTCGGCTAGACCCGCTGCCAGATCGGGCCACTGATGCACGGTGAAGGTCGCCATCGCCGCGTCGAAGCTCTTGTCGTCGAAAGGCAGTGCGCCAGCCACGGCGTCGATGGCGCGCGACAGATGTGCCGGCCGTTGCGCCCGCATCGAGGCGGACGGTTCGACCGCCGTCACCACGCGGTCGACCGGCTCGTAGGAGCCGGCACCAGCGCCGACATTCAGCACCTTGCTGGCATCGCCGAGCGCCTTGACGATCAGCGACGCGATACGCGGCTCCGGCTGGCGGTAACTGGAGTAGTTGGCGCCGATGGCGCCATAGTTGGCGTCACCGGCACTGCCGTCGCGATGTCTCGAAGCCAAGGTCGCCTCCCAAAAGAGCCGCCCCTAGCAGCGTTGCATGACCGGCGTTTGACAGCCGGCTATTCGGCGGCCTCGTAGCCGGCGATACCCTTGATCTCGAGGAAATCCTCAAGCCCATATTCGGCATATTCGCGGCCGTTGCCCGACTGCTTGTAGCCGCCAAAGGGCAGGCCCGCGTCCCAGGTCGGATAGTTGATGTAGACATTGCCGGTGCGCATGCGCGCCGCCACTTCGCGCGCCTTCTTCATGTCCTTGGCCTGGATGTAGGAAGCGAGGCCATAGACCGTGTCGTTGGCGGTGTTGACCACCTCGTCGACGCTGTCATACGGCATGATCGCCAGCACTGGCCCGAAGATTTCCTCGCGGGCGATGCGCATGTCGTGGGTGACGTCGGCGAACACCGTCGGCCTGACATAGTAGCCGCGGTTGAGTTCGGCCGGCCGGCCGGTGCCGCCCGCCACCAGCGTGGCGCCTTCGTCGATGCCGGCCTGGATCAGGTCCTGGATCTTGTCGAACTGGACCTGGCTGACGACCGGGCCGAGTTTGGTGCCTGGTGCATCGGCGGGACCAACGGTGAACTTTTCCGCCGCCGCCTTGGCATAGCCGGCCGCCTCGTCATGGCGGTCGCGCGGCACGAACATGCGCGTCGGCGCGTTGCAGGACTGGCCGCTGTTGCCGAAACAGCCGGCGACGCCCTTGGAGACAGCCGTGGCGAGGTCGACATCCGGGAACAGGATGTTGGCCGACTTGCCGCCAAGTTCCTGATGCACGCGCTTGACGGTGTCAGCGGCGGCCTTGGCCACCAGGATGCCGGCGCGGGTCGAGCCGGTGAACGACATCATGTCGATGTCGGGGTGGCTGGACAGTGCGTGGCCGACGCCCGGACCATCACCGTTGACGAGGTTGAAGACGCCCTTCGGCACGCCGGCCTCGTCGAGGATCTCGGCGAAGATGATGGCATCGAGCGGCGCGATTTCGGAAGGCTTCAGCACCATGGTGCAGCCAGCGGCGAGTGCGGGGCCGACCTTGCAGGTGATCTGGTTCAGCGGCCAGTTCCATGGCGTGATCAAGCCGACGACGCCGATCGGCTCCTTGACCACCAGATGAGGTCCCTTCACATGACGGAACTCGAAGGTCTTGAGCACGTCGGCCATCTTCTGCAGATGCGCGAGGCCGATGCCGACCTGGCTGTCCAGCGCCATCTGGCGCGGCGCGCCCATTTCGCGCGACACGGCGACCGCAAGATCGGCGCTGCGCTTCTTGTAGACCTCGATGATGCGGTTGAGCAGTTCAAGCCGCTCGCCGACCTCGGTGAAGCCGAACGTATTGAAGGCGCGTTTGGCGGCTGCCACCGCCTTGTCGACATCGGCCTTGGAGCCAAGCGAGATCTGGGCGAAGGCATCCTCGTTGGAGGGATCGATGACATCGAACGTGTTGGGCACAACCGGATCGACCCACGCGCCATCGATATAGAACTGCAGATTGTGTGACATGGTTTACTCCCTTGGGGTGTGCCGCATGGCCGCTTCGGCCGTGATATAGGGCTAGAGATAACGATGCGCAAACGGCGCTGTCAAACGCAACCCCCGAAGTGGTTAAGCCAGCACTCCCAGTGATTGAGCCAGAGCGGTTGGGCCAGTGGACGTCGCCGTTTTTCGATGGGTCAGGATGAACTACGCCAGTATGTGTCCTGCCTCGCCCAGAAACCGTATCGCGGCGATCTGGTCCGCCGCTTTCACCAGGAGGTGATCACCGTCAAAGGTCGACACCACGAAGATGCCCAGCCCGTTTTCGGACAGCGGCCTGATGACCGACAGCACGATACCGGTTTCGCCGAAGGCAAATGGCCCGTCGAACTTGAAGGCGACCCAGTCGCCATCCTGCTTGACAGTATCCGGAACGCGGTCCTGCGGACAGACAATCGAAAGCTCGTCCTCGGTCCTGGTGATGCTGACGAAGCCTGGTCCGTCCGCCCAGCCAGGAATGCTGTCGGCCGCCTCAAGCCGCGAAATCGCGTACAGCCCTGGGAGTTGCTTCAGCCTGATCGTGGCAGCCATTGTCGAATTCCGATCGCGATTATCCGGCGAGCCTCTTGCTCATATAGACCGTCACGCCATTCATGAATGGCTCTTCGCGGTCGATTGCATAGCCATACCGCTTGTAGAGCGAAACATTGGCCTCGAAGGCGCCATTGGTCAGCAGGCGAATCTCGTGGCGGCCGGCTTCGATCGCCTTGCGCTCGGCCTGCTCCAGCAAATGCCGGCCGATGCCCCTGCCCTGCGCCTGCGGTATCACGCACACATTCTCGATCCAGAGGTGATCGCCAGCCAGCATGGTTTCGATCATTCCTATGATCCGATCGCCCTCCACCGCGAGATCGAACTGATGCTCGCGAAGCGCCTTGTCGTAGTCGGCGCGCATGGGCAGCGGCTCACGGCCGATCACCGGCACCCATTTCGCATAGGCGGCGCGCACGATATCCCTGATCGCGGCGGCATCCGCTGGCTCGGCCAGGCGAAGACTTACGACAACGCCGATCGCCATTGAAAAAGCTCCAGGCCCATGAAAAAAGCCGCTGACCGCTACCGCATTGGGCAGAAAATCGGAACCGATTTCTGAAAATCACCGCGGGTCCTTGGCGAAGCATGTCCACGAGGTGTCGAGACATGAACCGACCGGCAACAGTCGACGAGGACGCGTGGCGTCCATGGCATCCGACGGAACTGGCACGGCGCCTTAACGGCTTGTCGAAGCCCTGGTCCCTAGTCGGAGGCTGGGCTCTCGACCTCTGGCACGGAAGCCAGACCCGCGATCACGAGGACCTGGAATTCACCATCCTGCGCGAGGATTTTGAGACCTTTCGCCGTGCGCTGAAAGGCATGCGTTTCCACACGGTCGCCAGCGGCATCATCGAGCACCTGCTGGCGCGCAAGGTGCCACCGGCAGAGATTTCGCAGATATGGGTGCGAGGATATCCAGCAGCGATGCTGGCGGGTCGACATGATGATCGAGCCGAGAAACGCCGGACCTGTGGGTCTACAAGCGCGACGCCGCCATCACCCGGCCGCGCGCCGAGGTGATTGCGGTCACACCGGAAGGCCTGCCCTATCTGAAACCGGCGGCCGTCCTGCAGTTCAAAGCCAAATACAGGCGCGACAAGGACGAGCTCGATTTCGCCAATGCCTTGCCAAAGCTGGAACCATTGGAGCGGGCATGGCTAAAGGCTCGCCTTGCGACAGCTCGTCCCGGCCACGAATGGGCAAGTCTGCTCTAGCGCCACATGCTAGTACTCCTGGCTGGTCGGCCGGAACAGGATCTCGTTGATGTCGACCTCGTCGGGCTGGCTGATGGCGAACACCACCGTCCTGGCGAAGGAATCCGCGGGGATCGCCACCCGATCATAGAGCGCCCGCACGCCTTCGGCGACGTCGGCCTCGGTGACGCTGTCGGGCAGTTCGGTCGCCACCGCGCCGGGTGAGATGATGGTGGTGCGGATGTTGTGCGGCTTCACCTCCTGGCGCAGACCTTCGGAGATGACGCGCACCGCGTGCTTGGTCGCGGCATAGACGGCACCGCCCGGACCGACCTTGTGGCCGGCCACCGAGGACACGTTGATGATGTGGCCGCTCTTTTGCGTCTTCATGTGCGGCAGGGCGGCTGCGATACCATAGAGCACGCCTTTGATGTTGACGTCGATCATCCGGTCCCAATCCTCGACCTTGCCGCGCTCCAGTGGCGAGTGCGGCATCAGGCCGGCATTGTTGATGATGACGTCGACGCGGCCGTGTGTCTTGACCGCGTGATCGACGAGACGCCGGACCTGGCCGACATCGGTCACGTCGGTCTGCAGGATGGCGTCCTTGCCCAGTGAAAGCTCACTGGCGAGCGCCTGCAGCCGGTCCAGACGGCGCGCGCCCAGCACGAGCTTCGCGCCTTCTTTGGCAAGAAGCCGTGCGGCGGCTTCGCCCAGCCCGCTGCTGGCGCCGGTGATGACGACGACTTTGTCCTTGATGTTCTCGGTCATGATTTCTTCCTTGTCTTTTCGATCGCCTTATCGACCAACACGCGCCTGCAGATGCGCCGGATAACGGTCACCCTGCACGGTGATGGCGGACACGGCGCTCTCGATGCTGCTCAAATCCTCCGAGCTCAGCACGACGTCGGCGGCGCCGATGTTCTCCTTGAGGCGGCCGATCTTGGTGGTGCCGGGGATCGGCACGATCCACGGCTTACGCGCCAGCAGCCAGGCCAGCGCGATCTGGGCCGATGTCGCCTGCTTGGCCGTTGCAATGGTGCCAAGCACGTCGACCAGCGCCTGGTTGGCCTTGCGCGCCTCTGGCGAGAAACGCGGCACGATGTTGCGGAAGTCGTCACTCGCGAAGGTGGTGGTCTCGCTGATGGCTCCGGTCAGGAAACCCTTGCCCAGCGGGCTGAACGGCACGAAGCCGATGCCGAGCGCTTCCAGCGTCGGCAGGATCTCCTTCTCAGGCTCGCGCCACCACAGCGAATATTCGCTCTGCAGCGCGGCGACCGGCTGCACTGCATGCGCCCGGCGGATGGTCTGGCTGCCTGCTTCCGACAGGCCGAAATGCCCGACCTTGCCCTCGGCAATCAGTTCCTTCACCGCGCCGGCGACGTCCTCGATCGGCACGTTGGGATCGACACGGTGCTGGTAGAGCAGGTCGATATGGTCCGTCCTCAACCGTCTCAGCGCCGCCTCGGCAACCGCGCGAATATTCTCGGGCCGGCTATCCATGCCACGCGACACCTCGCCGCCGACAAAGCCGAATTTGGTCGCGATGACCACCTTGTCTCGGACCGGCTCCAGCGCCTCTCCCAGCAGCTCCTCATTAACGAACGGACCATAGGCCTCCGCCGTATCGAAGAAGGTAACACCGCTGTCGACAGCGGCGCGAATAAGCTCGATGGCCTGGGTCTTGTCCGTCGCTGGACCGTAGCCATAGCTCAGCCCCATGCAGCCAAGGCCAATGGCCGAGACTTCGAGACCGCTTGTTCCAAGTGTGCGTTTTTGCATTGTCGTGTTCCCTTGTTCAGGCCTGGTACTGCGCGTCGCTGACGTGCTCCATCCAGTCGACCGCCTTGCCGTCGAGCGCCTCCTGGATGGCGATGTGGGTCATGGCGGTGGTGGGTGACGCGCCATGCCAATGCTTCTCGCCCGGCTCGAAGCGAACCACGTCGCCGGGCCGAATCTCCTCGATCGGGCAGCCCTCGCGCTGCACGCGGCCGCAGCCGGCGGTGACGATCAGCAACTGGCCGAGCGGATGGGTGTGCCAGGCCGTGCGCGCGCCGGGCTCGAAGGTGACGGCGTTGCCGGCCGCGCGGGCCGGTGCGATGGCTTGAAACAGCGGGTCGATGCGCACCGTGCCGGTGAACCAGTCGCCCGGTCCCTTGCCCGAAGGCTGCGAGCCGCTTCGCTTGATGTCCATGGTTTTCATCCCTTCTTCAGACGGGCAATTCACGGCCCGCCGATTTTCAGGGCTGCCTGTTTTAGGTGCCCGATTGTGATGCCCCTTATCTAGGGCATGCGATTGGTCGCGATTAGCTGCTATATCCGGCATGCACCTATGAGAGGGACTCATGAATGCCTCGGGATAACCTGAATGAACTGACAGCGTTTCTCGCCGTCGCGCGCGAAGAGAGCTTCACCAGGGCGGCGGCGCGGCTCGGCGTCTCCCAATCCGCTTTGAGCCACACGGTTCGTGCGCTGGAGGAGCGGCTGGGCTTGCGGCTTCTGACCCGCACCACGCGCAGCGTGTCGCCCACCGAAGCCGGCGAGCGCCTGTTGCGCACCGTTGGGCCAAGGCTCGACGAGATCGAGACTGAACTGGCCGCGCTCAGCGCATTGCGTGAAAAGCCCGCCGGCACCATCCGCATCACGGCCGGCGAACACGCCGCCGACGCGGTGCTATGGCCGGCGATTGCTGGGCTTTTGCCGGACTATCCCGACATCAGGATAGAGATCATCGTCGATTACGGCCTGACCGACATCGTCGCCGAGCGCTATGATGCCGGCGTGCGGCTGGGCGAACAGGTAGCTCGAGACATGATCGCTGTGCGCATCGGCCCCGACATGCGCATGGCGGTCGTGGGATCGCCGGCCTATTTCGCCAGGCGGCCAAAGCCCCGCATGCCACAGGACCTGACCGCCCACAATTGCATCAATCTGCGTCTGCCGACCTATGGCGGGCTCTATGCCTGGGAATTCGAGAAGGCCGGACGTGAACTGAAGGTGCGCGTCGAGGGCCAGCTGGTGTTCAACACGGCGGCGTTGCGCATGAATGCCGTGCTTGCCGGATTGGGCCTCGCCTATCTGCCTGAAGACCAGGTGCGCACGCACCTTGCCAGTGGCGAACTGGTGCGGGTGCTCTCCGACTGGTGCACGCCCTTCCCCGGCTACCATCTCTACTACCCCAGCCGCCGGCAAGCGACGCCGGCCTTTTCGCTGCTGGTCGATGCCTTGCGCTACCGGGACTAAAGCGTCTGGACTGTGTTCGCGGTCGTTCTATCTTCCTGCCGTATCTGACGAAACCCGGAGCATCGCAGTGACCGAAACCGACCTCTATCGAGGCTACATCGACTGCCTCAACAATCAGGATTGGCAAAGGCTGCATCGCTTCGTCCATGACGAGGTGCACTACAATGGTGACCGGGTCGGGCTGTCAGGCTACCGCGCCATGCTGGAGCGGGATTTTCGCGAAATTCCGGATCTCTATTTCGATGTCCAGCTCTTGATCTCCGAGCCGCCGTTCGTCGCCAGCCGCCTCCAATTCAATTGCACACCGAGGGGGACGTTCTTCGACCTTCCCATCAACGGTCGGAAAGTCTCCTTCAGCGAGAATGTCTTCTATGAGTTTCTGGACGACAGGATCAGGAGCGTCTGGTCGGTGATCGACAAGGCAGCGATCGAAGCGCAGCTTTGAGGGCATGTCGCGCCTTCATAAACGCCCGATGAATCCTACCGTCTATCGGGGCAATCGCCTGGCGTTTTTGAATTGCTACTCTGTCGACGTTTGTGCTGCCCCTCACCTGCCTGCCGGCATCCTCTCCCCGTATAGTGACCGGGGGGGACGCTGTCATCGGCGATTTCGCCAATCTCCAACGCCGCAACAAGGCGCCGACAGCGCGGCCAGCCCATCTCTCCCCGTCACTATACGGGGGGAGATGTACGGCACGACAGTGAGGGGCAGCGCTGACTTTCGATCGATGGCGCGCTCACTGCCATAGGCGCAAGCGGACATCGGCTACCGTTCTGCGACGAGCTTTAGCCCAACCGTTCGTACCGTCCTCAACCCGCTCCGGAATGCGTGACGCTCGGCCACGCCGCCAGCAATTCCCTTGTGTAGTCTTCCCTTGGCGCGCCGAACAGCGAACCCACCTCGCCGCCCTCAACCACCTTGCCGGCACGCATGACGACGGCGTTTTCGGCGATCAGCCGCACGATCGCCAGATTGTGGCTGATGACGATCAGCGTGATGTTTTGGGACCTTCTGATGTCCTGCAGCAGGTTGAGCAGGTCGCCCTGAACCGAGACGTCGAGGCCGGCGGTGGGTTCATCGGCGATCAGGATCGATGGCTTCATCAAGAGCGCCCGGGCGATCGCCACGCGCCGTGCCTGACCGCCGCTGATCTCGTGCGGGTATTTGTCGATGACCCCGGGCGGCAGGCCGAGCCGGTTCAGGATGACGCGCAGCCGCTCGTGCGTTGCCGCGTGCGGCTCCCGCAGCACCGTGCCGACCTCGTTCATCAGCGTGCTGATGCGGCTGCGCGGCGACAGCGAAGCGGCCGGATCCTGGAAGATCGGCTGGATGAAGCTGGCGCGCTGCTTCAGCGCGGCACGGCTGTGCACCAGCGGATTGCCGAGGATGCGGATCTCGCCCTGGTCAAGCTTCTGCAGGCCGAGAACGGCGCGCATCAGCGTTGTCTTGCCGGAGCCGGATTCACCGACAATGCCAAAGCACGTGCCTTGCGGGATGGACAGCGAGACACCATCAAGCGCGGCGGTCTCGCCGAAGCGCAGTTGCGCATTGCTGATCGAGATCGCGTCGGTCATGGCGTCTGCAATCGCAGGCAGCGGGCGCTGTGACCGGCGTCATTGCCGACCGGATAATCGCCGGGATTAACGGCCGCGCATTCCTCGAACGAGACATCACAGCGTCCGTTGAAGATGCAGCCGGGCGGCCGCTGGCGCGGGTCCGGCAAGTCGCCGGCAATCACAGTGAAGCAATTCTGTGAGGCATCGGCATGGCGCTCGCGATCGATCGGCACCTCGCAGTCGAACAGCATGCGCGTATAGGGATGGCCCGGTCGGCGTTGAACCTCTTTCACCGTGCCGCTTTCCAGTTTCTCGCCGGCATAAAGAACCGAAATGGCGTCGCAATATTCGGTGACCAGGCCGAGGCTGTGCGTGATCAGCAGCACCGCACAGCCGATGCGGTCGCGCAAGCCGATGATCTCGCGCATGATCTGCGCCTCGACGGTGACGTCGAGCGCCGTGGTCGGCTCGTCGGCGATCAGCAGCGCCGGTTCGGACAAGAGCGCCATGGCGATCACCACGCGCTGGCGCATGCCGCCGGACAGTTCGTGCGGATACTGGTTCATGCGCCGCCCGGGGTTGCTGAGCTTTACCTTGGCCAGCGCATCTTCAGCCATCTCAACCCGGGTCTTGCGATCACTGCCGGGCGAACGCCGGCGCAGCACTTCGCAAAGCTGCGTGCCGATGGTGAACACCGGATTGAGCGACAGCATCGGGTCCTGGAAGATCATCGCCATGCCGCGACCGCGCAAGGCAGCCGTCGCGTTGTGCTTGGTCAGGTCGAAACTCCTGCCGTCGATGGTCGCCGTGCCCGAGGTGACCCTGGCATTGTTGGCGAGCAGGCCCATCAGCGCGAAGGCGACGGTGGATTTGCCGCTGCCGGATTCGCCGACAAGGCCGAGCATTTCTCCCTTTTGTATGTCCAGCGACACGCCGCGCAATGCATGCGCGGTGCCCTGTGGCAGGGTGTAGTCGACCGACAAATTGCGCAGCGAAATCGCCATCAGCGCGCGCCCGCCGTCTTCGGATCGATGACGCGCCGCAGCGCTTCGCCGAGCAGGGTGGCGCCGAGCGTGGCGATGGCCAGCACGAGGGCAGCAGCGACGGTTGGCCACCAGGACTGGTTGATGGAGATGAAGCCATCCTTGATCAGCGTGCCCAGCGAGGATTTCGGCGGCTGCACGCCAAAGCCGAGGAAGGAGAGCGAGGCCTCGAAGGCGATCACCACTGGCAGGTTCATGCTGGCCAGCACGATGATCGGTCCGGCGACATTGGGCAAATAGTGCCGGAACACGATGGTGAGGGGATGGACGGCGAGCATCCGTTCGGCCTCTATGAAGCTCAGATTGCGCAGGGTTTGCGCGCGGGCGCGCGCCATGCGGCCGAACTGCGGGATGAAGACGACTGTGACCAACAGCACGAAGGTGGCCGAACCCTTGCCGTAAAGCGCGATCAGCGCGAAGGCCAGGATCAGCGGTGGGAAGGCGTTGACGATATCGAAGATAGCCGTCACCGCCCTATCCACCCAGCCGCCAGCGATGCCGGCGACAATGCCGATCAGCGAGCCGAGGATCGACGAGATGACGACGATCATCACCGCCAGCGTCAGCGCATAACGGGTACCGACCGAAGTGCGCGCCAACAGGTCGCGGCCGAGATTGTCGGTACCGAGCAGATGCGCCAGCCCGGGGGCCGCGAAGCGGGCCTTGATGTCGATTGCGTTCGGGTCGGGGCTTATCAGCGGTCCAAACAGCGCGAACACCAGGATGAAACCCGTGAAGGCGAGGCCAAGCCGGCCGTCGCGTTCCGAGCAGATGCGCTTGAGCGTCACGACCAGCCCGCTCATCCCCGCCCCGCCGCGATACGGGGGTCGAGCAGCGCGTTGATCATGTCGACCACGAGATTGGCGACGATATAGAAGGCGACGATAAAGACGACGCAGGCCTGCACCACCGGATAGTTGCGCTGCGCGATCGAGTTGAAGATCAGGCTGCCGATGCCGGAACGGGCGAAGATGATCTCGACGACCACCGAGCTGCCGATGAGATCGCCAAGACCGATGCCGAGGATCGACACCACCGGCACAAGTGCAAGCTTCAGCGCGTACAGGCCGACGATGCGGTATTCGGACACCCCATAGGCGCGCAGCGTGCGCACATGCAGTTCGGCCAGCGTGTCGAGGAGTGCCGCACGCACAAGCCGCGAGATGTAGCCGACCCAGCCCAGCGCCAGCGCCACGCTGGGCAGGATCAAGTGCTGCAGCCGGTCCATGACGTCGCCGGGGTCGCCGGCCCCCGCCACCGGCAGCCAGTGTAGGCCGATGGCGAAGATCAGGAACAGGATGACCGACACCACCAGCGTCGGCGTGGTGATGAAGGAGATCGACAGCAGCGCCAGCCCGCTGTCGAGCCACGAGCCCGGTTTGAGTGCCGCGATGACGCCGATCGGAATGCCCACCACCAGCGCCAGCGTCAGCGCGCTGAAGGCCAGCGCCAGCGTGTTGGGAATAACGTCAAGCACGATGTCGAGGATCGGACGGTGCGAGACGACGTCCTCGCCGAAATTGCCGGTCACGGCGCGGCTGGCGAACAGCCAGAGCTGCTCGAGCATGCCGCGGTCGAGGCCCATGTCATGGATGATCTGGGCGCGCAGTTCCGGCGTCGCCCTGGGCCCCAGCATAACCGAGGCGAAGTCCCCTGGCACCAGGCGCACCATCAGGAACAGCAGCAGCGTGGCGCCGGCGATGGTCAGCACCATCGACGCCAGACGGCTCGCGATGAAAGCAACGGTCCGTTGCGATCTGGTCATGGGTAGTCGAACTTGGTCAATGGCTTCAACCTGTTCTGGAGATGGCCAATTGTCGACGCTGACGCTAGGTCCCCTCATCCGGCCGCTTCGCGTCCACCTTCTCCCCGAGGTGAGAAGAGGCTGGCGCTTGTGCCGACTCCTCCTCTCCCCTTGGGGAGAGGTCGGATTGCCCCGAATTGCTCTTTGCAAATCGGTCTTGGCAATCCGGGTGAGGGGGTCTTTGGCCTTATGCGACTTTCTCTACCATAAACGGGGAGTGTTGGCGGCAGCCCCCTTCCCGCTCACGCCTTGTCAAAAAACTCGAACTGCCAGTCCTTGCCATTGGGCAGGAACATCGGCTTCAGCCAGGCCGCGTCGACGAAGAAGTTGCGGCCGTGCGTGATCCAGATGCAGGAGGCCGATTCATCGAGCAGCTTCTGCATGTTGACATAGATCGCCTCGCGCTTGGCCTTGTCCAGCGTCTCCAGCCCCTCCTGATGCAGCTTGTCGAATTCGGGGCTGTTCCAGCGCTGCCAGTTCCAAAGGCCGATCTGGCTGGCGAGGAACCACTGCGTCTGGAAACTCGGGTCGAACTTGGAGGTGTAGGGGATCAGCGTCAGCTCGAGGTCCTTGCTGGCATCGCCGGCGCCGAGCGCCCAGTAGGCGCCGGAATCCATGGCATTGATGGTCAGCGTGATGCCGACTTCAGCGAGGTTGGCCTGCGCGATCTGCGCCACCGCCAGCGAGGTCGCGTCGTTGAGGCAGGTGAAGGTGAAGGTCAGTCCCGTCTTGCCGGTCTCGGCGAGCAGCGCCTGCGCCTTGGCGACATCCCTGGTGTAGAGCGGCGCATCGGCCCAGTTGCCGAGCAGGCCGGGCGCCAACAGCGTCTTGGCGCGCGAGGTGGCGCCGGAATAGGCGCCCTGGATGATGGCATCGACATCGATTGCCCAGCGGATCGCCTGGCGCACCTTGATATCGGCGAGATCGCCCTTCACCACATTGATGCCGATCCAGGTGTAGTCGATGCCGGGAATGTCGATCACCTTGGTGTCCGGCAACCCCTTGGCGGTGGCGAGCTGGTCGGCATCAAACGCCGTGAAGTCAAGTTCCTTGGCCTGGTAGGACAGGAAGGAGGTCTTGTGCTCGGGGATGATCTTGCCGGTGATCTCATCGAAATGCGCCTTGTAGGCCCCCTTGTAATCAGGGTTGGCGGCGAGCACGAACTGCTCCTTCGGTCGCCATTCCTTGAGCACCATCGGGCCGGAGCCGATCAGCGTGGTGGCGATCTTGTCGCCCAGTTGCTCCGCGGCTTTCTTTGACAGGATCGCGCCCGACGCATCGCAGATGCCGATCAGCCAGAGCGCGGCCGAGGGATGCTTGAGGACCAGCTTGCCCGTGTATTTGCCGGTGACCTCGACCGATTTCAGCGCTTCCAGATCGTCGGCATAAGCAAGCTTCTTGCCGTTCTTGTCGCCGTTGATGTAGCGGTCATAGGTGAACTTGACGTCGTCGGCGGTCATCTCGCCGAAGCCGCCGGTGAACATCTGACCGGGGTTGAGTTCGAAGTCGAACTCGGTGTCCGAGATCTGCTTGATCTCCTTGGCCGCATCGTTGGTCCAACTGGTCTTGCCCGGCTCGAAGCGCACCAGCGTCTGGCAGACCGCACGGATGATGTTGCCTTCGGTGGTGCCGACGCGATTGCCAGGGTCGAGATTGCCGATGTCGGCATCGACGGCGATGATCGGGTTGGTCCTGGCACCAGCCGCCATCGCGAAGCGGGTATAGGGCAGGATCGCCAGTGCCGACGAGCCGGCCAGGAAAGTTCTACGATCGAGTTTCATACGCATTCTTGTTCCCCTTCTTGTTGGTTACATGCAGTCGCGTGGAATGACCTCGTCATAATTTCGCTCGGCGAAAATCGCTCCCCGCTCGTAAGCCTTGACCCAGCCGCGAGCATAGAAATTGTCGCGGTCGCAGTTGAAGGTGATTTCGCAGTCGACCCGCGCGTTCCAGTCCGGACGCGTCAGTTCCTCATGACAAGTCACTGTCGTGGCGCAACTCGCCGGATCGTTGTCCGTGATGCCGTAGATCTTGCGGCGCCAGGAAGTGATCTCGGTGCCGGTTTCCTCGAAGACGAAACGACCGTCATCGGACAATGCCGTCAGCTCGGTGCGTTCGGTCGGCAGGTCGGTGGTCAGCGAGCGAAGCTGGCGCGCCGGCTCCTTGACCGTCACCGGGCGGGGCTCGGCCCAGAGCGCTTCCTCGAAGGCCACGGACGCAAGACCCTCCTCGCTGGCCAGCACGGACAGGTCGAGCCGGCAACCCCTCGTGTCGAAGGTCAGCATGGTGCGCTCCGGCGACGGCCAGGCCATCGGCCAGTAGGACGAGGAAATCGCGACCCGAAGCCTGTGTCCCGTCGGGATGATCTGCGCCACCGGCTTGAAGTCCAGCTCGACATCCTCGAACTGGCCCGGCGTCAGCGGCGTTGGAAACTCGTGGCTTTGGCGATGCGCCAGATTGAGCAGAGCGAAGGTAATGAAGGCGGAAGTGCCGTCTGGCGCCAGATCGGTCAGCCTGACGCAGAGCTGAGCCTGCGGCTTGTCCGATGCAACGCGCAGCCTGATCTTCGAAATGCCGGCAAGCGGCAGGTCGGCCTCCATGACAACGCTGTCGAAGCACAGCGAGCCGCCATCATCGGCGCGCTGGTCACGTGCGCCTTCAGCCGAGATGCGACCCTGCCCATAGGGGCACCATTCCTGTCCCTGCACGCCGGTGGTGAGAGGTGAGGAGACGGTCAGCTGCCCTGCCCCGTTGGCTTCCTGCGTCTCGCTCAGTTTGCCGTCGCCGTTCAGCCAGTAAGCCTTGCCGCCGATCTGCGTGGCCGGCCATTGTGGAAAGCCCAGCCAGCGGCCCGGCCGGACATCGATATGCGAATGCGGCCTGGCGTAGTCCATCAGATAGAGGCGTATGTCAGGCTCGCTGTCGGCGCCGTTGTCGATGCCCTTCAGCCAGCGATCGTACCAGCGGATGCATTCCTGCAGGTAGCCCATTGCCGGGCCAGGCACGCCATAATTTGGCTCCTTGTGGCCCCATGGACCGCAAATGCCCTTGGCTGGCCCCTTGAGATTCTTGACCAGGCTGAAGATCGTCTGCGTGTAGCCATCGAGATAGCCGCCGACCGCCAGCACCGCGCATTCGATCGCGGAAAAATCCTCGCAGACCGAACCCTGTTTCCAGAACGCGTCGCGGCGCTGATGCTTCAGCCATTCGGCAGCGTGGTTCTTGTGGTCGTCGAGCCGATCTTTCCACATTTGCCGCCAGCGATCCTCGCCGACGACGGCCGGGTCCGGCGGCAGGGCCGAATAGCCGAACAGCGCCCCGCCCCAGCCGAAATTGTCGTTGATCACGAGGCCGCCATTGTAGTGGGCGTCGCAAGCATAGCGATCATCGGTCGAGCAGGAGGTGACAATCGCCTTCAGCTGCGGCGGACGGCGGGCCGCGACCTGCAAGCCGGAAAAACCACCCCAGCTGTTGCCGATCATGCCGGCCACACCGGTGCACCATGGCTGCGAACACAGATGGTCGAGGACCTCCAGCGCATCGTCCTGCTCGCGCTTGACATATTCGTCATCGAGCAAGCCTTCGGAATCGCCGGTGCCGGCAATGTCGACGCGGGCTGAGGCATAGCCATGGCCGGCGAAGAAGAGATGCATCTCCTCGTCGCCGGTGCGCGTGCCGTCGCGGCGGCGATACGGTATGTATTCGAGGATTACCGGGACCGGATTTTTCTCGGCGTCATCAGGCAAGAACAGGCGGGCGGCCAGCTTGCGGCCATCGGCAAGCGGAATCCAGTGGGTTTCGACTGTTCTAACCCCGGAAATGACGACGCTGAGCATGTGAACTCCGGCTTGGATTGAATGACGATATGATATATTGAATAGCCAATCAATATACAAACGAGAAGGCATTGCAATGGCGAAACGATCCATCAAGGCGATGCGCCGCGACGAGCTGGTCGACGCCGCGATTGCCGTCGTCGGCGAGGAAGGCATGTCCGGTGCCACCATGGCTGTCATCGCGCGCCGCGCCGGCATGTCGGCCGGACTGGTCAACCATTATTTCGACAGCAAGGAAGAGCTTCTGGCGTTGGCCATGCGCAATCTGTCGAACCTGTTTCGTCAGGACATCATAAAACTGGCGCCTGTCGACCCAACGCCTGCGCAACGATTGAAGGCGATCGTCGACGGCTCCTTCGCGCCGCAGCATCTGGGCTCGCCCAAGCGCGCCGTGACATGGATGCAGTTCATGATCGCGGCGCAGACCGAGCCGCGCATCAAGCATCTCTACCACCTGACCGGCGCGCGCTTCGTCTCCAACATCCGCTATTCCGTAAAACGGCTGGTGCCAGCCGATCAGGTCGACGATATCGTCGACGGCATCGCCGCGCTGATCGACGGCTTCTTCTGGCAGAACGCAGGTGAATATGTGGAAGAGGACCTAGAGCGGGCGCGGCGGATCTGCTGGCGGTATGTCTGTTTGCTGATCCCGGGGATCGAGGGGTGAGGAATCCTTTCTATCAACCGTTTGCGCTGCCCCTCATTGCCCTGCCGGGCATTTCTCCCCGTATAGTGACGGGGAGAAAGATGCTGTTTCCACGATTTCGCCAATCGCCAGCGTTGGAGCGCGTCCCTTCTCCCCGTCACTATACGGGGAGAAGGTGCCGGCAGGCGGATGAGGGGCGGCACCGACTTCCGCAAAGAAGCAATCGTTCGTAAAAATCGATCATTCCAACCAGAACAATTCGTTGGAAAGATCGTTTCAGGAATGGCATTCTCCCGCTGCGCTTGCCTGGAGAATTGCATTGTCTTCCGCTACCCACATCGCGAACGAAATTCCGAAAAGCACGATTTCAGCCGATCTGGCGGCGGGCCGCAAGCGGCTCGATTCGGTGTGGAACGGCGTTATCCCCGGCGTCGTGCTGGTGGCGATGATCACCGCCGTCGCCTTCTCGGCACACAATGTCTCCGGCTTCGCCCTGTTCAGCCCGATGATCCTGGCCGTCGTCGCCGGCATGGTCTATTCCAATGTGATCGGCACCCCCGCCCACGCCAAGGCCGGCATCGCCTTCTCGCAAAAGCGCCTGCTGCGCTTTGCCATCGTGCTGCTCGGCTTCCAGCTCACGCTCGGCCAAGTCGTTTCGATCGGCGCCAGCGGGGTCGGCATCGTCGCGTTGACGCTCGGCGCCACCTTCGTCTTCACCATCACGCTTGGCCGGCTGATCGGCGTCGACCGCAAGCTGGCGCAGCTGATCGCCGCCGGCACCTCGATCTGCGGCGCCTCGGCCATCGTCGCCACCAACATCGTCACCGATGCGCGCGACGAGGACGTCACCTACGCCGTCGCCTCGATCACGCTGTTCGGCACCATCGCCATGCTCGGCTTCCCGCTTCTGGCGCCCGTGCTCGGCCTCGACCAGCACGCTTTCGGCCTGTGGGCCGGCGCTTCCATCCATGAGGTGGCGCAGGTGATCGGCGCCGGTTTCCAGAACGGCACCCAGTCAGGCGAGATCGCCACCGTTGCCAAGCTGACCCGCGTCGCCATGCTGGCGCCGATGGTCATCGCGCTCGGCCTGATGGCGCGCCGCAGGAGCAGCGATCAGTCAGCCGCGCGGCCGCCCATGCCGTGGTTCGTCGCCGCCTTCGTCGTTGTCGTGGCACTGAACAGCCTCGTCACGGTGCCGGCCGAAGTGAAGTCGGCAATGGCGCTTACCACCACCATCATGCTGACCATGGGCCTGGCCGCCATGGGCCTGCAGGCCGACATTTCGCAGCTGCGCTCGCGTGGTCTTCGCCCGCTGGCGCTCGCCTTCTCGGCCTTCCTGTTCATCGGCTGCTTCAGCCTGATGCTGGTGAAGTTCGCCTGAGCAAAATTCTCCGGGCCGGAAGCCCGGATTGATCGAGCGAAGTTGGGAATCAAAGCCACATCGGCTAGGGTCTGTGTGCAATCACTACACGAGCCGCAACCGACCCCATGCCGTTTGTTCCCCTGCCCTTCGTCGTTGCCCTGTTGCTGTTCATCCTGCTTTGGGTCGTCGCCAGGCGTCAGGATGAGGCCGCGCCGAACCTGCCGTTCCTTGGCCTGATCCTGCTCAGCGCGCTGCAATCGGTGTTCACCGGCTTGCGGTGGGGCTACGGCATCAACGAAGTCGGCTATATCGCTCCCGTATCCGCCGCGATCATGCCGTCGCTGCTCTATGCCGGCGTCTCGAAACTCGCCCGCACCGGCGACCGCCAATGGCCGGCGCTGCTCGCGATCCACGTGACGCCTGCCGTCATCATGATCGTGTTGATGATCTTTTGGCACGAGGCCATCGACCTCGCGCTGATCGCCATCGAATTCATCTACGCCGCCGCCATTCTCTGGCTGCTTCGCTCCGGCGCGGACGGCCTTCGCCTGGCCCCTTTCGATGGGGCGGTTCCGGCCTACCGGGCCATCATTGCCGCGGCAGTGACGCTGTGCCTGTCGGGAATGGTCGATGTGCTGATTTCCCTTGAACTGGCGTCTGGGCATGGGGCGCGCGCGGCGACCGTGATCGGCGTCGCCAACCTTTTCATCCTTGTCTTTGTCGGCGTGGCGGCAGCGGCGGCCAGTCAAAGCCATGTCCCGCTCAATGCTGCCGAACCGGCGGAGGCTCCGCCCCCGACAGGGTTCAGCGAAGACGCAGATACGATTCGTCGGGTCGATGAGACGATGCAGGAGAAGAAGCTCTACCGGGAGGCCAATCTCAACCTCAACCGCCTTGCACGGCGCGCCGGAATTCCGGCACGGCAGATTTCAGCGGCGATCAACCGGGCGACGGGCAAGAACGTCTCGCAATATGTCAACGAACACCGCATCGCCGAAGCCTGCCGGCTGTTGAGCGAGACCGATCAGTCGGTGACCGAGATCATGCTGACGGTCGGCTTCCAGACCAAGTCGAACTTCAACCGCGAGTTTCGCCGCGTGACCGACATGACGCCACTGGCCTGGCGGGAACAGAACGCGCAGTCGCCCTCGCTCGCGAGCCCCGTGGTCGGCTGAAATCCGGCGCCGCCGCTCGCGTCCAGCGGTACTCAATCGCGATAAAGCACGTCCTCGATCGTGATCAAGGTCGCGAGACGCGTTCACATCCGCCGATATCGCGGCATGAACACTGCAACCGAGCACGACCGTCAACTGGCCCAGAAGCTCAAGTCGCTGGCTCTCCAGCCCGTGACATTCGACCCAGAGCCGCCTCCCCGATCCGGACCATCCAGGCGCGATATCCGGCGACCCCTCGCCTTTGCTGGCGTCTCGACACTGGTGATAGCCGGCCTCGCGGCTTTCGCTCTTCCCAGCATGCTGGACCACGTCCGTGGCGATCCGCCAGCTGTTTCCGGCAGTGGTCCCGCGGCTTCCGCCACGACGGGCTCGGCCGGGCTGAAAGAGCCGCCGGACATCACGGCTCCAACGACCCGCCCGGCAACACGGGAAGTCACCGGGTCCGGCCATGTCGTGGCGCCGCAATCCGCAGAAGTCTTCTCCAGATATGAAGGCAGGATCGTCGCGGTTGCCGTCGAGGTCGGCGACAGGGTTGAAGCCGGCCAGCTTCTGGTCAGGCTCGACGATTCAGCCGCCCGCTTCAAACTGCGCCAGACCCGCATCGCCGAAGCCTCGGCAAAGCTCGCGCTTGCCGCCAGGAACATCGATCTCGCACAGGCCAGCGCCTCCTTCGATCGCGCCACCACCCTGTTCGCACGCGGCACTGCATCCAGGCAGCAGCTTGAGGACGCGCAGACCTTGCGTGAGCGCGCTGAGAACAGCGTAACCCAGGCCGGGCAGGACCTGGCCAAAGCCGAACTCGACCGCGAGGAGGCCGAGCTGACCGTCGACGAGCTGACCGTCGTGGCCCCGATTGCCGGCACCGTCACGGTGCGCAATGCCCGGCTGGGTGAAAGCGTCCTGGCGCGCGCCGACAGCGTCAAGGAAAACGCCAGCCTGCTGACCATCGTCGACACTGGCAGCCTCGCCATCGATGCCGACATCGCCGAGACCAGCATTGCGCTGGTGCGGCCCGGCCTTCGCGGCGAGGCCGTGCTCGACGGTTTTCCCGAACAACCCTTCGCAGTGACGATCGACAGGATCGCGCCCGCCGCCTCGGCCGAAAAGGGAACCGTGGCGCTACGCCTGTCCCTTGTTTCGCCCCCCACAGGCATCCGCCCCAACATGGCGGCCCGCATCAGCATCGCGGGCATGCTCCAAACCACCGCAGGCGCGGACAACCGCAAAGGAACGCAACAATGACAGGCACCACCGGCGAAGAGCCGTATATCGAGATCCAGGGCGTCAAGAAGGGTTTCAGGTTCGGCGCCGAGAAGATCGCGATCTTCTCGGATCTCAATCTGAACATCGCGCGTGGCGACTTTGTCGCGGTCATGGGCCCTTCGGGGTCGGGCAAGTCGACGCTTCTCAACATGCTGAGCGGCATTGACCGACCCGATGGCGGCAGGGTGCGCATCGGCAACAGCCATCTCGAACAGATGGGCGAAAGCGCCAAGGCGTCATGGCGCGCCCACAATCTGGGCATCGTCTTCCAGTTCTACAATTTGCTGCCGATGCTCAACACGGCGCAGAATGTCGAACTGCCGCTGCTTCTCAAGCCGCTCAGCCGCAAACAGCGCGGCGAGCGCGTCGACACCGTCCTCGATCTGGTCGGACTGAATGGCCGTCAGAAGCAGTATCCGGCCAGGATGTCCGGCGGGCAGCAACAGCGCGTCGGCATCGCCCGCGCCATCGTCACCGATCCCGGCCTGCTTCTGTGCGACGAGCCAACCGGCGATCTCGACCGGAAATCCGCCAACGATATCCTCGAAATGCTCGGCTTCCTCAACCGCGAACTGAACAAGACGATTGTCATGGTCACCCATGACCCGGAAGCAGCGGGCTTCGCCAAGCGTACGCTGCATCTCAACAAGGGGGAGTTCGTCGAACAGGGCCAAATCTTCAAACAGGAGATGACACGCCAATGACCTTCTTCCAGCTTGCCCGGCGCAATGCCTGGCGCAAACCCTACCGCACGGTGCTTCTGATGTTCTGCGTCGGCATCGCCATCCTGATCTACGGCCTGACGCAAAGCTTCCTTGCCGGCTCGCAAGGTACGGATGGCGCCAGCGACAATCTGCTCGGCGTCGTCAACAAGGCCGGGCGGTCGCAGCCGTTGCCGATGAGCTATCTCAGCAGGATTGCCGCCGACAACGATGTCGCTGGGGTTGCCTACATGGCGCGTATGCGCGGCTTTTCCGGCGCGCAAACCAACGTCGTGATGACCAGTGCTGTCGAGCCGCGATCGATGGCCAGCGTCAACGGCAGGGAACTCGGCCTGACGCCAGAATTGCTCGCCGGGCTCGATCAAGCGCGCGACAGGGTTATCGTCGGCAAGGCACTGGCCGAGGCGCAGGGCTGGTCGGTGGGACAACGCATCGGCGTGACCGCGTTCCAGATGATCGGCAGCAATGGCAGCCGCGACTGGAGCTTCGAAATATCAGGCATATTCGACGGCGCCAATGCGAGCACCGACACCTACTTCATGATCGCGCGCTACGACTACATCAACGCAACACGTGCACAAGGCAAGGATACCGTGGACGCCTTCGCCGTGCGTCCGCGTGACGGCGTCTCGCCAGGCGTGCTGGCGTCGAGGATCGATGCCCTGTTCGCCAACTCGGCCGCCCCCACCAAGACGCAGTCGGAAAAGCAGTTTCTCGAGGCCTTCATCCGCCAGTTCGCCGACATCGGCCTCATCGTTAATCTGGTCGTTGGCGCCGCCTTCACCACGATCATGATGATCGTCGTCAACACCATGGCCTTCGCCGTGCGCGAACGGACCTTCGAGATCGGCGTCCTGAAGACGCTGGGGTTTTCGCGCGGCCGCATCATGGGACTGGTGCTCGGCGAGACCCTTTTCGTCTTCGTCATCGGCGGGCTTGCGGGTCTGGCCGGCACGAAACTCGCGACCATGCTGGCCGGCCCCGAGCTTGGCCTGGCATTCACGCCGCTGGTGATCGGCAAGGCCGTCCTCATCATCATCGCGCTTGGCCTGCTCACCGGACTGCTGCCGGCGGTCAACGCCATGCGCATACCCATCGTCAACGCCTTTAGGTCGAGGTAGCGCCATGTTCTCCCAACTCAAGCAGACAGCAGTCATGACCAGGGCCAATCTCGGCAGCCTGCCGCGCCGCGCCTGGATCGCGTCGTCCATGGTGCTGTCGGTCGCCCTCGTCGTCTCCGTCCTGATCGGCTTCCTGTCCATGGCCCGGGGCTTCGAGAAGACGCTGGCCAGCGCGGGTTCCGCTTCCGTCGCCATCATCCTTGGCGGCGGCACCAACCAGGAGATCGGCTCCGATATTCCGGCCGATCTGATCCGCAATCTCAGGGCCAACCGGGGTGAGACGGGAATTGCCCGCGACAGCGCCGGCGCACTGATCGCCTCGCGCGAAATCCTGGTGCCCGTCGACGTGAAACGGCTTGCCGACGGCGCCGACCAGACGCTTGCCTTGCGCGGCATGGATATGGTCGGACCGTCGCTTCGCGATGGCGCCGTGCTGTCGCAAGGCCGCATGTTTTCACCCGGTGCTCGGGAAATCGTCGTTGGCGCGCGCATTGCCAGCGAGTTCGCCGGACTCAATGTCGGCGACAAGGTTCGCCTCGGCAGCGTCGACTGGACCGTCGTCGGGCGGTTTGCCGCCGGCGGCAGCGCTTTCGAATCGGAGATATGGGCCGACATCGAGGCTGTGCAACCGGCCTTCGACCGGCAAGGACAGGTGCAGACCGTCCGCGCCCGCGTCGATGGTCCGGCCGGGTTGCAGACCTTGCAGGCCACGCTTGCCTCGGCGGTGCGCACACCGGCCGCGGCACTGTCAGAGGCCGATTTCTACGCTTCGCAGTCGGTCAGGATCAGCAACCTCATCCGGCTGTTCGGATGGCCGATCGCGTTGCTGATGGCGATCGGCGCCACCGCCGGCGCACTCAACACGATGATGAGTTCGGTTTCGGACCGGACCGTCGAGATCGCCACCGTGCGCACGCTGGGTTTCGGCCGCTTCGCGGCCTTCACCGCGACATGGATAGAGGCAGTGCTGTTGTCTCTGGTCGGCGCGCTGATCGGCGCTGTTGTCTCATGGCTGGTCTTCAACGGCTGGCAGGCAAGCACGCTCGGCGCCAACAACACCCACATGGCGTTTCAGCTCAGCGTCACCGGCGGCCTGATGTTGCAAGCCGGCTTGCTGGGGCTGGCAATCGGGGTGGTCGGCGGTGCCCTGCCCGCCTTCGTCGCGACGCGGTTACCCCTGACGTCCGCACTGACGAACAGGGCATAGCTGCGTCTCAGTCCTCGAACGAACTCGCCGCGACATAGATCGCGGCGAGCTTCTCGATGCCGGCCTGGTCGGCACTGTCGAAGCGGCCGGGCAGCGGGCTGTCGAGATCGAGCACGCCGAAGGCGCCGTCATTGTCCTGCAAGAGCACGACCAGCTCCGAGCGCGAAGCGGCATCGCAAGCGATATGGCCGGGGAAATCATGCACGTCCTTGATCAGCATCGACATGCCGAGTTCGACCGCCGTTCCGCACACGCCCTGGCCGACCGCGATGCGCACGCAGGCCGGCTTGCCCTGGAAGGGACCGAGCACCATTTCCTCGTCGGATTGCAGGAAATAGAAGCCAGCCCAGTTGAGGTCGGGCACCATCTGGAAGATCAGCGCGGCGGTGTTGGCGGCGTTGGCGATCGAGTCGCGCTCGCCGTCGAGCAGCGCCTTCAGCTGGGTGGCGAGGTCGCGGTAGAACGCAGCCTTGTCTGACGTATCGATGGCCTTGGCCGCAAACATTATGCTTGTCTCCATGTCGGGAATCGCGGTCTGCGTTCCTGCAGCCTGTCTGCACCAAACCACGGCCTGGACATAGTATCGTGAATTCCACTCATTGCGAAAGCCCGATCAGAATTGCCGCCGCCGTCATCATCGATGCCGATGGGCGGCTGCTTCTGGTGCGCAAGCGTGGGACATCAGCCTTCATGCAACCCGGCGGCAAGATCGAGCCGGATGAACTGCCTATCAATGCGCTGGTTCGCGAATTGCGGGAAGAACTCGGCCTTGTCATCGATCCAGGCGCGCCATCCTGGCTCGGCTCGTTTCGGCGGAGGCCGCCAATGAGCCTGGCCTCATCGTCAATGCGGAATTGTTCGCAATATCCCTTTCGAGCGAACCGATACCGGCCGCCGAAATCGAGGAGATGATCTGGCTGGAACCCGGACCTGCAGGGACCATCAATCTCGCGCCGCTCACGCTCGAAAGCGTGTTGCCGATGCGCGCGGCCTTGCGACGAGAAAATCCCTAAACAGAAGACCCGCGCAGCATGCCGCCTGCGCGGTGTCAATCTTTCAGGGCATTGGCATCAAGAGCAGAGCCAGAGCTTCTGGCACGTCCTTGCAATCACGTGGGGCGGTGGGACACGTGGCTCATCCCCGGAGGGGCGACGAACCCGCTCAAGCAGCATGCGCACCTGTTCCGGGCGCACGCGGTCACGTGCCATCACCAGCTGGATCATCGGGTCGCCCAGCAGCTCTTCCAGGGTGTTGATGGTATCGTTCATTCGTTGCCTCCTCGAATACCAGCCCGCAGCCGATAGATAGGGATGCAATCATGGCCCGCCAATGACGCTTAGCCGGCGATCTCGTGTCTTGGCGTGAATTTTTCGGACACAAAAAAGTGTCCGGTGGCAGCATGCGCTAAGCCGGTGGCGGCGCACCTTCATACTGCGGCAGGCCGTCGTCGAGCTGCACCCAGGCCTGCTTCGACGCCGTGAAAATATGCATTTGCGGTTTGAAGAAGGAAGGATCGTCGAGCGAGCCGGAGGTTATGCCGATGATGCCGGCGGCATCGCGCCGCGAAAACATCGTGGTGCCGCAGTGCGGACAATAGCCGCGCTTGAGGTCGGGCGATGAATTCACGGTTGCCAGTGGCCCTTCGATCGTCACGTCGTCGATGCGAAACAGGACGCGTGCGTTGAAGGCGGCGCCAATTGCCTTCTGACAAAGCCGGCAATGGCAGACCCGTTCATTGATCGGCGCGGCATCAGCCCGGTATCGAACCGCCCCGCAAAGGCACCCACCCTCGTATTTCGCCATCGTCCTGGTCCTTCCCCTCGCAGATTGACCGAAACGTAGCCTCAGAAGCGGTTCGGTCAATTGAAAAGCCTTGATGAATATACATCGGCCATCGCGATGCGACCCGTCGAAGCTATTTGCTCCGCGACAGCAACCGGCACGACGTTGGGCGTATCAAAGCGCCTTGGCGACAGCTTCGAGTTGGTCGGTGCACTGGCCCCAGCCTTCGTGAAAACCCATCTTCTCGTGCTGTTCGCGGTCGGCGACGCTCCAATGCCGGACGCGAGCGATGTAGCGGGTTTTGCCCTCGCCTTCGTCCTCGAAGGTCAGCACGCCGGTCATGAACGGCTTTTCGGAGGGCTGCCATGCCTGGGTGTAGGCGTCGGTGAAGACGATCTTCTTGCCGGGAATGACGTCCAGGAAGACGCCCGGATTTGGAAACTCATTGCCGTCGGGACCGGCCATGACGATGAGGCTCGAGCCGCCGGTGCGCACGTCCAGCTCGGCGCGCGGTGTCGTCCAGGGTTTTGGAGCGAACCATTGCGTCAAAAGCTTCGGCTCGGTCCAGCAGCGATAGACGTTCTCGCGCGGCGCATCGATGATGCGGGCCAGAACCATTTCGCGGTCGTTGGCTGGGGCGATGTCGAGCTTGGTGGTCATGATGGTCTCCTCACATGCAAAAAGCGGGTTCGATTGATTTCCGTCCCAAGGACGAGTGGCGCGGGCGCAAGCCGACACGTCCCCCGAAAAAGATTCGGCGAACCATCGGGATGCGGCCATCGAATTGAAGAATTAGTGGCGCTTGGCTTGCACCAGATAGGCGTCAATCTCAGTTTCGCCGAGCCATTTTGCCGCTTCCAGCCGATGCAGGCCTTCGACGAGGACATGTCGCTTGCCGTCGTGACGGACCTGGATCGGTGTCTTCATGCCGTTCTCCAGAATATCCTCGGCCAGATGCCGGACCGTCTCGGGATGCAGCGTCTTCTTGCGCGCAGTCGGCACGTAGATGTCGTCGACCTTGACTTTTTGCACTCTCAGCATGTCGACCCCCGTGGCGGAAAACGCCGCCCTCCCCTGAGATAGGCGGTTTACTGAAGGCGGCCAAGGGCGCGGCTAACGAATATGAGCCGAAGGCCGCTCGGTTTGAAGATGCGGGGATAGCGGCCTGCTCCCGACGGTTTGCCTGTTGTCGCGCATTTCGATATTGCGTGTCCGCAATCGCTGATGGCGGGCATCCAAGAAAGACGACCATGAGCAAACCTCTCGTCACCTTCATCGGCGTAACGCATCCATGGATGTGCGACAGGATGGGCCACGTTAACGTGCGCCACTACGCGGCGATGTTCGATGATGCCAGCTTCCAGCTCCTCGGCCATATTGCCGGGCAGGACGACAACCAGGCGTCGGAAGCCGGATGGGCCGATGTCCGCACGGAGATCGACTATCGGCATGAAACGAAGGCCGGCGCGCTCATCACCATCCATTCTCATGTCGTGAAGATCGGCCGCACCTCCATCACCTTCGAGCAAGTGATGTCGGGGACACTCGACGGCATGGTCCATGCAGTCAGCAGGACGACCAGCGTTCGCTTCGATCTTGCGGCGCGTGCGTCGGTGCCTCTGGAAGACGCCATGCGCGAGCGCGCGTCGGCTCTGCTGATCGATCAGGCCTGATCACTTAGCCGGCAAATCTTCAAGCCAGATTTTCAAGCATTGTAAATGCGATCGTCAAGCGGCGTCTCGGCAATGATCGCATGCAAGCCTGAAAGCAGCGCCTTCTCCGCGCGGTTCATCGTCTTGTCGGGATTGACCAGCAGGAAGATATCGATGGCCGGCGGCGCATCATAGGGCGGCAGCCGCCACAGCGTTCCATCGACCACATCGCGGCGCGCCACGTGCAGCGGCAGCGGCCCGATTCCCAGCCCAGCCACAATCATGCGCCGTACCTCCTCCAGGCTCGATGACACGCCGACGACATCGGCGTTCAGCCTGGCTTCGCTGCGCAGCAGCGCCACCGGCCGCAGAGCGTCCGAAATGTGATCGGTCTGGAAGGACACGGAAGGCTCACCGCGCAGATCGGCCAGCGTCAGCCCTTCACGCCCAAAGAACCTGTGCTGCGGGCCGCAGAAGAAGCCGAAGAATTCGCGATAGACCATTGTGTATTCGAGCGCCGGATCACGCTGGCTGACCAGGCAGATGCCGAAGGAGGCACGCCGCTCCTTCACCTGCTTGGCAACTTCGGTGCTTGCCGCAACCGAGATGGTGATGCTGGCGCGCGGATAGTTGCGGTGAAATTCCGATAGCGCCTGGTCGAAGATCGGCGAGACGACATGGCTTGCCGTGGCGATGATGACATGGCCGGTGACGTCATCGCTGATACCCCGCATCAGCAACGGCAGCTGCGATATCGTGCCGAACACCTCGACGCTTTGCTCGTAGAGCAGCCGACCGACCTCTGTCAGCTCGAAACGCGTCGCATCGCGCTCGACCAGCCGCCGGCCAACCCGGTCTTCCAGCCGCCGCAGCGCGTTGCTGACGCTCGGCTGCTTGAGGTTCAACCGCTCGGCGGCTCGGGTGATGCTTTTCACTTCCGCGATGACGACGAACGTCCGCAGGAGATTCCAGTCGAGATCCCAGACCAGCCGTTCGGGTCGCGCAACCATTCCCCAGATCTATGCTCCCTATTCCCATTATCTATTTGCGCAATGCTATCGCAAAGGCAATCATGAAAATCAGGAGAGCGCCCCAACGCCTCCCAAGAACAAGACTTCGCGCTCCATCCAGAGGATCAAGAAATCACATGAACAGAGTATTTTCCGGCATCGCGGTTGCCGCCTTGTTGATTGCGTCGAGTTTCACGACCGTTTCGGCGAGGGCTGACGACCTTGAGAAGATCAAGGCGGCGGGCGAGCTGAAGATTTCCATGAGCGGCCAGTATCCGCCCTTCAACTTCGTCAACGACCAGAATGAGGTCGTCGGCTTCGACGCCGATATCGGCAAGGCCATCGCCGAACGCATCGGCGTCAAGGGCACCATCATCACCACGGCCTGGGACGGCATCATCGCCGGCCTTCTGGCCACGAAGTACGACACCGTCGTCGGCTCGATGACCATAACGCCGGAGCGCGAGAAGGTCGTCGATTTCGTCGGTCCCTACTATCATGCCGGCCGCGCCGTTTTCGTGAACGAGAATTCCAAGGTGCAGAGCCTCGACGAACTCAAGGGCAAGACCCTTGGCGTGACGCTGGGCGAGACGCATGAGAAATGGGCGCGCCAACAGGGCGGCTGGGACGTCCGCACCTACAAGGGCCTGCCGGAACTGCTGCTGGAGCTGAGGGCTGGCCGCGTCGACGCCATCGTCGTCGACAACATTCCAGTCATGGTCGCCGTCAAGGAAACCGGCGAGAAGGTCCGCAGGCTCGACACGCCGAGCATCGAAGGCGGCAGCGTCGGCATCGGCATCGCCATCCGCAAGGACAACCCGGAGCTGAAGGCAGCCATGCAGAAGGCGCTGGACGGCATGATGGCGGACGGAACCTACGAGAAGATCTCCAAGCAGTGGGTTGGCAGCGACATCCGCTAACCTCGTCAGGCTTCAGGTAGCCAACACCACCTGAAGCCGCGCGCAACTCCCGCCGGACGATCCCATGGATTTCTCTTTGATGTGGCGCGTCTTCCCGTTCTTCGTGGAAGCAGCCTGGGTAACGATCGAGATCACGGCGCTGGCCTTGATTCTCGGCCTCGTGGTCGCGGCTCTCGCCGCGGCCGCCAAGATGTCGAGATCCGCACCGCTGCGGGCAGTTGGCGCGATGTATGTCAGCCTGTTTCGCGGCACGCCGTGCCTGATCCAGCTTTTCGTGCTTTACTTCGGCGGCCCTCAGATCGGCATCAACCTGGAGCCGTTCGCGGCTGGCGTCATCGGTCTTGGCCTCAACATCGGCGCCTACATGGCCGAATCGATCCGTGGCGCGCTGATTGCCGTCGACCGGGGCCAGACCGAGGCCGCCCGCACGATAGGGTTCAGCCGTTTCCAGACATTGCGCAAAGTCGTGCTGCCGCAGGCCGCCCGGCTGATGATACGGCCACTCGGCGTCAATACGGTCGCTCTGTTGAAGGGATCGGCACTGGTGTCGACCATTTCAGTCGTGGAACTGACCTATACGGCCCAGCGCTTCATCGGCTCGACCTACAAGCCGTTCGAGATCTTCGGCGTCGCGGCCCTGCTCTACATGGTCATGGTCTACGCCGTGGCGCGGACCGTCGACCTGCTCGACAAACGCTTTGCCATCGTCTGACCGGAGAGCGTCATGGAAGGCTTGGATTTCACCGTAGTACTGCCCTACTGGGACCTTTTGTTGACCGGCGCCTGGTGGACGGCCGTGCTGACGATCTCAGCGGGAGCACTCAGCTTCGCCTTCGGCATCCTGTTCGCGGTCATCGTGCTCTACGCGCCGGCGACCGTTGCCTATCCCGTGCGTGCCTTAATCTGGGTGTTCATGGGCACGCCACTGCTGCTGCAACTGTTCCTGATCTATTTCGGCCTGGTGCAGATCGGTATCGACATTCCCGCCCTTGCCGCCGGCATCGTCGGGCTTGGACTGCATTTCGCCGTCTACAATGCCGACGTCATTCGCGCCGGCATCGTCGCAGTCGATGTCGGCCAGACGGAAGGCGCGCGCAGCATCGGCTTCGGCAGGTGGCAGACGTTGCGCTATGTCGTCATCCCGCAGGCTGTCCGCAACACGGCCCCGCCGATCGGAAGCAACATGATCGCGCTGTTGAAGGAGTCCTCGATCGTGTCGGTGATCGGCATTGCGGAACTGGTCCATTCCTCCCAGCTGGCGATCAGCGAAACGTTCCGGCCGTTCGAGTTCTACATCACGGCGGCCGCGCTTTATTACATTCTCAACCTCGCGCTTGAAGCGGGTTTGCGCCGGTTCGAACGGCGCGTGGAGGTTTCCCGATGAGCACGCAGAGGCCAATGGTCGAGGTTCGCGGCGCACGCAAATCCTTCGGCGCGATGGAAGTTCTCAAAGGCATAGACCTGTCGGTGGATCGTGGGCAGATCGTGGCGATCATCGGGCCGAGCGGCTCGGGCAAGAGCACGCTGCTGCGCTCCATCAACCATCTCGAGACCCTGAACGGCGGCGAAGTCTGGCTCGATGGGGTGCAGGTCAACCAGCCCTTGCGCGGCCAGGCTTTTGAACGTCATATCAACACGGTGCGCCAGCAGATGGGCATGGTTTTTCAGCACTTCAACCTTTTTCCGCATCTGACCGTACTCGAGAACATCGCCATGGGACCCACCATCCTCAAAGGCATGAGCAAGAGCGACGCGCATGCGCTGGCGCACAGCCTCCTGTCCAAGGTCGGGCTCGCCGACAAGATAGACGCCTATCCATCGCGGCTTTCAGGTGGCCAGAAGCAGCGCGTGGCGATTGCGCGCGCCCTGGCCATGCAGCCCAAGGTGATGCTGTTCGACGAGGCCACTTCGGCGCTCGACCCGGAGCTGGTCGACGAGGTCAACGCCGTGATGAAGCAGCTTGCCGCCGAACACATGACGATGCTGATCGTCACGCACGAGATGCGCTTTGCCGGCGAAGTGGCGGATCGGGTTCTGTTCATGGATGGCGGCGCCGTCGTGGAGGAAGGCCCACCGTCCGAAATGTTCCGCGCACCGAAAATGGAGCGCACCCGTACCTTCCTCAAGAAATATCTTTCAGCCTGAGCAAGACCATGATCAGCCTTCCGACAGAATTCCCCGATTTCGGGCTGACGCCCGACCAGCGACGCCAGGCAGTGCGCGGCCACTATTACGAATGGCCGGGCATGGATGGCGAGCGCGGCGAGATCTGGTGCTACACCGATCGGTGCTCATACCGTCCCGGCGAGACGGTGGCGCTGCATGTCAGCGCAACAGCTGCCAGGTTCGGCTTGGAAATCGTCCGGGACGGCGCGACCGAAACGAAGCTGTTCCAGAAGGCCGGCATCGCGGCGCGCTGGCAGGACAGTCCGGACCAATGTTCGGTCGAAGGCTGCGGCTGGGAAGCCTCTTTCGAATTCCGCGTCGGCGATGATTGGCCGTCGGGCGCCTACCGCCTGACGCTGACCGCGGATGGCCGCGACGGCAGGCCGATCCAATGCCACCATATCTTTATCGTTGCGCCCCTGCCCGGCCGCAAACCCGGCCGCGTGCTGCAGGTGGCCGCGACGGGAACCTGGCTCGCTTACAACACCTGGGGCGGCTCCAACCACTATCAGGGCATTACCGGGCCGGAACGCAACCAATATGCGACGTCCGTGTCGACGCAGCGTCCCTGGTGCCGGGGCTTTGCGGTGCTGCCGAAGGGCGCGCCGCGCGTGCCGCTGGAAGTCGCCGTGCCGCCGAAGACCGTGCCCCGCTATCCGCATATGGAATGGGCGTTTGCCACCGGACATTCGAAGAAATATGCCTCGTCCGGCTGGGCCAGCTATGACAGCCACTTCTTCCGCTTTGCCGAACGCGCCGGCTATGGCGTCGATCTCGCCAGCCAGCACGATCTGCATTTCTCGCCGGATATTCTCGATGGCTATGACTGCGCCGTCTTCGTCGGCCATGACGAATACTGGACCTGGGAAATGCGCGATGCCGTCGACGGATATGTCGAGCGCGGCGGCCATGCGGCGCGTTTTGCCGGCAATTTCATGTGGCAGACGCGGCTGGAGGACGAAGGCCGCCGGCAGGTCTGCTACAAGTACCGCTCCCGTGCCGAAGATCCCGCCTATCGCGGCGGCGACGTGACCCGCGCCACCAATTCCTGGGAGGCGCCGGAAATCGGCCGGCCGGGTTCGGCGACCTTCGGCCTCAACGCGACCAGGGGCGTCTATGCCGGCTGGGGCGGCTGCGCACCGCGCGGCGTGCGCGGTTTTCCGGTCTACCGGCCCGAGCATTGGGCCTTTGCCGGCACCGGCATCTATTATGGCGACCTGCTCGGCGCCGACAGCCATGTCTATGGCTACGAGGTCGACGGGCTCGACTTCGAGATTCGCGGCGGCCTGCCCTACCCCACCGCGACCAGCGGCGCGCCGGACGGATTGCAGGTTCTCGCGGTCGGCATGGCGTCCCAAGTCGAGGAAAGCGCCGATATCCCGATCGAGGACCAGTTCCTCACCGACGAAGACGGCCGCTTCACCGCTGAAACGCTGTTTGGTGAGGCAACCGATGCCAATCTCGACAAGGTCAAGCGCGGCAACGGCATGATCGTCAACTTCCCGCGCGGCAGGGGCGAGGTGTTCCACGCCGGAAGCTGCGAATGGGTTGCCGGCCTGCTAAGACAAGACCCGATGGTCGAACGCGTCACCCAGAATGTCCTTGATCGCTACCTTGGAAAGTCCTGACATGTCGAAGACCCAGATCGCCGCCCAAGCAACCGAGGCCCGGCGAGAATCGCATCTGTTCTATCTGTCCAGCCTGCGCCGGCCGCTGATCGACCGCGCCGACGGCATCTATATGTGGACGCAGGATGGCCGCCGCTTCATCGACGGATCAAGCGGACCGATGGTCGCCAATATCGGCCATTCCAACCGCAATGTACTTGACGCCATGAAGCGGCAGATGGACCGCGCCACCTTCGCCTATCGGCTGCACTTCGAGAATGAGCCGGCGGAAGAGCTGGCGCGCGAACTGGCCGGCAAGCTGCCGGAAGGCATGGACCGCATCTTCTTCGTCTCCGGTGGCTCCGAAGCGACGGAATCCTGCATCAAGCTGGCACGGCAATGGGCGGTCGCCACCGGCCAGGCCAGCCGCTGGAAGGTGATCACGCGCTTCCCGTCCTATCATGGTGGCACGCTGGGTTCGCTCTCGATCACCGGCGACGACGCGCTGGCCGAAACTTTTACGCCGATGATGCGGGTGATGCCGACCGTGCCGGCGCCAACCGCCTGGCGCGACCGCGACAATCTTTCGATGGAGCAGCGCGGCATCCGCTATGCCGACATGCTCGAGGAAAAAATCCTGGCCGAAGGGCCGGAGAGCGTGGTGGCCTTCATCATGGAGCCGATCGGCGGCGCGGCGACCGCCGCCCTGGTGGCGCCGGACAGCTATTATGCTCGTATCCGCGAAATCTGCGATCGCTACGGCATCCTGCTGATCCATGACGAAGTGATGAGCGGGGCCGGCCGTACCGGCAAATTCCTCGGCGGCGACCACTGGAACTGCAAGCCCGACATCGTCGCGCTGTCGAAGGGGCTGGGCTCGGGCTATGCGGCGCTTGGCGCGCTGGCAGCGCCCATGCGGCTGGTACAGCCGTTGCTCGCTTCCGGCGGCTTCCAGCATGGCCACACCTATGCCGGCAATCCGCTGGCCTGCGCCGCCGGCCTCGCCGTGCTCGGTGAAATGGACCGGCTCGACCTGATCGCCAATGCCGCGGCCATGGGCGACGTGCTGATGGACGGGTTGAAGGGGCTGGCAAAGCGCTTTCCGTTCATCGCCGATGTACGCGGCAAGGGCCTGCTGACCGGGGCCGAGATGGTTGCCGATCCCGAGACGCTCCGACCAATCGACCAGAACAAGAAAGCCACGCAGCGGCTGCTCGACCTCGCCTACGAGCGCGGGTTGATCATCTATGGCCGCAGGGTCAAGGGCGGCGTTGACGGCGACAATTTCATGGTCGCGCCGCCCATGATCGTCACCCGAGAGCAGGTCGGCGAGATCGTCTCCATCATCGGCGACTCGCTACAGGCGCTCGCCAGCGAACTCGACCTTCCGGTCGAAGGCTGAGGAGAAAAAATGGCGCCGCGAAAAGTCATCATCACCTGCGCCATCACCGGCTCGGTGCACACGCCGTCAATGTCGCCCTATCTGCCGGTGACGCCCGACCAGATCGCGGCGGACGCGATCGCGGCAGCGGAGGCAGGCGCTTCGATCCTGCATCTCCACGCCCGCGACCCCGGGGACGGCCGCCCGACCGCCGATCCGGACGTCTACATGCAGTTCCTGCCGCGCATCAAGCAGGCGACGTCAGCGGTGATCAACATCACCACCGGCGGCTCGTCGCTGATGACGCTGGACCAGCGGCTGGCGGCACCGCTGCGGGCCGAGCCCGAAATGTGCTCGCTCAACATGGGCTCGATGAATTTTGCTCTCTTCCCGATGCTCGACAAGCCGAGGGAATGGCTGCACGAATGGGAGCCAAAGCTGCTTGAAGCCACCCGCGACACCATCTTCAAGAACACCTTCGCCGACATGGAAGGCGTGCTTGAGAGGCTGGGCAAGGGTTGCGGCACGCGCTTCGAGTTTGAATGCTATGATGTCGGCCATCTCTATTCCCTGGCGCATTTTCGCGACCGTGGACTGGTGTCGGGACCGCTGTTCATCCAGTTCGTGTTGGGTATCTTGGGCGGCATCGGCGCCGACCCTGACAATCTCATCCATATGAAGCGCATCGCCGACAAGCTGTTCGGCGACAGCTACCAGTTCTCGGTGCTGGCCGCCGGCCGCCAACAGATGCCGCTGATCTCGATTGCCGCAGCAATGGGCGGCAATGTCCGCGTCGGGCTGGAGGACAGTCTCTATGACGGCCGCCAGTTGGCCAAATCCAACGCCGATCAGGTGCGCCGCATCCGTGGCATTCTCGATGGGCTGTCGCTGGAAGTTGCCACGCCAGCCGAAGCGCGCGACATGCTGGCGCTCAAGGGCGGCGACCGGGTGGCGTTTTGAGATACGATAGTGATCAATCCAGCATCCAATGACGTCCTGATCCGGCCCGGCCGGATCGACGACGTCGAAACGATCCACGGGGCGATCCTGAAACTCGGGACCCACATTGGCGCGCCCGAGGAAATCATCTCGACGCCAGAGGACCTCAAAACCTACGGCTTTGGCGAAAAGCCTGCCTTCTCGACTTTGATCGCCGAAGTTGGCGGCGAGTTCGCCGGCCTTTGCCTGCATTTCCCGATCTTCTCGACCTGGATGGGACGGCCCGGCGTTTACGTGCAGGACCTCTATGTCGAGGACCGTTTTCGCGGCCGCAAGATCGGCGAACGCCTTTTGCGAGAAGTCGCGGCACAATGTCGGAAAGAAGGCGGCGTTTATCTGAGGCTGTCCGTCGACACCGACAATGACGGTGCCAAGGCTTTTTATGAAAGGCTGGGCATCGCCTGGTCGAGCTACGAGCAGACGCAGAAGATCATTGGCGATGCCTTCTTTGCCTTCGCCGACGCGCCGGAAAGTGGGGAGCAGGAATGAAAGCCTTCTATGCCGAGGAACAGAAGCGCCACGATCCCAAGGCCTTTCTCTCCAGCGGTGCACCGCTGCCCAATCCGGAGAAGCCGGAGCGGGTCGAGAGATTGTTAGCCGGCGCAAAGTCCGCAGGCTGCACCATCGAGCGGCCGCGAAATCATGGGCTCGGGCCTGTCTCGGCCGTCCATACGCCGGAATATCTCGACTTCCTCGAGCACATTTTTACGCGCTGGGAGCGCATCGAAGGTGCATCGGCAGAGGTGATCCCGAACATCCACCCGATCGCGCGCAACGGTTCCTATCCTGCGTCGGCGGTCGGCCAGGCCGGCTACCACATGGCCGATACGGCGTGCCCGATCTCCGGCGAGACGTGGCAGAGCGCGTTATGGAGTGCCTGGAGCGCCGTCGAAGCGGCTGAAGCCGTGATGTCGGGCGCGCCGGCCGCTTACGCGCTGTGCCGCCCGCCCGGCCACCACGCTTTCGCCGATGTCGCCGGCGGCTTCTGCTTCATCAACAATTCGGCGGTCGCGGCACAGGTGCTGCGCAAGACGGCGGCGCGCGTGGCGATCCTCGATGTCGACTTGCACCACGGCAATGGCACGCAGGGCATTTTCTATGCGCGTGCGGACGTGCTCACCGTCTCGCTGCATGCCGACCCCGTGCGTTTCTATCCGTTCTTCTGGGGTCATGCCGACGAGCGTGGCGAAGGACCCGGCCTCGGCTATAATCTGAACCTGCCGCTGCCGCGCAAATCCGCCGACGCAGCCTTCCTGGAGGCACTTGGGACGGCGTTCCAGCGCATCCGCGCCTTTTCGCCAGACGCACTGGTCGTGGCCCTCGGCCTCGACGCCTTCGAGGGTGACCCCTTTGGCGGGCTTTCAGTGACGACGCCCGGCTTCTCGCGCATTGGCGAGGCCATCGCCAAGCTCGGCCTGCCGACGGTCATCGTCCAGGAAGGCGGCTATCTCTGCGATGAACTTGGCAAGAACCTCACCGCATTCCTCACCGGCTTCGGCGGCAAGGCGCGGTGAGGGTTCAGGCAAGCGTCAGGACCGCTGCTGCCTGAGCATGGCGATCACCCGATGCACGCTCTCCAGCGTCTCGTCGATTTCCGACGCCGTGTTGTAGTGCGCGATACCGATGCGCACGACACCATGCTCGGCCGGAATGCCGAGCTGGTGGACGATCTCCCAGGCGTAATTGTGGCCCGACCACAGGAAGATGTTTTCGGCGTTCATCTGCCGCACGATCGTCTCCGGCACGATGCCTTCAACGGTGAAGGAAACTGTCGGCACACGATCACCGAGCCGCTTGCGATCGGTGATGCCGTGGATGGTCAGGCCTGAAATATCGGACAGGCCGTCGATCAGCCTTTGCGCCAGCGGGTTTTCGTAAGCGATCGAGACCTCGAACGCTTTGGCGATCTTCTGCCGTCGCGAACCACCCTCGCCCGCTGCGGCGCCGAGATCGGCGAAGTAGTCTACGGCTGCGGTGAGACCGGCCATCAATTCGATCTGCGGCGTGCCGAGTTCGAACCGCTCCGGCAGGCCGTTGGACGAGCAGCGGCATTTGTAGGGTTTCAGACCATCGATGACATCTAGCCGACCCCACAATATGCCCATGTGCGGGCCGAAGAATTTGTAGGCCGAGCAGATCAGGAAATCGCAGCCGAGCTCTTGTACATCCACGAGGCCATGCGGCGCGAACTGCACGGCATCGACATAGACGAGAGCACCGGCCTTCCTGGCGATGGCGGTCAGAGCTTTCACGCGGTTGATCGAGCCCGTCAGGTTGCTGGCATAGTTCAACGCGACCAGTCGCGTCTTCTCGGAAAGCAGCCCGGCCAGCGTCGCCTCTTCGACTTGCCAGGTCTTTTCGTCGAACGACAGCCAGCGCACGACGAGGCCGAGATCCTCGGCCAGTTGCAGCCAGGGCGAAACATTGCCCTCATGGTCCATGCGGGTGAGGATGATCTCGTCGCCCGGCTTCATCGTACGGCCGAGCGTACGCGACATGTGATAGGTCAGCGTCGTCATGTTGGCGCCGATGATGATCTCCTCAGGGCTCTTGGCACCGAGGAAATCGGCCATGGCCTGATGGGCCTCGTCGACGACGGCCTGCGCGGCAATGGTGGTCTCGAAGAAGCCGCCAAGATTGGCGTTGGTGGTCAGCAGGCAGCGCGACACCGCATCGGCCACCGCTTGCGGCACCTGCGTGCCGGCGGGGTTGTCGAGATAGATGCGGCGGCGGCCCTTGTCGGTCAGGGCAAGTGCTGGAAATTTCCCGCGCAAGGCGTCGATCTGAAATGTCATGTTTCCCCCTCGATCAGTTCTGTTTTTTGTGCCGCTTTGCCTCAAGGGCAAGGGTTGCCAACGCGCTGGTGGATGGCGTCGACCGCTTTCTGCATCTCCTCGGTCCAAACAACGTCCACCGAAGACAGCGCCATGTCGAGCTGCGCAACGCTTGTGGCGCCGACAATGTTCGACGTCACGAATGGACGGCTCGACACATAGGCGTTGGCAAACAGGGCCGGCTCCAGGCCGAAGGAGCGCGCCAGTTCGTTGTACTCGAGCAGCGCTTCCGCCGCATTGGGCGTCTCGTAGCGCTGGCCGCGATTGAACAGTTGCGAGCGCGAGCCTTGCGGGCGCGCACCATGATCATACTTGCCAGTCAGATAGCCCTGCGCCAGCGGCGAATAGGCGAGCAGCGACACCTCTTCGCGCTCGCAGACCTCGGCG
The DNA here is from genome assembly GCF_040537815.1 of Mesorhizobium shangrilense. Classification (NCBI taxonomy): domain Bacteria; kingdom Pseudomonadati; phylum Pseudomonadota; class Alphaproteobacteria; order Hyphomicrobiales; family Phyllobacteriaceae; genus Mesorhizobium; species Mesorhizobium shangrilense. Next base: position 1,798,097 of record NZ_JBEWSZ010000001.1, read on the forward strand.
AGGTTCACCTCGAAGGTGCGGTTGACGAGATTATAGGCGTTCTGGATCGACGCGACGCGGGGGCCGACGCCCCTGTCGCTCTCGCCGAGGAAACGCATCACGCCCCACGAGCTCTCGTTCGACAGGCCGAAATGACGGATCTTGCCGACCTTCACCAACTCCTCGAATACCGCAAGCGTCTCGGCGATCGGCGTCTCGTCGGTCGGCGCGCCAGCGGAATCGGAGCGTGGCGCAACGGCGCCGACGCGTGTCGGGTTGGCGCCCCAGGGAATGTCCCGCTCCGGCCAGTGAATCTGATAGAGGTCGAGATAGTCGGTGCCGAGCTTGGCCAGCGACTTGTCGACGGCGTCAAAGATATCAGCGCGCACCAATTGCGAAGGCCGGTCGCCGCGAAACCAGGTGTTGGCCGTGCGGCCGACGACCTTGGAAGCCAGTATCACTTGGTCGCGGTTGCGCTTGGCCTTCATCCAGCTGCCGATGATCTTTTCAGTTCGCCCCTGTGTCTCCGCCTTGGGCGGGATGGGATAGAGCTCGGCGGTGTCGATGAAATTGACGCCGCGAGAAAAAGCCAGGTCCATCTGGGCGTGGCCTTCAGCCTCGGTGTTCTGCTGGCCCCAGGTCATCGAGCCCAGGCAAATCTGGGTGACAAGAAGATCGGTCCGACCGAGACGGCGTTTGTGCATGGGATATTCTCCGACGGGGAATCTTGGGCGCGACGGCGCTGGAAGGAGCCCAAGCATAGTCGAAAGCCCGGACCTTCTCCAAGCCCGGAACCATGCGGATATCGCAATTTGCAGAGTTTTAGCGCCTCGCGCCGGCCAGCGCCCGCCGCTTGGCCTCGTCGATCAGCATGTTGGCCACCTGCATGCGGATCATGGCGCGCTGGCGCAAATGCGGGGCGACACGATCGGGATGGTTCGAGAAGGCAAAGCTGCGGCGTATGCGGCCGAAATCGGCGGCCTGTTTCGGCTGGTTGAGGCCAAGCTCGACGGCGATCGATTCGGGATCGATCGGCGGCAGTTTCTCTTCGGGCTTTGGCTCTTCGCCAACGAGCGTCAGCTTTGCATGATCAAGCAGTGCCGCGAATTCGCTCGCGAGATCGGCGCCCGATTCGCGGTATTCGGCGGTGAATGTATCGCCTGAAACCTTGATGCGGCCCGAGTGGAGTTCGTCCGCCACCGAAAGATAGTCGAAGGGAATGGAAGGACGAGCACCGACTTCATCGATCTTGTCCGAAACGACAAAGAGATCGTCGAGCAACGAAGCGAAATCCCGCTTGGCGCTGGTACCGATGTCAGCCTCCCCCTGTGGCAAGTCCGTGCATCAAAGATCCACACCTCGAACATATAGGACCGGCTCGTTAAAAATGAATGCCAATCATCTTGAGAGTTTGGCCGTTTCCTCGGTGAGGATGAGTAGCCCAGATAAAAAGCCGGACTGCACTTTCATGCAGTCCGGAATTCGCCAGGAGTGGCGAGGAAAAACCGGCCATGTGCCAGCATCAAAGCGTACGGTCCGCGCGCTGCAAAAGTTTCAGTCGAACCAAAAAATAAAATGGAAAGAATCAGCAGGACATAGCAGCCATGCAAAATGCTGCACTGCACAATTGTCACGATTCACCTATATCTGGGGTTCGGGAGGACCAACAAAGGAGCCTGAATCGTGGGGTTCTTCACTGAAATGTTCACCCGCCCGCGTCCGCAGGAGCATCTGCGCTATCGTTCGGCCCTTGCGCTGCTCCACTCCATGAGCAGCGCCGACCGCGCCGATATCGGCATCAAGCCCGCCGACTTTCCGCGTATCGCCCGCGAGATGTCCCTACGCTAAGGCGACAGGGAGCGTGAGGTTTCCCGGCAGAACCGGGAAACCTCGATATATCTGCCTTCAACGCGCCCCGAGGAACGTCGCCTTGCCCAACGGCACACCGTTGTGGCGCAGGATGTCGTAGGCGGTGGTCAGGTGGAAATAGAAGTTGGGCATGGCCAGGTGCAGCAGATACTGCATGCCGCTCATCGACATCTCGCGCCCACCAAGCTTCAGCTCGATCATCCTGTCGTCCGAGCCGTCGATATCGGCGGCCGAAAATGTCGCCAGATGCGCAACCGTCTTGGCGATGCGCGCTTCCAGATCAGCAAAGCTCGCTTCATTGTCCTCATATTTCGGCACCTCACGCCCGGCCAGCCGCGACGGCGCGCCCTTGGCATGGTCGGTCGCGATCTGCACCTGCCGGGTCAGCGCGTACATGTCGGGTGCCAGCCGCGAGGTCAAAAACACCTGCGGGTCGATCTTGCGTTCGACGGCATTCTGTTCGGCCGTCGCCAGCACGGTGGAAAGCGCCTTGAGCCTGGCCGAAAACACCGGCACGGACGCCTCATACATCGATATCGTCACTTGAATTCTCCTACAGGGCTGGAACTGCCGGACGGGACGTAGCGCCTTCCCGCGCGATTTTTCAAGCATTGGCAAATCGAGCATGGCAAATGGGGCGTCACCACGTCGCCGCAATCCCCGTGGTAGACTCTGCGCATCGAGGTGGAGATCGCCGATGAGACGCGTCCTTTTCGCAGCGACTGCTTTTTGCTCCCTTGCGGTGATCGGCCAGACCGCTCATGCCGCCGAAGCTCCCTATGTCGACGACAGGACAGATGCCGCAGCCGTGGTCCGTTCGCTCTACAGCGCCATCAACCGGCACGAATTCTCGCGCGCCTGGAGCTATTTCGGAGAAACAAAGCCGGCTAAAGACTTTGACACATTCGTCAAGGGCTATGACGGCACTGAAGCGGTGGAGGTCAAAACCGGTGCCGTATCCGAAGATGGGGCAGCCGGCAGCATCTACTACGCCGTTCCAGTCGCCATTCGCGCCAAAGCCAAGGATGGCAGCGAAAAGATCTTTGCCGGCTGCTATACGGTGCGCCAGGTCAACGCGCAGATCCAGGAACCGCCGTTCGACCCGATCCATATCGAAAAGGGCGAACTGAAGCCCGCGACAGCCGCGTTCGACGATGCCGTGCCGGCAAGCTGCGGCGATGGACCGCGGCCACCGAAGAAGGACACGGCGCTGGAACAGGCCAAGAAGGCGTTTGCCGCAACCTATGGCGACCAATGCGACAAGGAAATGCCTGGCGGCGGTCCGCGCGGAGAACCGGATGCCTATAGTCTCCACTATAGGGATGCGGGCGCCGCGGCCAGCGATCCCGACCGCGAGACACGATTGTTCCGCTTCTTCTGCTCGATGGCCGCCTACAATGAAAGTTCGGTATACTACATTGCGGACGATGTCGCCGGTGTGCGGCAATTGCAGTTCGCCGCGCCCACGCTCGACATCCGCTATGAAAACAACAACAGCGAAGGCAAGGTGCAGGCGATCAACATCATCGGCTTCCAGACCGACGACCAGGCCGTCAATTCGACATATGACGACGCCACCAAGACCATCACCTCCTTCACCAAATGGCGTGGCGTCGGCGATGCCTCGTCAACCGGCACCTATCTGTTCCGCAACGGCAATTTCTCGCTGGTGCAGTATGACGTCGATGCGTCCTACGACGGTGAGGTCAACCCGCAGACCATCCTCGA